>CACBSE010000010.1 GCA_902541775.1 uncultured Litorivicinus sp. | reverse complement strand
AGTTAACGGAATCTGGGTTCGGTATCGATTTTGGTGAATTCTCTGACATCAAATCCTGGCTCTCGTACTGGTTTGACCATACAACGCTGATCAATGAAGATGATCCCGAACTACAACTTTTTCAGGATCTTCATGACAAACAAATTGTCGACCTGCGCGTGTTACCAAATGTCAGTATGGAACGGACCGCAGAGTTTGTATTTGACCATGTTGACAAATGGATCCGTGAACAAACCAATCACCGATCCTTTCTTATCGAAGTTGAGTGTCGTGAAAACAACAAAAATGCAGCGACTTATCGTCGTCGTGTCTGATGCATCTGGCCATACAGCCACATGCAACAAGTACCCAATCCTCAGATTTCAGCAAGGGCCATTAAGAACAGAGTCCAGCCAAATAACTCGTAGATATATCCCACCAACTAAGCGCCAAACTCCCCTCCAGTGTAATAACATAAAACATAAAGCCCATTGATAAAACCACCCAGCGAACGGGCATTATGATTGACCTCCGAGGCGGCCAACGGATGGATGACAAACATACCGAGACATATGACAAATACTTGCGCAATCAACATCCAGATATCGCCCAATGAAAGGACAAGGACTCCAATCATTACATTAAAGCGGCCATCGCAAAACGGATCGGCCCAATAAGTCGTTCGGCTAGCCAACCAATGGTGAAAGCAGACAAAATCCCGACACTATATCCAAGGTAACTCTGCCCGACCAAACCCATCGAAGAACCTGGATAAACTTCATTAATCCGAAATGGCAATTAATTGAGGTATTCGGTAAACACCCAACACATATAAAAGACCCATGGAAAAATCAGGCCATTTCCTCAACTGGTTACTGCCTGTTTACTGAGCTGCGCTTCCAGTTTAATCAAATTCAACGGTTTTGGCGTTGCCCGTCTCCATGGAGTCATCATCACCAGCAAAAGTAGAGCAGCCCACAACGATGCGACCCATTACCACTCGGTATATGAAGCCAGCTGATTGGAAACGCCATTCTGCCAAAGATTATGGCCGATATATAGAGTGCCATGACTCGCGATAACACACGACCTTCTCGGCCGAACGTCAAATAAGCCATGGTTACCGTTATGATCGCGGAAAGCAGCGCACCCTGACTTAAACGAAGGATCAACATGCCCTCGTAGGAATGCACAAAGCCAGACCATGCCATGGTAATAGCCAAAAATGCTAAGGCCCATTTCAGGATAGAGAGCGCGCTAAGTTGTTATAAAAATCCCGTAACTCAATGGTGTGATCGCGGGCAGAATCAGAGTTACTAAGACTAAGAGACCGGCTTCAGGTTGAAACCGTAGAACGCGCCGCCAGCTCTACAAACATCAGTTGTGGTGCATACAACATACAGAAACAACTCATGATTGACAGATAAAAATCCCTTCTTGATGACTAGATGATTGCTCGCTTATCGCTTTAAAAAGGTCTGCCGGAGCTCGTGGAAACGTGTCACGCCTCGCTCAAATCCGCGCATGAGAGCGATAGGAATAGTCTGACTCTCACATAAATCACGATACAAGCGACCAGCCAGCATGGGTGTTACACTTTGGTGAAATAGGTGCTTTCGACGTGGATCAATCGATAACGTTTGTCCAAATCGACCTGAATCCAAATAAATCAGTACCATTGACCGATCGGCAAGCCACTCTCGATCGGTCATCCAACCGGTGAGAAATTCATCCAAACCGACCACACCCGGCGATCGCTCTCCCCGGCGCATCGCAAATTGACCACGCAAAACGAGATGGATATCGGGAAAATCATCCGCGCCAATGAGCGTCTCGCCAGGCCGCAACTCTTTAATGACCGAGTTATCGAACCAATGTCGATATTCCTGTTCAGTCAATGCACCCAGGAACAGTTGCTGCTCAATCACGCAAGACCTCCCAGTGAATCGATGCTTGACCTTTGAGCAATTCATTGCGATCAACCACGAAACGTGTCCCTGAGCGTTCGACCAAACTATCGATGACGTGTGTTCGCGAACGCTGATCAAGACCAATTAACCAATGATCAAGCCACATCAGCTGACCCTTTCTTGACAACGCCCTTGCAATTTTCAAGCGATTCATCCCGTGCGGACCCGCGATCGATTGCAAAGCTCCCAATGATGCATTCAAGCGATCATGCAACGATTCAATCCAATGGCTGGCAGATAATGCTTGCAGGTGTATCTCAAGCGTCGATGGCTCGATGCCCGGTTCGATAAACAACCACTCCCCGACCGTCGTAACGTCGGTGTCTCGCGGATGATCGAGCATAATTACAGAATAAGCCAACACAGTTGGATCCAGCCGTGCGACATCCATTCCACCAACACGCACGATACCGCGCTCTGGAGTCACTTGACGGAGTAATAAATGTTTGAGCGTTGAGAGGCCAGCGCCTTCAGCAGCGGTGATACGAACCAAGCTGTCATCAGAACAATGGAAGCTCAGTAGGTTGAATAACGGAGCCTCGCCCGCGTGACGCCGAAAGACAACGTCTTCATATTGCACTTCCCCACTCAGCACTAAAGGCCGCACGGTTTTTTTATCGCCCTGTTCTGGTGTTGACTCGAGACTCACTGGCATTGCAGCACGCAAGCGTTCTATTAATAGCAGGGCTCCGAGTGACAGTCCTGTTAAAACGACTGGTCGGGTTTCATCCGTTGATGCGATCGCAGGAATCACCAAACTTGCAGCAATCACTGCGCGGCTAAATCGGCTGTATTCAGCCACCAATTCGATCCGTGCGATCACCCAATGACGCGCCTGATCCCAAACTTTGAGTACACGTTCTCTAACGGAAGGGACTCCATCACGCGATAACCGAAGCGATAACCAGCGCATAGGCTGATCAATCGCTGGAAGTTCAGTGAGCAATCGTCGCACATAGACCCAATATGCCACGCCGATCAGACCTCCTGAAAAGATCAACGAGATGGCAATTTTTGGGGCTTCGAAAAGGAGTATCAGTATCATCATTGCTAAGGCAGCCGCTAAACTAACAAGTGATACGTCACGATAATACTGGGCGAACAAATGAATTACCCAAACAGCCAACACAACAATACCTAGGCTTGCAAGCGCAACAGTGGAATATTTATAACTCAGCGCAAAACCTGGTGCTTCAAAGGTCACTAAAGCGCAAAGCCAACTCACAACAGCGACAATTGATAAGATCGATGCAGTCACCAAAACAGGCAGCGCGCGCCGTTCTTCAGGCAGCGAATCCTCCTCCAACGTTGTTCGCGGCACATGATCAGCAATCAGTGGCGTTATAATATCGGGTGACATTGGTTGAGCGAGCCTAATCGACTGATCCAATGACGCACCGAACCAAGACCGGAATGTGGGTTGCGCTAATTTTACACTCCAGTCGATGACACCATCATCAACACCCGCGACAGACATCATCTGACGAATGGGTTGAATCAACTGGTTACGGCCGAGATCACCCAGCCGCGGGATCAGACTGAGTGGGAGCCGACTTTCAAACGAGATCGCTGTGTCTGCGATTAACTGAATATGTAAATACTCCGACTCAGGAACTAGGAACCAACCTGATTCAGGAACTGGCATGGTTCCAATTTCATCGTCTGAGATCAGCAGACGGAGTCTCGCTTCACCTTCTTTGACTTGCCATAAACGATCCCTAGCAAGGTTTGCTGAGACGTTGCCAGCCGCGAGCTGAAAAATTTGCGCTTCAATCGAGCCCAACGACATCACCTTCCCATAAGTCAGACACGCTGGAAAATACAAAAATACGACAATTCGCAGAACCTAATCGATTCAGTAGCTCCATTTGCCGATCGGCCGAGAGAGGCGCTAACGCATCGACTAAAATTAACGTATCCGCACCTTGTGCCAGCGCTCGAGCGACTGCCAACGCAGCTGCCTCTGAGGATGAGAGACCTTGATTGTCAGGTCCGATTTGATAATTGAGTGAATCACCGAAACGTTCTCGCCAATAAGTCAATCCAATCAATTCCATCAGATTGGCGAAATGGTATTCACCCTCGTCACTCGCATCCCAGGCAAAGTTACTCCTTAACGTACCCGGCAGGAACTCGGATTCTGGACCTAGAACAGTAATTGGCTGGCCTTGACGAACCAGTTCTTCGCTCGCACGCAAGAGTATCTCTGGAACCTGAGTTCGTAACACGTGTACTCCCGCGCCTTTGAGATGAAGTAGCTCAAGCAGCTCATCCATCATTTTTCTCGGCTTTCGTTCGATCCGGACCCGAGGTTTCGGAGCAATCGCTCGCGCTTGTTTGAAATGACGCGTCGGCATCAGATCAAGAAACAAGAAACCAAGCCCCACCACCCAAATTGATGTGGACAGTTGCAGAACACTATCAAGCATCAACATGCCTAGAATCGTGCAACATGCTAGGCTACGGCCACCAACGTCTCTGGACAGTCTTGGAATCCAATCAGGCGCCATCGCATCTAACGCTGCTTCAAGGTCTCGCCACTGCGATCTGTGAATTAATGTGATTGAAGTGTATGTCGTCGAAGCCAAAATGAGGGCTGTTAAAATCCAAAGCGGAGTCAACGACAAATCATCGACCTGACCGAGGATGCTAACCATCAGCACGAGCAGTAATCGTGCGAGGACCACAAAAGTCAAAGCGAGCCATTGTATAGTCAGTCGATAATCGGCTACCTCAGGCTCAAGCACGTATCCGCCGACCGTGAACGCCTTCCGCCACCGAACGATATGGATTTTTGAGTCGCCATCAATACTGATAACCCAACCAAAGAGTTGATAACGCACACGGTGCAGGAGGCCATTTTGATCAACAAAAATAGATCCAGAAACTGGCGGTTTTAAGCGACGTTCTCTCAACTGATATCCGAGTGATTCAGCTTCATCCGCGACAGCTTCAAAAGTCGCTCCAGTTGCAATAAAGCCATCCAAAGTCGCTGTCATGGGCTTAAGCTACGGCCTAATAGATCAATGAGACGAACACGCCCGCTGATCAATGTCACGTCACAATGTTCGCCTGGCGCGGGGATATTCGTATCCGACTCGGTAACAACCTGTTGTAATCGAACGCCTTGATTAAACAATCGCTCTGCCAATAACCGGCTACCAACCCAGTCACGAATATCTTGAACAGACAAAATATCGCCCGACTCGGTAAACACTTGGCCGATCAGTGTCACGTCTTGGCATGTCACATCAACGCGCTCACCGAGCACACGTGATTGCATCGTAGAGGGGACAAATAGTGCGACTTCAGCCCGTGCGGTATTGCCAAGCCCACGGTGTGAAGTCACAACACCAAGCGTTGCCTGCGTATCTGCAACTCGAATTACCCACAAACTGATTGCCCAGATCACAATCAATAGAACAACAAAAGGCCACAGCCACCACATTCGGCGAGGCAATCCTAAACTATCTGTCGCCGATTGGCGCTTTTCTTCAGCCACTTTGGTCCCTCATAAAGTGGTCTCTAGCTGACTCACAACATACCGGAATTTCAAACGGGCCGCTTCCACATCAGCAAGGCCGCGGGTATCAGGCTGTGCGAGCCGAATTTCAGCGGACATCGCAACAGCAATCGCAACACTCCAAGTCGTTCGATGTTGACGGGTCAGTGGTAACTCGAGTGCCCAAACGGGTGTTATAACACTCCAAAGCGCACCTCGGTCGACCTCAAGATACCATTCTGAAATTCCCAGTAACGCCCCACTACCTCGAACATGACCTCGACACTCAAGTTGCCCGTCAAGGATCAATGTTGGCTTCGGGAAATACACATCGATTCCTGGATCCAAATAGACCCCTTGACCATAGTCTACGATCCATTTCAAATCCTGATTTTCAAGATGTGCGATCCACGGATTCATCAACTCACCATCGAGAAAGACGCGAACAAATCAACAGCCGGAGGTTGCCAATGACCAGATTCGCGTTATCCCTGCGGACGCATCGCTGGGAAAAGAATGACATCACGAATCGAATGCTGCTCAGCTAAAAACATGACGAGCCGGTCAATGCCCACGCCTTCTCCAGCTGTTGGCGGCAACCCATATTCAAGAGCTCGCACATAATCATCGTCATAGAACATTGCTTCAACATCGCCACCGGCTTTTTGCGCAACTTGTTCGCGGAAACGTTGCGCCTGATCTTCGGCATCGTTGAGCTCACTAAACCCATTCGCAAGTTCCCGTCCACCAATAAAAAACTCAAATCGGTCAGTGACAAACGGATTCTCATCATTACGTCGTGCAAGCGGACTCACTTCAGCCGGATATTCCGTGATAAATGTTGGATGCATCAATTTCTCTTCAGCTACCGCTTCAAAAATCTCAATTTGTACTTTGCCGAGGCCCCACGACGACTCTACTGCCAGTCCTAATGATTGGGCGAGCGTTGTCGCTTGTGCCAGATCATCAAGGATTGCATCTTTTGCTTTATCGCAATACTTCAAAATTGCTTCTTTAACCGTTAGCGTATGGAATGCCTTTTTCAAGTCAACTTGTGAGCCGTCTTCAAGTGTAAATACAGTTTTGCCGCACACATTTTGTGCGACTTCGCGTAGCAGCATTTCGGTTGTAGCGACCAAATCACGATAATCCGCATAGGCCCAATAAAATTCGAGCATTGTGAATTCCGGGTTATGACGGGTCGACAATCCTTCATTGCGAAAGTTGCGGTTGATCTCGAATACACGCTCGAATCCACCAACAACCAGTCGCTTCAAGAACAACTCCGGCGCGATTCGAAGGTACATATCGATATCAAGTGCGTTGTGATGGGTGACAAAAGGACGCGCCGTTGCCCCACCGGGGATCACTTGCAACATCGGCGTTTCGACTTCCAAGAAATCACGTGATTCAAAAAAGTGACGAATCGCTGCGATTACCTTTGAACGCAAGGTAAACACGTGACGTGTCTCATCATTGGTCATGAGATCAACGTAGCGCTGGCGATAACATAGTTCTTTATCCGTCAGGCCTTTATGTTTATCTGGCAGAGGACGCAATGATTTGGTGAGTAACCGAATTTCGGTCAAATGAACGGATAACTCTCCGGTATTGGTTTTAAACAATGTCCCGCGGCCACCAACAATGTCACCAAGATCCCAGGTCTTAAAATCCTCATACACGCCTTCATGAAGATCCGCTTTTCGAGCGTAAAGTTGGATACGACCACTGGTATCCTGAATCGTGAGGAAGCTCGCCTTTCCCATGATTCGACGTAACATCACACGACCACAAACAGCGACTTCAATACCGTTTTCAGCCAACGTCTCTTTATCTTCAGATCCGTGCATTTTCGTAAGCTCAAGTGCTAAATGGCTCCGTCTGAAGTCATTCGGAAATGTAGGTCCCTCGGCATCGCGGATCAGAGACAGTTTTTTCTGTCTCTCAGTGATCAGTTGATTTTCATCGACTTCGATCTCTGGAGTGGTGTGATCAGTCATTACAGTCCCTGCTTCAAACTTGCTTCAATAAATGGATCTAAAGCACCATCCAACACTGATTGCGTGTTGGAGGTCTCCACGCCTGTTCTCAAATCCTTAATCCGACTGGAATCCAAGACATAAGAACGAATCTGACTACCCCAGCCAATATCTGCTTTTGAGTCTTCAAGCGCTTGTGCTTCAGCACGTCTCTCGTCCATCTTGCGTTCATACAACTTAGCGCGAAGTTGTTTCATCGCAAAATCCTTATTCTGGTGCTGTGAACGCTGGCTTTGGCATTGCACCACAATTCCACTCGGTTCATGGGTGATACGTACCGCAGAATCTGTTCTGTTGACATGCTGACCACCAGCTCCTGACGCTCGATAGGTATCAATGCGAAGATCAGATGGATCAATTTCAATTTCCACATTGTCATCGATTTCAGGCGAGGCAAACACTGAAGAGAACGAAGTATGACGTCTTGCGCCAGAGTCAAAAGGACTTTTACGAACTAATCGGTGGACACCTGTCTCTGTCCGTAGCCAGCCGAAGGCATATTCACCTTGCACATGAATCGTTGCACTCTTGATCCCTGCGACCTCACCCTCTGAAACCTCGACGACCTCAACCTTAAAACCTTTTTTCTCAGACCAACGGAGATACATGCGAAGTAACATATTGGCCCAGTCTTGTGCTTCGGTTCCTCCTGAACCCGCCTGAATATCGAGATAACAATTGTTGCCGTCAGCTTCGCCAGAAAACATTCGGCGGAACTCAAGACCAGCAACCAAGGTTTCTAGATGCTCAAGTTCTTCGTCGACTTCAACGAGTCCCTCTTGGTCGCCTTCTTCAAGCAATATTCCCGTCAGCTCGGTCTGGTCGGCAAGACTTTGGTCCAACTCATCAATCGTGTCGATGACAGCTTCCAAGCTTGCGCGCTCGCGACCAAGTGCTTGTGCTTTGGCCGGATCATTCCAGACGTTTGGATCTTCGAGCTCTAGATTGACTTCGTCGAGTCGTTCACGCTTCGCTGTGTAGTCAAAGATACCCCCTCAGCACGTCGGTACGCGCCTTTAGGTCTGCCATCATTGTATTACGGGCATTTATTTCCATGCATTATCTCGGTGAAGTTGAAAAGCCCGAGAGTCTAACGAATCTCGAGCGTCTCGTCAGGCAGTTTGAGAAAGAGGCGCTGTCATCTCTTCCGTCATACCACCGATCGGTGAGCCCGGTTTGTATCGTTTCATCAAAACAGCCATCAATGGTGGAATAAAAAACAAAGCCAAAACAGTCGATAAAAGCAGACCACCAAACACGACAATCCCAATCCCTCGATACAATTCAGAGCCCGCCCCAGGGAGAACAATCAACGGCAATAAACCAAAAAGGCTAGTTAGTGTCGACATGAATATTGGACGAATCCGATTACTTGTCGCTTCCAAAATTGCGGCAACCGAATCCATTGCATCATGTTGGATATGCCATAGCGTTTGCTCAACCATCAAAATCGCATTGTTGACGACCACACCCGTCAGGATAATGAAGCCGAGCATCGTCAACATATCCAATGGCTGATCGATGTACAGGTTCAATAAGGCTAATCCAAGTATTCCGCCAGTTGCTGCAATTGGCACAGTGACGAGAATGACGAGCGGCAAGGCAAAACTTTTTAATAAAATCACCAACAGCAAGTAAATCACAGCGATCGCAAAAACAACGTTCGTTTGCATCGAATTCCAAGCCTTTGACAGCTCATCAGCAGCTCCTGACAGCGCGAGTCTGACGCCATTTTTCGAATTGATATTGAATGGAGTCACGACCTTTTCGTTGATTTCAGCAATGGCCGTTTCCAATGGAATCGACTCATGCAGGCGTAATTCGATCGTCACAGCACGACGACCGGCTTTTCGTATTAATTGATTTGGCGACGACTCGATCGATACCTCGGCAACTTGACCGACTTTTACCAGAGATCCGTCTCGAGCGATCACCGGAATGTCCGCGATATCTTCGATTTTCGAAGTCTCTCGAGTCTTTGTTGTTAAGACTAACTTAACCAGCTCTCCACCCAGTGGTATCTCTCGGACCAGAATGCCATCGTTGTATACGTCGAGAGCTTGCGCAAAATCTCGCGCAGACACTCCGGCACGAGCCAGCGCATCTCGATCTGGCCTGACAACCAACTCGGGACTCAACGCATTTGCTGATGGTCGAACACGGATTTGGTGGCCAGCTTTCCTCGGAAACAACTCGCTGATTTGTCGTCTAATACTGCGGAAGGCAGGTTCAACTGTTTCGTAGTCGGGTCCGAGCACATCGATCAAAATGCCACGTGACCCTCCGACTGAACGACCAAACAACGATGCTTGGGTTACAAAGGCACGAGCTCCTGGTGCTTTGGCCACTGGTTCAGATAACACTGGGATCAGCTCACGAATTCGTCCTGCATCTTCTGTCGCAGCGCCAGCAAAGGCACCTCCGTTGTATGCAACGAAGAAGAATCGATCGATATGCGGAAGCTTTTCTGGATTTGGATTTTCCCAGAGTGGGCGGGCGACATCTTCCATCGACTGCGCAAAATTGACGGTTGCTTCACGAGTGTAGCCGGGAGGGACCGAGATGCGTCCAAATACAAAATTTCTGTTGCCATCTGGTAAATAATCCAACGGAGGCATCATCATCATTAGGGTCGCGACCGAGCCTGCGATGAGGGCAACGACCACCACTAATCCTCCAGCCGTTGACCGCACAACAATCCGACAATACGACAGCACCAGGCGCTTAAACCCTCGAGCCAGCGTGTCGATCACTGGAATGCGAGTTTGCTGATCAAAACTTTGAACATGTTTAATCAACCAGGACCCCAGCGCCGGAATCACGGTCACTGAAACAATCACAGACACAATGACTGATGCACTGATAGCGACTGCAATATCTCTGAAGAGCTGACCGACCGGGAGGTCTAATATCAAGATTGGGATAAACACAACAACCGTTGTCAGCGCTGAACCCAAGATTGGCGCCCAAACCTGACGCGCACCCCAGTAAGCGGCCTTCAAAGTCGGAAAACCAGATTGTTTCAGTCGGTAAATGTTCTCAAGGCTCACAATGGATGCATCAACAACCATCCCAACAGCGAAAGCGAGCCCGGCAAGCGAGATCACATTGATTGATAAACCAAGTCCTGCGATCACTACAAAAGTCGAGATAATCGACACGGGGATCGCAATCATCACGATTGCCGTTGGCGCTAACGCGCGTAAAAAGGTTAAGAGAACCACGATCGCCAAAATACCGCCGATCATGATGTTGTTTTGAACCAGATCCAGAGCTGATCCGATATACACAGTTTCGTCATAAACGACACGTAAATCGAGGCCTTGCTCAGCAAGCACGCCTGCGTTTAAAGCATCGACCTCGTTTTTAAGTCGTTCGAGGGTCGTGACGACATTCGAGGCAGGTTCTCTGAGCACCGCAAAGGTAATTGCCGGCTTGCCATTAAGCCGACGGAAACTACTTGGGGTCTTATATCCCAACTCAATATCAGCAATATCTGACAACTTGACATTGAAAATACGACCATCGCGAAGATCGGTCCTAACAACAAGCTCTTTGGCAGTGTCCGGTGTGTAACTGATTGCCTCCGTCCTCAGCGTAAAACTGCGGTTACCCTCGGTGATCTCTCCCGCTGTAACCTCAGCGGACGACGCGCGAATGGCATCAGCCACTTCAGCAATCGATAACCCAAATTCGGCAACGCGATCGATATCAAGTGCAATACGTATTTCGCGAGCCGCGCCACCCCTTGAAGTCACCTCAGCGATGCCGCTGATTCGACTGAGCGGTTCAAGGATGACGGTATCCACAAATTGACCAAGCCTATCGATGTCAATCTCAACACCATCTTGAGCAACCAGCGCCATTCTGGCAATAGGTGAATCATCCGAATTCGATGTCCGAACTTCAGGTTGCTCTGCATCACTTGGTAGGCCAGATACTCGAGCCAATTGACCGAGAAGCTTCACTAAAGCTGCATCCATATCCTGACCGACGCCATAGGTCAAAGTGACCCGAGCTTGGCCACGACGACTGTCACTTTGAACACTCTGTACACCCGAAAGTCCAGTCAATTCGCGCTCGAGCCGAAGTACTACTTCCTGCTCCACATCTTTAGGCGACGCGCCAGGCCAGCTCACACGCACTTGAAGAATCGGTTTATCGATATCGGGCGTCATTTGAATTGGGATTGTTTGTAGTGACGCGACGCCAAATAAGATCATCGATAGCACAACCGCCAATACACCGATCGGGTGTGCGATAGCACTACGTATCAAACCGTTCACGATTGATCTCCAACGATACTGACGTCTTGCCCCTTGCGTAAGCCATCTTGCCCTTGAGTTACGACAACCTCACCCGCCTCAATACCTTTTGTTACAACAATCCGGTCGCCAAAACCCGCTCCGAGTTCAACACGGCGTGGTTCTGCTTTTCCATCAACAATGACCACGACTCGATGCCCGCCTCTACTCGGAATAACAGCATCTTTCGCAATCGTTATCCTTTCTGAGGTCTTGCCAATTGGCAGCGTGAGGGCAATGGACTCGCCAAGCACAAAATGACCCATGGGTGGGCTCACAAACTGTAAGCGAATTAATCGCGAGCCAGTTCTTTGATTTTGCTCCACAATTAATGCTCGAACCTTCAAATCATAAGAGGTATTACGCAGAGTCCCGGAAATAATCTGTCCAATTGAAATAGAGTTATAAGCCTCTGGCCTGACTTCAGCTTCAACTTCAATTCCTAAATCAGGCAATAGTCGCAACAATTGATCACCTGGTTTAACGTACTGGCCCTCGTTCACGTTGATCGTAATCACGCGACCAGCAGTCTCTGTAGTGATACGAGTTTGTCTGAGCTGGCGTTCAACATCTGTTATCTGGATATTCACTTCGTCCAGTTCATAACGCGTCTTTACAAGATCGCTTTCCGTCTGAATTACATTGAGTTCCGCTTGCTCGGTTACGTCGCGTGTCAGTAAATCTCTGGTGTTCAAGCTCTCGGCACGAGCCAGTTGTTGCTCACGAACTATTTTTCGCTGTTCTAACAAAGCGAGTTTAGCCGTCAGATAAGTTTTTCGGGCCTTGAGGCTCTTCAACTGGTTACGAATTTCAGTGTCATCGAGGCGCGCGAGTTCGTCATTCGCCTTCACCGAGTCTCCAACAAGGACATTCATGGTCGAAACCGTTTCTGCCACTTCAGCGGACAAAGTATGAATCACACCAGCAACAACACGACCAGATACGTTTGTTCCAGTTTGCACCTCGTTCGTTGTTGCTCGATCGACGTAAACGAGGATGCCAGCGGCCCATAACGATTGCGACGACATCAACAATAAAACGGTAAAGATAATACGCATGGCATTCGACTTCTGTAGTAACCTGAGGTTGCTTTATGCGCCTTATCTTGAACAAATAAAAGTGATTTTTAAAAAAATTTGGAGGCTTTGTGCAATACCTTCACACCATGATCCGAGTCGCCGATCTTGATGCCTCATTACGGTTCTACCGTGATGGATTGGGATTAGTAGAGACCCGTCGTTATGACAGTAATCAGGGACGATTTACACTGGTATTCTTAGCGGCACCCGATGATTTGAGCAGTGCGCAAGAGCACAAGGCGCCGCTCATTGAGTTGACCTACAACTGGGATCCGGAGGAATACACCGGTGGCCGAAATTTCGGTCATCTCGCCTACCGGGTCAATGATATTTACGGGCTCTGTGACCGCTTACAAACGCTCGGAGTCACCATCAATCGGCCGCCTCGCGATGGACACATGGCATTTGTTCGCAGTCCCGATGGGATTTCGATTGAACTGTTACAAGCGGGCGATGCACTTGCACCGGCCGAACCGTGGATTTCAATGGCCAACACAGGCACTTGGTGAAATCTGATACCATTCGAGCAACTAGAATAAAGGAGCAGAATCATGATCAAAAAACTTCTTATATCTGTCGTATTCAGCGCAGTCGCTTCGGCATCGCTGGCAGCAGGTATCCCTGATCCATTACGCATCGCGACTGAAGGTGCCTATCCTCCATTTAACGGTGTTGACGCCAACGGCAATCTCATCGGTTTCGATGTCGATATCGCAATGGCTCTTTGCGAAGAGATGAAAGCAAATTGTGAATTAGTTGCCCAAGACTGGGATGGGATCATTCCAGCACTAGTGGCAAATAAGTACGACGCAATCATTGCATCAATGTCGATCACGGATGAGCGTAAACAGACGATTGATTTCACCAATCGGTACTATTCAAATTATCTGACTGTCATTGGACCCAAAGGTCAGGTCGCTGGTCCTCAGGATATGGCTGGCAAAACCGTTGGGGCACAGCGTTCAACCCTGGCCTCTCAATGGGCTGAAGATAATTTGATGGGACAGGCATCCGTCAAGCTGTATGATACGCAAACCGCTGCTTACGCCGACCTTTCAGCGGGTCGATTGGACGCGATGGTGTCTGATATCTATCCTGCGATGGACTGGCTCAAAGAGAATTCTAGCTACGAGCTTGCAGGCGATAAAATTGATATCAATGACCAAATCGGGATCGGGATCCGCCAAGGTGAAGGTGACCTGAAAGCGGCACTGAACAAAGCAATCGATGCAATCCGTGCGAACGGCAAGTACGCAGAGATTAACGCCAAGTATTTTTCCGCTGATATCTATTGATACTGTGTGGGGATGCAACTCCCCACCGCTTTCGTGGAGACTCTGAGCAAACTCACATTCGGCACATCCGGCTGGGGAGATGAACTGCTCCTCGGCACACTGATGACAATTAGCTTAGCGGTTGCCTCTGTGCTTGTCGGCCTCCTCATCGGGGGCAAATTGGCCATTTTAAAGATTCAGCCCAACCCGGTATTACGCGGTGTTGCCAACGGATTGACGCTCCTATTCAGAGGTACACCAGAATTCCTGGTGATCTTAATCGTCTTTTTCAGCCTAGATCTTGTGCTCAATGCACTATTGAGTACGCTCTCGATCCCTCTGACCATTTCAACTCCAAAATTTTGGGCAGGCGCGCTTGGTCTGGGTCTGATTTTCGGAGTCTATGCCTCCGAGGTATTCAAAGGTGCTTATTGGGCAGTACCTCGAGGATTGATTGAAGCATCGCATGCACTCGGACTGTCTCAAGGACAAACCATCAGACAAGTCCACCTTCCACTGATGTGGCGGCATGCATTACCTGGTTTGACGAACCTGTGGCTTATCCTACTCAAAGATACATCGTTGGTCGCAGTCATTGCTTTTGACGAACTCCTACGAACCGCAAAAGTGGCCGGCGAAACTGAACGCGAACCCTTCATTTTCTTTCTAGCCGCTGCCATTCTGTACCTTGTCATGACTTCGGTTAGTAATCGAGTGAAAGAACGTCTCGAGGGTAGCGTGGTAATGGTGGGTCTGAACTGATGGTCGAAGGCTTTTTGAAATTTACATATCTTTGGTTCAAAGGATGGCACTACCGTGTCGGTAAATCAGTCTGTGAACCGATGGAGTCCATGCTTCCGAATTCCATCGGACCTCATTGTCCTCGTTTCGTTGATGGCTTATTTACGACCTTTGAATTGGTCGTCTTGGCACTCATCCTAGCCTTCCTGTTGGCCAGATCACTTGCAAAGCTGCTAGCTATTGGCCCTCGATTCATCCAAGCACCCATCACTGGCTATGTTTATCTCTTTCAGGGAACGCCGATCCTGATTCAGTTATGGCTCGTCTATTATGGGCTTGCTCAATTCGAGTTCGTTCGCGAATCATCCGCGTGGCTGTTTCTGGGTAGCGGATGGTGGGTTGGACTCATCGTTCTCACACTCAATTCAGCTGCCTACCAAACCAAAATTTTAATTGGCGCAATCCGAAATCTACCGCAAGGACAACTCGAGGGCGCACAGTCCATTGGACTCAGTGCTCGACAGGCCTTTTTCAAAATTTTATTTCCGCAGGCGCTTCGAGCATCCTGGCCTGCACTGGCAAATGAAGGCATCCTCTTGCTGAAAGCTAGTGCACTTATCAGCACCATCACCGTATTAGATTTGATGGGACATGCGAGGACGGTCTTTTCAAGAAGTTATGATTTGTGGGTTTACGGCGGAGCCGCGATTCTCTACATTTTGTTAACTGCGGTGCTGACCTCGATGGCCTTTGTCATCAGGCGATACTGGTTCCAGAGTTTACCGTCGGACCCCTGGTTCAAAGGGCGTTCATGTTAACCGTTAGTTGCGATATGCAGCCTTTGCTTCGGCTTCATCAACCTCAAGTACTCCACCCTTGGCGGCATCACGTTCATGTTGAACGATATCGCGTGCATCCCAGGGATAGTCAACCCATACATCCTCGATATCCTTGCCTACAAAAACGTGTTTAACCAAATCTGGAAAGTCGGCTCTTTTCATTTTTAATTTGTTATGCATCACGAACACGCCGATCTCCGCCGGGTTCTCCGCAAGCAGTTCTCCAATTGCAAAAGCAAGCGTCGTACGCTCGTCATCAACTTCGTCAACTAACAACACCCGCCTGCCGGTGATCATATTGTTGACGCCCTCAACCCATTGAATTTTATGTGGGACATCAGATGGTGGTTCGTCTGGATGATATCGAGCGAGTGAAATGGCGATTAGCGGTTTTTCAATATAAGTTCGGAGGATCCGAGCTGGAATAAAACCACCACCACCGATTGCCAGAATAACATCGAACTGGAAGTCACTAGCAATAATTTTCTGGACGCCATCAGCAATCGTTTGATGAATGTCTGAATACGAAAAACGAAGACGAGTACTCATGGAATCTATCCTTCCAAAATATTAGCTTATCATTGAGTTGCGGAGTGATTCGACTGAGAAATCGAATCCCGGACGTGGCTTAGTTTCGTGACAATCTGAGTCACGTAATCACGTTGCTGAATCAGGAACGCTTTGCCATGCTCTCGGGGGTCGCCGTTTGCCTGAAAGCTACCGAGCCATTCGGCCGCCTGTTGCAAAGAATAATCAATCAGTTGCCGCATCGTCCCTGGGACTTTGTCTCGAACATAAACCAAACTATCAGTGAAATCTTTGATCTCACTCATTTGGTAGGTGATTTCCGAAAGGAGCCGTTCTTCAATTGTTGACTCACTCTCGGGCAAAAACATCAATGGGATGGATCCAACGACAAGCGCGAGGCCAAAAACAATCCCCATTCGGCGTATCGACATCCGTTGTCCTCTTAACTAATTTGCCAAGTGCGTTACACTACCGCAAAACCATCTCACTACAAATTGGAAATCATTTCTATGTCGAATGACCTTCGTGAAGCGGCGTTGCGGTATCACCGTGCTGAGCCTGCCGGAAAATTAGAGATCGCAGCAACCAAACCGATGGCGACACAACGCGATTTAGCACTGGCATACAGCCCAGGCGTTGCGTATGCATGTACAGAAATCGCAGAGGATCCCAATAAGGCTGCTGAATTGACTGCGCGAGGCAACATGGTTGCTGTAATCACGAATGGAACAGCAGTTCTGGGACTTGGTGCTATCGGACCGCTCGCCTCGAAGCCAGTTATGGAAGGCAAATCAGTACTTTTTAAAAAATTTGCCAATATTAACTCGATCGACATCGAAGTTGACACAACTGATGTAGATCGATTCTGCGATGTGGTGTCAGCGCTTGAACCGTCCTTCGGCGGAATCAACCTGGAAGACATCAAAGCGCCAGAATGTTTTGAAATTGAAACCCGTCTACGGGAAAAAATGAACATCCCTGTATTTCACGATGATCAGCACGGAACTGCAATCGTTGTTGGTGCTGGCATGCTCAACGCAGTGCGATACCTCGGCAAAGAAATGGGTGAAATCAAACTCGTTTGTTCGGGTGCGGGTGCGGCGGCTCAGGCCTGCCTCAATATGTTAAAAACCCTCGGAGTAAAACAAGAAAATATTACGGTGTGTGACCAACATGGTGTGCTGCGTCTGGGGCGTGAAAAACCGATGGATAAGTACAAAACGCAACACGCCAGAGATACTGATCTGAAGACACTCAAAGAGGCGATGGTTGGAGCGGATGCGTTCCTGGGATTATCCGTTCCTGGAGTCATCGACCAAGACGATATCAAGAAAATGGCGGACCGCCCGGTAATTTTTGCACTGGCGAATCCAACCCCAGAGCTCATGCCAGAGCTTATCAAAGAGGTTCGCCCCGATGCCCTGATAGCAACTGGCCGCTCTGATTACCCAAACCAGGTGAACAACGTTCTCTGCTTCCCGTTCCTATTCCGCGGCGCACTGGATTGTGGAGCCACTGTCATCAACGAGGAAATGAAGGCCGCATGCGCTGAGGCAATTGCTGCCATGGTTCACACACCCCCGTCGGATGAGGTGTTAAACACATACCAAGGCGAGCAACTCACATTCGGCCCTGAATATCTAATTCCCAAGCCATTCGATCCTCGGCTGATTATGGAGATCCCACTAGACGTTGCCAAGGCGGCGCATGAGTCTGGTGTCGCGATGCGCCCAATCGAAGATATGGAAGCGTATCGCGACGATTTAAGCCGTTTTGTTTTCCGCTCAGGGATGCTCATGAAGCCCATGTTCGAGGCAGCACGAGCAACCAAACGTCGCTTGGTGCTGGCTGAAGGCGAAGGTGGAAAAATGCTGCAGGCCTGCCAGTTAATCGTCTCGGAAAACCTCGCTGACGTCACTCTCGTTGGCCGTCGTAAAGTGATCATAGACAAAATTAAGTCAATGGGGCTTTCAATGAAAGCGGATAAGGACTTTGATATCATCGACAACTTGGATGACGTAGTCATCACACCCATTGGCGAAGAATACCACACGCTAACGGCACGTCAGGGCATGACTCCAAAGGCTGCGCAAACGCGCGTTCGCGCAAACACCACAGTGCTCGCCTCAATGCTGCTTCATCGCGGTGACGCTGACGCGATGCTTTGTGGAACCTTTGGGAGCTACAGCAAGCACCTTCTGCTTGCCGAAGAGATTATTGGGCGCAGAGATGGATCGCCTGTCGTTGGTGCTCTAACTGTATTGATTTTGCAACAAGGAACGGTTTTCCTAACCGACACCCACGTGAATTTTGATCCGACAGCCGAACAGCTTTGCGAACTAGGTAAACTTGCTGCTGACGAAATCCGGAGGTTTGGCATTCAGCCCAAGGCAGCATTCCTCTCACACTCAAATTTTGGCTCCCAGAACACACCTTCTGCAGAGAAGGTTCGTAAAGCTACTGCAATGTTTTTGGAGCGTTATCCAGACATCGAAGCTGACGGTGAAATGCATGCAGATGCAGCGTTGGACGAGAAAGTTCGTCTCGATCTTCTCCCTACCACTAAGCTAGCAGGAAAAGCCAATTTGCTGATTTGTCCAAATTTGGACTCGGCTAACATCGCGAGGAATTTACTCAAAGTGTTGGGTAACGGCGTTACGGTCGGGCCACTATTATTGGGTCTTGATAAAGAAGCGCACGTTGCCACGGCATCTAATTCCCCCCGGGGTATCTTTAACATGGCTGCGGTTGCTCTCGCTAACGTCAATCGTAACGAAGACTAAACCCTATATTCACAACTAATAGCCCGAATCCCCCCCCGCTCGGTGGTTTTTATGTGAGCTCTTCAACTAAAAAATCAATCAACGCGCGTGTTTTCAAAGGTAAGTGGCGACCATGAGGGAAGACGGCATACATTTTTCGCTCTGGAAATAACCGGTATTCAGGCAATACTTCACGTAATCGTGCATCCTCCAGTTCGGTCTCAACCATAAATTGAGGAAGGAAAATGAGCCCTTGGCCCGCACGCGCAAAAGATACCATCATTTGATCATTGTTTGTTGATAGCTTCGCTTGTGTGAGTACTTGCACTGGCTCCTCATTACCACGTTGGAGTTTTAACCTTTGTACGACGCGCTCCGATGCATAGTGAACAAAAGGGATGTCGACGAGATCTTCAGGAGTCATTGGTGTCCCATACTCAGCCAGTAAAATCGGTGCACCAACAAGAACCATTGGAACATCTGATAGCCGACGAGCTACCAAAGAGGAATCCTCTAAGTGACCAATGCGAATCGCCAAGTCGAAGCCCTCGCCAACCAGATCAACAAATCGATCGGACAGCTCAACATGCAAATTAATTCCTGGATGATGAGAGACAAACGAGGTGAGTGGCTCTTTGAGTACGCGCTGAGCGAGTGCAACGGGAGCAGAAATCCGAAGCGAGCCCTCTGGCTTCGCTTTCCGACCAGCGAGCATTACACCTACCTCTTCGATTCCTTCAACCAAGGGTGCTGAGCGCTCAAAAAGGAATGATCCTTCGTCGGTTAGGCTGAGCTGACGCGTTGTTCGGTGGAATAGTCGGACACCGAGATCATTTTCTAAGCGCTGAACCTGTTTGCTCACCGCCGAACCGGTCATTCCCAATCGACGAGCCGCCTCCGCAAAACTTCCGTGACGGGCCACAGCAACAAAAATTGGTACGCGCGACAAACGATCCATAATCTCTCCGTCAAAGTATTGATCTTAACTCAGTCATTAGTTCCAAAATAGAATTAAATAAGTGCATTTACTCATCATTTAATTCCATCAATTTGGTAGTCATCATTTGCTCAACATGAAAGACAAGAGACAACCATGTTAAATCAAGCACTTGGACTCGCGATTACGCATATTGCCCTTGGGATAATTTTGTTGGCGCACGGCTACTTTTTAAAAGTCGAGACCTTCACGATTGAAGGCACCGTCGGATTTTTTGAAAGTATTGGACTTCCCGCTATCGCTGCATACCTCGTGATCGCCGGTGAGACCCTTGGAGGCATCGCCTTAATCCTTGGTGCCTTCACACGCCTAGCGGCATCGCTCTCAATCCCAATCCTTCTCGGTGCGACTTGGATACACCTCGGAAACAACTGGGTCTTTTCAGCCGAGGGTGGTGGCTGGGAATTTCCCCTCTTACTTGTCGCGTTGGCTATCGCTGTTGGGTTGGGTGGCGCCGGGAAGTATGCAATCGATAATCTTGAGTGGATGAAACACTTTAATTCCACTCAATCGACCGCAGCACAAGCGACTGCATAACCCTATGGTGTGATCGTCTGGCCATCCCAGGCGATCACTTGACCTGATCGCTCTGGCGTTAGCTCACTCAGAGTATCCCAAAGATATCCGGCCGATTGTTCCGGCGTAAATAATCGATGGGGATCAACCCCAGCCTGAAACGGTTTTGAGAGATCAGTATCAACTGTCCCCGGATGCAGGCCAACCACGATCGCATGTGGATTGGTTCTCGAAAGCTCTAAACTCAAATTCTTTGTCAGCATATTTTGCGCGGTTTTACTTGCACGATAACTATGCCAACCACCCAATCGGTTATCGCCAATGGAGGCGACTCGAGCTGACAAAGTCGCAATGGTGATTGGCTCTCGATGACGAATCAAACGACCAAGCGCTGCGTACCAAAGAAATGGTCCAAAGCAATTCACGGAAAAAACTGTTTCCAAATTCGACCGGGTGAGATCTGCGAGTTTTTTTTCAGGCTTTAAACCAAACGATTCATTTTGCAAAATCCCTGCAGTGGTCACGACTAGATTGAGTTTATCGATCTGCGATGCAATTGCTGTCGATGCATCGACAACTGATTGATCAGATAACAGATCAAGTTGGACCGGTATGATACGCGGATCGCTCGAGTCGACTTTCTGGATGTCACGCCCCGTTACGACGACTTGATCAAATTGATTTGACTGAAGAATCCGATTCACTAAGGCTCGTCCTAAGCCGCCTGAGCCTCCTTGGATCAATGCAGATTGTATCATCTCATTACCATTTAAAAAGTTTAATACTCAGTCCCATACCAACAGTACAGAACCCGACGAGGATTGCGAGATGAATTGCAATATCAGTCACTCCGGCGTCGTCTAGCATCACAGCACGTGCCGCCTCCAATACATGGGTTAAAGGAAGAACTTGCGCGATCATCTGGACCCAATAAGGTGATCCATCGAGTGAAAACCAAACATCCGATAAGAGCAGCATCGGGAATGTAATGGCATTTAGCAACCCGTCAGCAAACTCCTTACTCTCAGTTCGACACGCAATCGCGAGTCCCAAGGTAATCATTGCCAGGCCACCCACCAAAGCGATTATAAATAAGAGTCCCAGACTCCCGACCATTTTGTAATCTAAAATCAGGTTCGTCCCAACAAATACGATCGTGCTTGCAGTCAGAGTGACCAATAATCGGGAAAGGACCTGAGCTGAGAGGAATTCAAATTTTGTCAGAGGTGTTGCCCTTAAGCGTCTTAAATACCCTGCTTGTCGATAACGAACAACGACATAGCCAACTCCCCATAACGCGCTATACATCATATTCATCCCGAGAATACCGGGTACAACCCAATCCACATATCGAATCGCTTCACCGTCAGTTTCGCCACGCTCGAGTGATCTTGATTCGGTATATTTGAGAAGAAGCTCCAAAATCGCACCTGAGGCAGAATTTCCGTTCACCCAATAGCGGACAGAATCCTCAACCACCTCAACGACCAAATCCGTCTGTTGTCGAGACAACCGATCAAGTGCTTTGCTGCGGTCTGCACTAATGATCTCAATGCCTGGGAACTCGAGAAGCTCTGGGAGGCTATCTGACGCGACCGCGGTAACAGTAAATAACGGTCTTGGTGGTCCGGAAAAAACCACAGCCAGCGCAAACACAATTAATACAGGGAAGACGAGATTCCAACCAAAACTTGCCCGATCTCTCAAATATTCGAGGTTTCTCGCAAAAAAAACTGCCCTCATTCGTCGCACTGACCGCATGATTGATATCATTTCATCACCTCCTGTGTTTTCACCAGCGTCTCGCCGGTCAATGATAGGAAGAGTGTATCCAAGTCTGAAACACCGGCATCGGCAATGAGTTGTTTCGGTGGGCCTTGAAGCAGCGCTTTTCCATGAGACAAAATCACCAGTTCGTCACACAGAATTTCAGCTTCTTCCATATAATGCGTCGTCAAAATCAGCGTGCGGCCGTCCGCTTTCAAAGCGGATACAACATCCCATAAATCACGTCGGGATCGGGGGTCCAGACCCGTTGTTGGCTCATCCAAAAAAACAATTTCGGGATTATGTACAAGGGCTAAAGCAAGCAGTAATCGTTGTCTTTGCCCACCCGAGAGACGTCGTGAGTCTCTATGAAGAAATTCTTGCAACCGGAACTGATCTATCAAGTGATCCATCGGAATCGGATCATCGTAAAAACTTGAGAACAACTTGAGATTGTCAAAGGGGGTTAAAAAATCTTGCAGGGCTGTTGCCTGAAACTGGATACCAACCCGGGTTTGATAATCCGACGGGAGCGGACCGCCGTAATATTGAACGGTGCCTCGCGTGGGATCTTCCATCCCCTCAAGCATTGCAAGAGTGGTACTTTTGCCCGCACCATTGGGTCCGAGCAACCCAAAACACTCACCCTTTGCGATATCAAAATCGAGACCAGCGACCGCTATCACTTTATCATAGGACTTCTCAAGACCGGTGACCGAAAGAATCACTTCAGGCATGACTGGACCAATTTTTGGGAGTAACACCGTGACCAACAAAGACTCGTTCTGTCACACGGACACTCGATCCACTAACAGTCAGCGCGCTTATCAGCGCACCAAGTTCTCGAAATACAAGAGCCGCTATACAATGCATTCCATCGACATACTCCTCGGGGTCATACGACCAACCCTCAGCAATAATGCGCTCAATTTCTTTAGACAGCGATGCTCTTGACCGTAATATCTTATGCGTTATTACATCAAAGTTCAGCTGAGTCACGAGCTCAGCACGCTCCTCTTGGTCAAGTGCAGCCAACAGAGCTTTACCGGCGCCTGACGCGTGCAGTGGTGACAAGTTTCCAAGCGGTGCAACCATACGCATCATATTCGCACTCTGAATTAAAGACACAAAAAGCGCTTTGCTACCCGAGAGAATTGCGAGATTGACAGTCTCGCCTGTTCGATCATCCGTAGTCTTAGTTGCGCAACATAATCAAACAATCGTAAAAAGGCATTACCTATCCGAAAGCCAGAAACACCAATTCGCCAGCGACCAGTTTCGTGATCGATTGATAAAAATGCCTGCGCTTCAAGTATTGCCAGGAACCGATGGACTGTTGAGGGCGCAAAATCTGTAGTATCCGCTAATTCAACCAGCGTCAGCCCCGAACGTGAACTTGGGCAGGCATTCAAATTTGATAAACCACGGACCAACGTTTTTGACCGCCTACCAGTCTCTTCAGACATGCATTTTTCCTTCTTATTTCAGCTTTCCATGGAGAATCGTTAATGAGACTTCCTGACCACGGAATGTGTTGATCGAGGGGCTGTAAACGCACTCGATCCAATCACCCGAGTTGAAAGGCGCTGGCTGATGCGGTTCTTGAGCCGAAAACCAAATCGCCCGAACTTGGCGACCTTCAATAAGTAACAACAAGCTCAAGTGAGTTTTCTCTTGCCCAACGGGGCGCACTGCGACCACTTGAAAAACTCCAACAAAAACAGGCTGATCAAAACCCCGTCCGAATGGACCAAGCGCCTCCATTTGTTCGATCCACGTGACGCTGAGTTGCTCGGGGAGGAGTTCTCCGTCGATCATAAATCGAGGTTTTGGCCCGATGTGCGAATAGGTCGCTCGATAGATTTCTTGTAATTCGCAACTAAAATCCAAAAGCGCATCTTTACTGATGGTCAGACCACAAGCCCCGGTGTGGCCACCATACCGCGACAGAGCCCCTGGTAAATTTGCGTTGACCCTATCAAGTAACGCTTTGGCATCGACACCGGGTACTGAGCGCATTGAGCCCGTCAACATTGCCGGCTCATTTCCGGGAGTCAGCACAATCGAAGGGCGACCTTCTGCCTCGACCAAACGGCTTGCTACAATTCCTTGAACACCTGCATGACCACTTTCGAGAACGACGCACAACACCAATCCACCATGTAAATGTTGCCGATAAGCCAGTGGCTTGGCTTGTTCAATCATTTCCTTCTCAATCATACGACGGGTTTTATTATCCGCGTCTAAATCAAGAAAAGCATCGGTCGCTTCGGCAAGCGATTCTGCGACAAGATATTCATAACCGCGAAGTGAATGACCAATCCGGCCACGAGCATTCAATCGAGGCGCTAACTGAAATGCCAGGAGATCTGCGTTGATGTCTCTGGATGACCGAGTCAATTGTGATACCGCGACCTGCCAACATGGACGCTTTTGCTTTCGAATTAATGAGAGGCCGGCTTTCACAATTGCTCGATTGGTTTCGCTTGAACCGAGTGAAACACAATCAGCGATAGTACCAAGAGCCACATAGTCGAGGAGATCGCCCAGCTTTGGCGTATCCGCAGCGATCGCTTGCCGATCAATGAGTCCTTGGCGAACATGACTCATCACCAGCCATGACACCATGCATCCAGCAATTGCCTTATCAGGGTAGTGACAATCCGTGCGATTTGGATTGACAACAGCGTATGCACTCGAAGGTGGACCATGATCAGAGACTTGATGATGATCGGTCACGATGACGTCGATCCCTGCCACTTGAAGTCTCGCGATCTGTGCCTCATCAGATGACCCGCAGTCCGCCGAAATCAGTAGCTCTGGTAATGGGATACTGTCCAATAATCGATCAACTAAGGCTTCTGATATTCCATACCCATCTTCAAGCCGATGTCCAATCCAATGCGTGAGCTTTTGTCTCGATACGCCAAAACGAAGCAGTGATTCGGTAATCACAGCATGACTTGTTAAGCCATCTGCATCGTAATCCGTTAACACGCCAATTCGCTCGTTTTGAAGGATGGCCTGTTGCAATCGGTTTGCGGCTTGATGGATATCAGTCAGTAATGACGGCGGGGCAATATGCTGAAGTCGAGGGGCAAGAACTGCTTCTAACGGGGTGTCGCTCGTAATCCGGCCAGCAACAATCCGGGCAATGACGGGATCAAAGCCACGAGAACGTGCCTCGGCAAAAACCGATGCATCAATTGATCGCGACTCGCGCATTACCCCATCACAGAACGAACGAATGATTGAACATCATTCAAGTCGCTCGCGAGAACTGTATAGCGCTCTTCACGCTGGAGCAAATCTGTCATATCAGAGGGAAGTGGTACCTCATCGAAACCTGCTTTTTCAACCGCTTCAGCAAATTTTGCTGGATGGGCTGTCGCCAAGACAACCTTCGTCATTCCGTTTGGCGTGACTTGCAGGGCATCAACACCTGTCGCCGTATGCGGATCAATCAATTCGCCCGTCTCTTCAAAGATCCGAGAGATGGTGGCGCAAGTTTGCTCGTCATCAACCGCATGCGCTGAGAAAATTGCTTTGGCCTGATCGACAACCGACCTGTCCAGCTGCACCGCACCACTCTGGAATGACTCCATCACCTGCGCCATTTTCAAACCATCCCGTCCATGAAGATCGAATAATAAGCGTTCGAAATTTGAACTCACAACAATATCCATCGAAGGAGACAATGTCTTTTTCAACGACTTTCTGGATAAATCGCCACCTAACCCTCTCACCAACGCATCGTTTGCGTTGGTAGCGACTGTGAAGTGTGCAATTGGGAATCCCATCTGTTTCGCCAGATACCCACCAAACACGTCGCCAAAGTTCGCCGATGGAACGCTGTACGCGATCTCATGATCAAGAGCACCTAATCGCAGTCCGGAGTAGATGTAATATACCGTCTGCGCCATGATTCTTGCCAAGTTGATTGAGTTGACCGCCAGTAGCCGATTTGGGCTCACAAACGCTTGATCCATGAACGATGCTTTGACGATCGCTTGGCAATCATCAAAGTTCCCTCGGACAGCCAAATTGTGTACGTTTTCGGATAACACTGTTGTCATCTGTCGCCGCTGAACTTCACTGACGCGTTGGTATGGATGCAGGATAACCACATCAAGGTGCTCTGAATGTCGAGCACCCTCAATGGCAGCAGATCCGGTATCACCAGATGTTGCTCCCATCACAACGCCACGCTCGCCACGCTCAGCCAGGAAATAATCGAGTAATCGCCCTAGTAGCTGGAGTGCAAAATCTTTAAACGCCAACGTTGGTCCGTGAAATAATTCGAGGAGCCAGGTGTCGTGGCTAAGTTGTTTTGTTGGCGCAATAGCTGAGTGCCGAAATGCACCGTAGGCATTTTTCACCATCGACTCAAAAGTCTCTCGTGGCATGGATCCGTCAACGAATGGCCACATCACTTCGATCGCGAGCTCGTCATACGGAAGTGATTGCCAATGTCTAAGCGTTGCTTCAGAAATTGTTGGCAGCGATTCCGGCACATAGAGTCCACCATCAGAAGCGAGGCCAGTCAGTACAACGTCATCAAAACCTAAGACAGGGGCTTGGCCTCGAGTCGAAACAAACTTCACGCAGAACCCCCTAGAGCCTCACAGTGGAGAACGACAGGGCTTCCATCAATGAACGCTTGTTGTTCGATCAAACTCAAGGCTGCCAAGACATCCTTCTCACGGACAGCGTGAGTTAAAAGAATCAACGCGACAGGCTCACCTTCGACCCCATCTTTCTGAATGATGCTTTCCAATGACACATTGTAATCAGCGAGCGTTCGCGTAATCTGCGCAAGGACTCCAATCTCATCACGAACTGAGAGCCTTACATAGAAAGGACAGACCGTCTCTTCAATTGGAAGGATCGGCAGATCGTTGAGATGACTCGGCTGGAATGCTAAATGCGGAACACGATTGGTCGGATCTGTTGTCAAAACTCGCGCAACGTCCACCAAATCCGCAACCACAGCACTGGCCGTCGGCAGCGATCCTGCCCCTGGTCCGTAATGCAATGTTGACCCCACGGCATCGCCATGAATCTGCACTGCATTCATCACGCCATTAACATTCGCAAGTAACTGTGATTCAGGAATCAATGTTGGGTGAACTCGCATCTCAATGCCCTGTTTTGTGCGGCGTGCAATACCCAAGTGCTTGATGCGATAACCAAGCTCTTCAGCATACTCAAGATCCATCAAATCGATCTTAGAGATTCCCTGCGTATACACAGCATCAAAATTGAGCGGAATCCCAAATGCGATTGACGCGAGAATGCTCAGCTTGTGCGCGGCATCAATACCCTCAACATCGAATGTCGGATCTGCTTCGGCGTAGCCAAGCTCTTGCGCCTCAGCCAAGACGTCCGAAAAATCACGCCCTTTGTCACGCATCTCAGTCAGGATGAAGTTGCCGGTACCATTTATTATTCCAGCAAGCCAATAAATTTGATTCGCCGCTAAACCTTCACGCAATGCCTTGATCACCGGGATTCCACCGGCTACAGACGCTTCAAAGGCAATTGTCACACCCTTAGCCTGCGCCTTCTCGAACAACGCATTCCCGTACTCTGCGATCAACGCTTTGTTCGCGGTCACAACATGCTTGCCTGACTCAATTGCTGCCTCAATCAATTCACGGGCGTAATCACACCCACCAATTAGTTCGACGAACACTTCAACATCAGGATCTCGGGCAACGTCCATTAAATCTCGGGTTACTTTGATACCTGACAAATTCACACCGTCGCGGTCTCTCCGCGCACCAACATAGGTGATTTGGATTTCGCGACCGATCCGGCGCGCCAGTTCATCACGATTATTGGCGAGTACATTGAGGGTACCCTGTGCAACAATACCGAGACCTACGAGGCCAACAGAAATGGGTTTCAAAATCTATCCTTAGAAAGTTTCTGTCATTGTCGAGTCAACGCGGAATAGGCGTTTGATATTACGAAGCGCCTGACGTGTTCGATGTTCGTTTTCAATTAATGCAAAGCGCACATGGTCATCACCGTATTGGCCAAAACCAATCCCAGGGCTCACAGCGACATTGGCATCACGAATTAATTTCTTCGCAAACTCCAGCGATCTCATCTCACGATACTGTTCTGGAATTTTTGCCCACACGAACATGGTTGCTTTCGGCTTTTCGACCGGCCATCCCAGTGCGTTCAACCCTTCACACAACACATCGCGACGCGCTTGATACATATCGCGGATTTCATGTACGCAAGTTTGATCACCTTCAAGTGCAGCGATAGCAGCCACCTGAATCGGCGTGAATGTTCCATAGTCGAGATATGACTTTATTCGGGCCAAAGCACCAATTAACTCCCTATTCCCGGCGGCAAAACCGACTCGCCATCCAGGCATGTTGTAACTTTTCGAAAGCGAGAAGAATTCCACAGCAATCTCTTTGGCACCGTCAACCTGCAGAATCGACGGAGCGACATGGCCGTCGAATACAATGTCAGCATAGGCCAGATCCTGAACGACCCAAATATCATGTTCGCGAGCGATCTCGACCACTTTCTTGAAGAAATCAATTTCGACGCACATTGCTGTCGGATTAGCCGGAAAATTCAATACCAACATTTTCGGTCGAGGCCAGGAGGTCTCGATCGCTTTGACCAACTCTGTAAAAAAATATTCGCCTGGAAGCAGTGGAACGTGGCGAATATCAGCACCTGCAATAACGAATCCATAAGGGTGGATCGGATAGGCTGGGTTTGGTACGAGCACCGCGTCACCGGGGCCCAGGGTTGCCATGGCAAGGTGCGCAAGACCCTCTTTCGATCCGATGGTGGTAATGACCTCAGTCTCTGCATCCAAGTCAACGTCATAGCGCATCCGATACCAGTTAGCCATTGCGCGACGCAGACGAGGGATTCCCTTGGACTGAGAATACCGATGCGTGTTTTCACGATTCGCCGTTTCGACTAACTTTTTGACGATATGATCGGGGGTTGGCTGATCCGGATTTCCCATCGAAAAATCAATGACATCTTCACCGGCCGCCCTTGCTTTCTGACGCATTTCACCAATGACGTTGAAAACATAAGGAGGCAGGCGCTCAATGCGCGGAAATTGTGTGTCCACTTATTCGTACTCAGTCCGTTCAGAGCTGGCGATTGTAGCTCAAGAACCCTGTTGATTCATACGCTTTAAGAGCTCGTTCCATGGTATATAGCCTGGCTGCATGTCCCCATTTTCAAAAATGAGCGTAGGAGTGCCAGTGATTCCCAGCTTTTGTCCCAACTGGTATTGATCGGCGACTGGATTGTCACAGGTTGCCGCTTCTGGCGTTTCACCAGCCTTTGCAAAAGTCATGGTTGCATTTTGATCCTTTGCACAATAGACGGATACATACTTGTTATACGAATCGGAGCCAACTCCCGCACGTGGGAACGCTGCGTATCGCACTTCGACACCATTCTCTTGCAATTGTTCGATTTCACTGTGCATGCGTCGGCAGTAGCCACAATCAATGTCGGTAAATACAAGAAGACGGTGTTTAACTTCACCTTTTGCTAAAAATGTCACGAGTTTCGACTCGTCAAGTTGAGCGAGCAATTCCTGACGATCAGCACGACGACCAATGTCTGTGAGATTTTTTACACCAACACTACCGACTTGATACAAATCACCTGCAACAAAATGTGATCCTTTTGAGTCGGTGTAAATCCGCTCACCAGTCTTTAATGTCACCTCGAAGAATGGCGTATCGTCGACTGGCCTAACAGATTCGATTTGGATCATCGGATTGATGCCTGTGATGGCTTTTTCAATCTGAGCTTGATCGGCGATCGCAGCCATAGAAACCAGTGCGATAATTGATAGATTCCAACGCATCGTTTGCCCTCATTCAATGAATTGGAAAGTGTAACTCAAGCGCGCGGATGATGTGTGGAATGCAACTGCTTCAGTCGCTCTCGTGCAACATGAGTGTAAATCTGTGTTGTTGACAGATCCTCATGGCCCAACAACAACTGAACAACACGAAGATCGGCACCATTATTTACTAAATGAGTGGCGAAGGCGTGGCGTAATGTGTGCGGACTCAACTCAGTTGAAATTCCCGCAATTTGAGCGATGTGCCTCAATCGATGCCAAAAGGTCTGCCGCGTCATGGGTGACCCAGATCGCCCCGGAAATACCGCAGGACCTCTCGGATCAGGAAATTCTAGGCGCGCCTCGAGAAAATATCGTTGCAACCAATCTCTCGCGGCATCACCCAGAGGAACTAATCGTTCTTTACTGCCCTTTCCGAGAACACGGACAACGCCTTGCTCCAAACTAATACTTGATCTTTCAAGACCACAGAGTTCGCTGACACGCAGGCCAGATGCATACAGAACCTCTAACATCGTTCGATCCCTCAATCCGATCAATGTGTCTGTGTTTGGCGCTTTGAGAAGCTTCGACACATCGCTCTCCGAAAGGGTCTTTGGTAAAGGCCGACCCTTAGATGGTCTGTGTATTCGTGCCATTGGGTCATCGTCGCGACGCCCATGCCTGATTTGATGTTTATAGAATCCGTGCAATGCGGAAAGTTTGCGCTGAATTGACGTCACTTTTAGACCCTCAGCAAAGAGTGATCCTATAAAGTCATTGATCTGGGCGTCCGACAACTCATCGATGGTTTTATTCAGCGATCGTGCGTAACTATCCGCGCCCTCAAGATCGACTCGATAAGCGCGTAATGTTGGTTCAGATAAGCCCCGCTCAAGATAAAGCGCGTCCAAGTAAACATCGAGATCTGAACGAATTGCCATCGGCTAAGAGTAGCATGCTCTGAAACGCCTTTTTGATTTTGCAGATCCAGGGCCTGCCAAACCAAGTTGATTTTAATCACGTACATTAAAAAACCGGCGACTAGGCCGGTTTTTCGAATGAAAGTCAAAGCTCAAAGCGATTGCCCGAGGATTGAGCTATCCACCTTTGTCCCCGAACTCTCAACTGGACTATTTAGTATCCAGCTTCTCCTTGATACGCGCTGCCTTGCCAGACAATTCACGGAGATGATAAAGCTTGGCTTTGCGAACATCCCCACGGCGCTTCACTTGGATTGAATCGATGAGAGGCGAGTGCAGTTGGAAGGTACGCTCGACCCCAACACCGTGCGAAATTTTTCGCACAATACAGCTCGAATGCAAACCACGATTCGATTTCGCAATCACTACACCTTCGTAGGCCTGAAGACGCTCCCGCGTTCCTTCTTTCACCTTGACCTGAATCACTACCGTGTCACCGGGCGCAAACGCAGGTAAGTCTGTCTTCATTTGCTCATTATTGAGCGCTTCGATGATCGGATTCATGCTCACGGCTTTGACTCCCTAATAAATTCATCCAGCAGTAACCGATCCTCATTAGACAGTTCCTGCTTCTCCAAAATCTCAGACCGACGTAACCACGTCCGTCCCAACGCCTGCTTTCGGCGCCACCTAGCGATGTCGCCATGATGCCCGCTTAAGAGAACATCTGGCACCTTCAAGCCAGCTATTTCCTCGGGCCGCGTATAGTGCGGACAATCCAGTAACCCATCGCTGAATGAATCCTCGACAGCACTACTCGCATGACCAAGTACCCCAGGAACCAATCGGCCCACTGCATCTAATACAGCGATGGCTGCTGGTTCCCCTCCCGAGAGAACAAAGTCCCCAAGAGACATTTCATGATCAACGTCGAGCTCAATCACTCGTTCATCGATTCCCTCATACCGGCCACACACCAAGATGACTTCTGGTCGTACAGCCAATTCTTTAACCACTGCTTGTGTCAGAGGTTCACCCTGAGGGCTCAAATAAATTACAGGCGCTTCGGGTAGTATTTTCTTGGCTTCAGCAATCGAGGCTCTCAGCGTCTCGACTTTCATCAGCATACCAGGGCCACCACCATAGGGCCTATCATCCACAGTTTGGTGTAAGTCAGTGGCGTGTGCCCGTGGATTGAAGGTCATGATATCAACCAATCCACGCTGCATCGCTCTGCCGATCACACCATGTGCCAACGCATCGGCCACCATGGTCGGAAACAGGGTGATCACGCCCCACTTCATTAAAACTCTGGGTCCCAATCAACCCGGATCATACCCTCAGCCAAATTTATTTCAGAAACCGCTTGACTGATAAACGGAATCAACCGTTCTTTCCGATCAATACTTTCAGCATCCCCACCGACCACCAACACATCATTGGCGCCTGTCGGCAATACTGTCTTTACGACACCCAGTACCACATTATCGAGTGTCTTAACGCGACACCCTTCGAGGTCACGCCAGTAAAATTCATCATCACTGAGTTGAGGAAGATGGTTTTTATCTACTTCAATCCAACAGTTCACAAGCGACTCGACGCTGGTACGATCGGGAAAACCGGCCAACCTCGCGACATAACCTTTGCCGCGCAGCTTCCACACGTCGGGAGCTGTCTCAATAGGCTCTATCGCAGGCCGCCCACTATCACAATCAGGTGCCCGCTTTAAGACCCACGGTGTCCACTCGAACACAGAGGCTGGATCGTTGGTAAAACTGTCCATCCAGACCCAGCCCTGCATGCCATAGGGCGACCGAATCCTCCCTACGACAATCCTATCAGCCATTAAGCTGCCTGACGCGCGTCCTTAAGTAAGCGCTTCACGCGATCAGAAGTCTTTGCACCCAAACCGATCCAGTGATCGACTCGCTTAAAGTCAACACGCAGCCGTTCAGCCTGTCCTTGCGCCATTGGATTAAAGAAACCGACACGCTCGATGAAGCGACCATCACGTGCATTTCTGTGATCCGTCACTGTGAGGTGATAGAAAGGACGCTTTTTAGAACCGCCGCGCGAAAGACGAATCGTTACCATGTTCTCTCAATCCTGTGTTTGCTCCTATCTTTCAAGAGCCAAAAATTTAAAGGCGCGCAATGATAATGACTTTGCACGCAACTTACAACCGCGGCATGCCGCCAGGCGGCATCATTCCAGAGATTCCACGCATCATTTTTTGCATACCGCCTTTTTTGCCGACTTTTTTCATCATTTTTGACATTTGTTTGTGCTGCTTTAGCACCTTATTCACCTCCTGTACATCAGTGCCTGAGCCCGCGGCGATTCGCTGCTTGCGAGAACCATTGATCACCTCAGGATCACGACGCTCAATCGGTGTCATCGAATTAATAACCGCCTCCATACGCGCGAATTGTCTGTCGTCCACTTGATTTTGCATTTGCGCGCCCATCTGTCCCATCCCAGGCATCTTTTCCAAGAGAGCTTTCATTCCCCCCATGTTGCGCATTTGTTGCAACTGGTCTCGGAAGTCTTCCAAATCAAACCCTTTCCCTTTCAAGACTTTTTTGGCGACTTTTTCTGCTTTTTCCTTGTCGAGTTTTTGCTCCGCTTGTTCAATCAGACCGAGGATATCGCCCATTCCTAGAATTCTTGATGCAAGACGATCAGGGTGAAAAGCTTCTAATCCGTCAACAGTCTCACCGACACCCACAAACTTAATGGGCTGGCCCGTAATGGTTTTCACAGACAACGCAGCACCACCACGTGCGTCACCGTCTGCCTTGGTTAAAACTACACCGGTTAAAGGCAGAACATCAGAAAAAGCCTTCGCTGTGTTGGCCGCGTCTTGTCCCGTCATTGCATCAACAACAAATAATGTTTCCACTGGATTCAGCGCTTGGTGAAGGCCTGATATCTCTTCCATCATTTCTTCATCGATACCCAATCGACCCGCTGTATCGACAAGCAATACATCGTAGGCGGCAGACTCCGCTTTTTGTAAAGCAGCTTGCGCAAGTGCGATGGGACTCTGATCTGGCGTTGATGGGAACACGTCGACTTTAATCTGTTCACCCAGTCTCGTCAGTTGCTCCATCGCAGCAGGGCGGTATACGTCTACGCTAAGTAATAAGACTTTCTTCTTTTCCCGATTGGTGAGAACTTTAGCCAGTTTGGCAGCTGTTGTCGTTTTACCCGCACCCTGAATACCAGCCAGTAAAATGATTGCTGGCGGACGTTGGGCAAGGTTCAACGATTCAGACGGACCACCAAGTAACGCCTCGAGTTCGCTTTGAACAACTTTCAGAAACTGCTGGCCAGGTGTCAGACTTGCTCGCACCTCGCGACCCAGAGCACGGGTACGCACCTGAGAGATAAATTGTTTAACAACAGGCAACGCAACATCCGCTTCCAATAGCGCTTTGCGGACTTCTTTTAGCGTACTCGCTATATTATCTTCCGTGAGGCGGGCCTTTTTGCCCATCGACTGCAATGTCTTCGAAAGTCGTTCACTTAATGAATTAAACATATGATCTCTTTAGCATGGCGATCGAACACACTATGATAACGAAAAATCGACACAGAGTAGGAAGATGTCTTTATTAGTTCCGGGTTTACTTGCGACATCAGTACTGTTTGCATCGGGAATCCGTCAGTTTAGTGTGTTCAAGAAAGGCGAAGTGCGCGATGCGACCTCTCTTTTATTGGGCGTTGCTGGGTTTGTCTTGTCAGTTATCTTGGTAATTCAGGGCTTGGGTGACAACGGTGGGAGACCTACCACTGGTCTTATGGGTACATTGCTGGGTGCACTTTTGTTGCTCCTTGTTCTTGGTACTAGCTCCAAACACCCCGTGAACGCTCTACTTATTGGTGTCGCGCCACTGACGGGACTCTTTACACTGATCGCGTCGGTATTGAATCCGACCTCGAATCACCTCAATCCGCTAAACTTTGAAACCGCAGTGCACGTTGCAACATCAATTGTTGCCTACGGCGCCATTGCATATTCGGGGACACTGGCGATTTTGCTGTCGTGGCAACACTCGACACTAAAAGAAAAGCCGTTATCTCCTCTCATCGCTGCCCTCCCCCCATTGGATGCGGTGGAGTACCTCTTTTTACGAACCGTTCAAACAGCATGGATTGTCCTGACGATTGCGCTCGTTACAGGCATCATCTACATCGACGACTTCTGGGCGCAGCAACTCGCGCACAAAACGGCGTTATCGGTGCTGGCTTGGTGCGGAATGGCTCTCGCGTTATGGCAACATTTTCAAGATGGTGGCGTGACTCGCACGATGCGGAAAACAGCCATCGCCGCAGCTGTTCTTCTCTGTATTGGCTATCTCGGTAGCAAAGCGGTTCTGGAATTTGTTCTTTGATGGCCCCCCCCTTTGAGTAATATCTCCAACGAAATCCTATTCGGCGTTCTTGTTCTGCTGATTTTTTTATCAGGATTCTTTTCAAGCTCAGAAACAGGTCTGATGGCCATAAATCGTGCGCGACTTCAGCATCAGGCTGAGGAAGGTTCAAAGACAGCGAACAGAATCCTATCCCTCCTCGAACGACCCGATCGGCTAATCGGATTGATTTTAATCGGCAACAACTTCGTCAATATTTTGGCGTCGGCCATCGCCACCGTGCTCGCGGTGCGCATTTTTGGTGACGCTGGCGTTGCGATCGCGACTGGGATTTTAACGCTCGTTATTTTAATCTTTGCTGAAGTCACACCGAAGACATTCGCAGCACTTCATCCAGAACGGATTGCTCGTCCAGCCAGTTTTATCTTGCTCCCCCTATTGCGAATTACATATCCACTCGTTTGGACAACAAATCTTCTCTCAAACGGCTTACTGCGGCTTCTTGGGATTAACACAGACAACTCCCAGCGAGATCGACTGACGAAAGAAGAGCTGCGCACGTTAATGATGCAAAGTGGGCATCGAATTCCAGAGCGGCGCCACGGTATGTTGCTCTCAATTCTTGATCTCGAGAAGGTTCAAGTTGATGAAATTATGGTGCCGCGTGGAGAAATCATGGGACTCGACCTAACTGATGGAGTCGACGAATTAGTTAGCCAACTCCGATCAACGCAACATACGCGCCTCCCTGTGTTTAACGAGGACATTGAGCAGTTGGTTGGTATTTTACATGCGCGGACAGCACTCAAACTTCTCGATAATGCCGAACTGTTAGTGGACGAGCCAGAGTTAAAAA
>CACBSE010000009.1 GCA_902541775.1 uncultured Litorivicinus sp. | reverse complement strand
TCTCTACCGTCCAAAGTTTTCTAAGTGCATCCCACTTCAATGCTCGAATATCGCTGGTGGAAAAATTGTATTGATTAACTGCAGCAAACTCGACTTGAGATCTACTCACTGTTGAGCTGAGCAGACGGTAGAACTGAAAAAAACGATACTTTCGTATATTTAATTGTAGTTCGCGTATTAAATTATTGTCTGATAACCGGTCATCGGGCTCCATTCGTGTACCTTTTGTCCTTCACTTTCTACTCTTAAACGGACGAAACTATTCACATTTACGAAATGAGCAAGGGCATGGGACAGCACCGATCCAAAAACTAATAAAGAGCCACCCGCAAATGCTCTGGTATCAACGTCAATCGTCAAATCAATTCCACTGCAAAGTCCAAATCGATTTCGTTCAGCAATTAACGGATAAACGCCAGATGACGCCTGGACTCCCAAAATACCTCCTACTTGGCTAGCAAAGAACGGGTTACTGTCTACAATCGTATTCAAAAAAAGTTTAAATCGCTCACCATTATCATCTTCCACGAGATTAAAAATAGTTTGACGGTTTGTATTAAGAAACCCCAAGTACTTTAGGATCTTAGTCTGATCAAGTGCACCGCCGATGCCGGCAGAAGGTGTATGAATAATGGATGCGTTAATATTCTTTACACCACCATCCATTAAAACATCCATTTGAGATGACAATTGCTCTGCAAATGACCGATTGGAACATAGTAAATCCGCATAAATGACTCTATCTCTTGGAGACGTCGGATGTAATTTTGCGTTTACAAATCCAATGAAGGTATCGCTTCCTGTAAGCCCGTTTCGCACGCTCACTGCTCTGCGTACTGTCCAAAACATTTGCTCATTGATAGATTCAAGGGTCATGCGGCCCAAGGCTGGCATAGAATCCAAACTACCCTCACTACCCGCCACACGATTCACCGAATTAACTGAGTAAACCTCCTCACTCCTCGCCGTTTGAAGATCGCCATGCAGCAGAAACTCATGCGACGATCCATCGACGTCGATTGGCTCACTAGTCCGTTTAAACAAATTCACGATCGGAACGCAACCTAGCCGTACCTCAAAATCACCCAATTTCGTCGAGACCGGTCGTTCAAGAGCAATCACAAGCGTTGTGACCGTACTGTTACACTCGAATTGGCCTACGGATTTGATTCGTAGAAAGTTAAATGCTCTAGGGAAGGCCGCGTATGACCTCACTAGGCTGAATGGAATATCTGCCGGTGAAGCTACTGGATAGAGGGATTGCTCTCTGTCAAATCCGATTTCGTCAACTAGCGCCCCATCAACTCGGACAAAAGTACCTGTGTCGTCAGACATCCAGATTGCTTGCTGTCTTCGACTGACAATAGCAGATCGAACTTGATCAATATTTTGTAATTCTCCATCAAAGTAAATATCCAACTCCGAGATGTTTAGCGTATCAAGCGTAGTTCCATCAGTCATCTCAAGATCAAGAGCTAGGCCCATCGTACCAGCGGGTATCCCGCCCGTGATTCCAAGATGCGAAAGTTCCACGATACGGGATCTTCGAAGTTTCAAAGGCCAAAGCAAAGTACCCCAACACGTCCTGAACCGAACCTCAGTTCCAGAGATAGCTTTGGTGTAACATTCAGACTCGGATCTTACAGCAAATCCATTGGTCACCTTGCCTTGTTCGTTATTTAAACTCATTTGCAATATAGAAATTGCTGGAAGCGGCCGGACAAACGAGGGTGCCAATGTTTCAAGTATTGACCCGGCTAGATCCCCTAAAGACTCGTCAATATTGCGCTGAACCCTTGCAGTGAGAAACGCAAAAGCTTCCAGTAATTGTTTCACGTGCGGGTCACGTGAACCGTCAGGACCAAAGTCTAACGCAGAGGCAACACCTGGGAACCGACGAGCGAAATCACGGCCTGACTTCTTCAAATACGCCATTTCTCTCAAATAATACGGAAGAATCTCTTGCATAAACCGTTATTGAAATAGTTTATCGGGACCAAAAAACTTCAATCTCACCCTCTGATCTTCAACCGAAACGTCACCCTCGAGAACAATTGATAATGACGCTTCAGAGGCAAGTCCTGTAATTTTCACATGCGGATCTATTACTCGTGGCTCGTGAAACCGTACCGCCAATTCGATGATCTTTGTAAGATTTGCAGCGGCTATAGGATCATTAGGAGAGACATGACTAAAGTCAGGGATGCCATACCCGAATATGGTATTCCCAAGATCCTCGTAATCTTCCATAGATACTCGTGATCTGGTGTTAAACAACCTGTCGAGCTCACTCTCAATGGTTGTCAAAGCAAATCTATGATCGTTAGATAATTGAGGATTTAAGACGCGAAAGAGAAGGGGAACTGTTGATGCTTTGAAGTGAGTTTGCACAACCTATCCCCGCCTCTCTAAGTGGCTTCGCCAGTCGCCATATCATAAGAAGCTGGCAGGGTTCCTTGTTTCTTACCTGTTTCGTCCTGCACGAAATAATCGATCGAAATCTTCGTGTAATTTATGGAAAAAGTTTCATAAGGAACATCGTTGCCACCGCCAGATACCGTATGACTCGAAATCATGGCGTTGCTCAGAGTATAGGTCATCATCAGCTCATGAGATAAATCAGACCCTGATGTAACCCTGAAGATATGCAACTCTACATCTCCTAAGTCAGTACCACCTAGACATGCTTTCATCAAGGGCGTGCTTGCACTGTCACACACTTTGGAGCATTGAATTTCAGATACAGTGGGTCTCCCAAGAGTACGAGATGTGTTAGCCGGATCACTCGTCATTGGCTGCGCCATTGACGCAGAGTAAGACACAAGAACTATCTTCTTCTCGTATCCTTTCATCTTGCTTTCGCCCGGAATTGACTTTATGTCCAGAACTATATTATCTGCCATAGATTTTCTCCTCTAAATTAGGCCGCCGGTGCAGGTAACTCCGCGACGAGTCGGATGGACGCCGTTATTTCTTCCAATTGGAAATGTGGGCGAAGAAATACCGTGGCCGTGTAAGCGCCCGGACTCCCAGCAACTTCGAATACGTCCACCCGAGCCTCCCTCAGAGGGAACCTCGCTTTAGTCTCTTGCGAGGCTGCATCGTCGAGCAGAACATAGTCCGCGATCCAATTATTCAGATAATTAGCGATTGTGTCCTGCGACTCGAAACTCCCTATTTTATCGCGCATCATTACTTTCAAATAATGGGCAAACCGACTGGCAGCCATTATGTACGGAAGTCGCGCGGATAATTTTGCGTTGGCGTTCGCTGAATCGGTGTTGTATACGATCGGCTTATTCACCGTTTGGCCACTGAAAAATGCAGCAAAATTTGTCCCCTTCGCACTCACAGCCGCGCAAAACCCTAAATCATTAAGCTCTTTTTCTCGACGGTCTGTAATCAAAGTTTCCGTAGGACATTTCAACGCGATATCCCCTTCGTCAGTGGTGAACGTGTGAGCCGGAAGATCCGAAATTTTTCCACCGCCCTCTACGCCACGAATTGCAGTAGTCCAACCATACTTTGCGAAGGCGTCTGTCATTTTTAAGCCCAGTTGATAGGCCATATTTGACCAAAGGTAAGCATCATGATCGCTGCCATCCACAGCTTCTTCGAAAGCGAACTGTTCGACTGGATTAGTGGCCTCACCATAAGGTAGCCGTGATGCATATCGTGGAAGAACTAAGGTGCAATATCGTGAATCTTCCGATTCTCTGAAGCTCTTCCACGGAATAACCTCTGCGCTCTCAAAAATTTTAGATAAATCTCTCGGCACCGCTAGTTCGGTCCAAGATTTCATATCGAATAATTTTGGTGAGCTTGACGCGATAAATGGTGCATGAGCCGCGGAAGCAACCTCGGAAATCCTTCTGCAAAGGGCAACATCCTGCGGATGACGCCCAAAATAAAAATCTCCAATCAATGCTGAATATGGAAACCCACCCAACGTCCCGTACTCATCCTCATAAACCTTTTTAAAAAGAACCGATTGATCATAATCAACTGCTGACTCCAGATCTTTGAGAAGTTCAGCTTGCGACACATTCAATACACGGATTTTTAGTCGACTGGATGTCTCAGTTCCAAACACAAAATCTGATAAGCCACGCCACCGTGATTCCAGGTTTTGAAACGCTTGATCATGCATAATCGCATTCAATTGATCACTCAGTTGCCTGTCTATCTCTGCTACCCGATCGTTAATGGCTGCTACCACGCCCGCATCTGGCGCTGTAACCATCCCCTCATCGAGAATTTGTGTCGCCAATTGACCTAGCATCTGCTTTGCGTACATACCTTGCGATGGTTCAGCTATCATATTGCCCTCTTGGATGATCTTTTCTAGAACTCCTCCGGGGGTAACGCCTTCAATTTGTTCAGTTTGTTTTACATTTTCTGTAGCCATGTCCTTTCTTCACCTACTCGGTGTCCCCCTTATCGTCACCTTTCCCTTTTTTTTCTTTTTTGGAGTCCTTAGCGGGCGCACCAGCTTGATTGTCAGCAGAACCACCATCCGCAGCTTCTGCCTGGACTTTTTTCAATTCGTCAGTATTCGATACTATTTGCTCTAGCACAGAATCGAGTTCATCGTTTCCGTCAAGCTTTGCAAGTAAATCTCTGAGCTGCCCTCTCGCTTCCAACAATTTTTTCAGCCGAGGCACTTGCTCTACAATTGATTCGGGGTGAAAATCATCCATAGATTTAAAACCAAGCTCTATCTTTAAATTTCCCGAACCCTTTAGCGTATCGCGTACGGATAAATCCAACCTTGGTGACATGCTGTCCATTACCTCACTAAAGTTGTCTCGATCTATTTCGACAAATCGTCGATTCTTAAGTTTCGGTAGAGGCTCAGCAGGCTGCCCAGACAAATCACTCATCACCCCCACTACGAACGGAAGTTCTTTCTTCTCGACCGCATCCCCGATCTCTACATCATAGGTGATCTGTACTCTAGGCGGTCTATTGCGGCCGACCCATCCCTGACGACTATTATTCATCTTGTAGTCCTCCCCTTTGAGGTTCTCAGTGGACATATCAAATATCCACACAACTTAATAAGTATTTACTTTAGCGATAACGACGATTTACCTATCAAAACAGCACTGGCTGGGAATACCACGACAACTAAGTCGTTGATTTTTAAATCCAATTCATCAACCTGATCAACAGGAATAGATGCATAGACCGATTTTCCCGTTTGCTCATCAAATAGATCAACTTCAACCATGCACGAACTCGGGCCTGGCTCAAGTGATTTTATTCTGCCTTCGACCTGATTTTTCGCAGAGATTGGTACGTGTTTCACGATTCTTCTACCTGTGACAAAAACCCTGCCTATCGGATCGTACCTAGAGTAAGATACGCGTGCAAGCGGTCTCATCTAAAACAGTCCCGACTGCCGTTTTGCGCCGGCTGTATGCAGCGGATATCACTGGAAACACGCACAATCCAAAAACTTAAATAAGCGACAAACTTATCTTGATCGAATCGATCATGAAGCATTCAATTGCGTTGCGATTTTTTTCCCACCGATACATCAGGTTGCTGCACATCGACGCTCATGCTCTATGTTGACTCATCCGTCTTTGGCGTGTCCTCCGTCAAGGCATCGCTATCAAAACCATCGCCAAGCTCTTCCATGGTCAGTGTGTCCTCCGTCAAGGCGTCGCTATCAAAACCATCGCGCAACTCTTCCATGGTCAGTGTGTCCTCCGTCAAGGCGTCGTCCAGCTGATCTTGAGGACCAAATGATTCGGCAATCGCTTCTTCAGGTGAAGCGTCCGCTGCTGCCGGCTCGTCTTGATCACCAGATGATTCAGCAATCGCTTCTTCAGGTGAAGCGTCCGCTGCTGCCGGCTCTTCTTGATCACCAGATGATTCGGCAATCGCTTCTTCAGATGGTGCGTCCGCTGCTGCCGCCTCTTCTTGATCACCAGATGATTCGGCAATCGCTTCTTCAGGTGAAGCATCCGCTGCTGCCGGCTCGTCTTGCTCGCTGGGTGTTGTAGTCGATGATGATGCAACTGCAGCATCTTTCACTGATCCCGCATCACCACCAGCTTTCTCAACTTCCTGCTCAACAATACTTTCCGCCTCCAACACCTCTGCTTGTGCAGCTAAAGTCTTTTGTTTTGCTGCATCAACTTTCGATACTGCGTCTTCAATGGCCGCCATTCCAGCGTCCCGTTGTGCCTCCGCCTCTTCGAGAGCAGCTGTTGCCTCGTTCGATATTGATTCAATTGACTGGCTAACCGTGTCTCGAGCCTTGGCGATCTCAGAATCAGCGGCATTCACTACCTCTGAGACTTCGTCTTTTAACGTTTCAGCCCCACTTTTGAACTCTTCGAATTCATTTTCGAGGTCACCTGTGATCGCGTCTACTTGAATTTTTGTTGATTCAATCTGACTTTTAGAGTCTTCCGCGAGCGTCTCTAACTCAGATCTAATTGCCTCTGCCTCTGTAATCAATTCCTCGGTGCTAGTTTTCGCCTGATTGACTTGCGATATCAGCTCTTCCCCCATCTTAGTTTCGCTGGCCATCACAGCTGTTTTTTTACCTGCAGATCGCAGCGCCTCTTCAATCGTCATATCCTTAGAAATACCAAGGGATTGTGATACAGCTGTTTCAAACTCAGTAAACTGCGCACCAGTGGCATCAACCTTCTCTATTAATGCCTTACCAAACGATGTTTCACTGAAATATTTAGCCGCATCTGAAGAAACATCAGCCAAACTCACGGTGCAAACGTTCCTTATATCGGATATTTTTTGTTTTGCTTGCGATCGGACATCTTCATTTAGAAGGGCCATTACATCATCAATCTTTTGATAAACGTTCTCTAAAGGTCGCTCTAACTCAATAACAAGCTCATCGATGCCAGATTCAGCCTGCGCTGTTCGAGTTTCAATAAATTCGTTGGTTTTATCGAGGCATGCGGTTCGTGAGTCATTATAGGATGTCCGCACGCTCGCCAGTTTTTTTTGAGGTTGCGCTGACTCGATCGCATCATCCTTAACTTTCCGGACCGCCTCCGATCCCTCGTCAACCGTACCACTGGCTTCCTTCCCAAGCCTAGAAACTTCTTCGACACCAGCTTCGAGTGCAGATCTTCCATCATAAATTAGGTCCACCCCTCGTTCTAACTTCTCAATAATTAGTTCGATGGCTTTAGCAGCCTGATCTCTTGCCTGATCTACCTTTGGATACACTGCATCAACTGCTTTTATAGCTTCTTCAAGGCAAGTTTTGGCCACTGCAGCTGCCTGATCTACCGCCCCATATCCACTGTCAATTGATGAAACGATTGCTGGAATCGATGCCTTTACACCCTGAAATAGGGTCCTGGCGGCCATAAGGGGCGGGGCCTTAGGTATGTGTTTTGTGCAAGTCTCTATCGCTTCATCACAAAGCCCATCGGCTTCGCCAATGGCTATCATCGCGCTGTCCAGAGCAGATTTGGCTCCCGCAGAAAAATGGTCAATCTGAGGATCTATTTCTCGGATAAACGAGATAGCTGCATCGACTTTTGCGACCACCTCATCAAACCGAGAAGGAATCGATTCGAGATTGGTCTCAAGACGTCTTATGTCTGCGACCACATCTTCAAATGATTTAATAATTTCATCGGTTGTCTCTTCAACAATTACCACAGACGACTCTATCGTCTGTTTTATTGTTGCTGCGATCGCCTCAACCCGTTCCATTTGCTGGTCAATTTGTGCGAGGAGCTCTTCTAAAAGCCTCTCTGATTCACAAATTTGCTCGTCTACCGTTTCAAACGCACCGGAAACTTTCTCTACAGTGGCCTTAATGCCTGCGACTATGTCAGTGATGTTTGTTTTAAATTTTTCTAAATCATCAAAAATCACCTGCGCTTTTTCATCGATAAATGTTTTTACCTCATCAACGCTGGATACTGCGCGGTTAATTACATCATCAACCTTTGACTCACTATATTCAGCGATAATAGACACCACCTGCGCTGAACTCAGCGCAGCGGCCTGCTGACGCGCAATCTCTCCAGAATTACCTGCCGTAGCCAGAAAGTCAGCTTGGACAGTCTCCAATTTTGAATCCAATCCCATCTGAAGTGCTTTTTTATACATGCCGTCCAGTGTGTCTTTGCTAGCTGACCAACTATTTGACTGAAAACTACTGACTGACTCCGAGACGCATTGACTCACTTCGGTGGTTAAATTTTCGATTTCGGTTTTAGTTTCAGACGTAATCTCAACAAGCTCATCATATTTTTGACAAACTAACTCCGCAAAATCGGGGCCGATATTGGCCGTTTTTTCGGCGATTTCTTTCAGATCGTTCGCGGCACGTTCAAGCGCGTCGGCCAATTCTTGAACAGTTTCGGGACTCACGATTTTGGTGACAGCTTTAGCAATAGCCTCGGCCATTTCAGAAACCGAACTTGCAACAAAGTCTGCAGTGTCGGCAGATTCTAAGACTGCAGTTGTTACCTTGTCGCCGATACTACTGCTTGCGTTTTGTACCTCGGTAGCAAGTTTTACTGTACCGGTAGTGACTGCGGTCTGAGCACGTATTAGTGATTGCATAGAATTTAACCACCGTCTGTCAGGTCTTTCTCAACCGATGAGGCAATCTCTTTGAGAAAATCTAAAAGCGTGGTTATTTCGTTAGGCGCAGGCTCAATCGACGTTCCCGACAGATCCAAATTCGCCATCGTACTGACCACGTTGGCAATTGTCTCATCAATCTTTGGCTTCACCTTAGCCGCACTAAACAAAGATTCCTCTAGCTGCGGAATAAATGTTGGCGTGCTGAGCGGGAGACCTGTTGGCATCGATTTTGAGGAAGGGGACAGAGGTACCCCGGCAGCAAATCGGCCTTGACCCATTTCGATCATCGGGCCAGGGGCATCGCCAGCAGTGGAAGGACTATGACGGTCTTTGAGGGACCAATTCGATGCGTTAGCGTTTGTAAAAATGCCTTTGTTCCGTGCGGGTAGGGAGAGTCCAGGGCTAACCGTCGGAGGTGAACCGGCAGTAAATTCAGCAACCAGCTGCGTTAGCGTATCGAGTTTCTGCTCCATGCGACGTTGCCATGCCGCATGGCCGCTAGCTACCGCAGATAAATTGTTCTGCAAAGCATCGACTTGCGCTTCGGCTTTTACTTTCCAATTGTCGTCACCATGTTGTGCCATCTTTTCGCTATCCGATCTTGGCGTTTATCATGACTCCAAGCGTAATGAACCATATCAGCCCAACGCCCAATGCCGCCGATAATTTCACCTTAAGCTTTTCTACATTTTCTGCAAACACTTCATTTTGTCTCTCCATTAAAGAATAAATTTTTAACTGCTGGAAAGAATGGTCAACACATGTCTGCTTCAATTCCAATATGACGTTGCGTAGATCAGCCAATTCAGACTCGACAGAACTCAATTCCGAACGGACCTCAATCTCTGCTGTCGACAACCGCTCGAACCCTTCGGCATACTCCTGCAACTGCGAAATAACAACCGCCTGTTGCTTTTGATGCGAAGACATCAAATCGTTATAACCCTCCAACAGCGCGCTGAACTGTTCTTGGTTTCTCTGTCGGCGCTGCAATTCTCTGTCAAGCACACTCATCAGTGACCCCTAATAAAAGTCTTATGTTACTGAAAAACTTTGATCTGATAAAAAAAATATTACAGCGATTTGTTGTCTGGTGGTGAGCATCTAGATGCTAAGGATACTTATTATGGAAAAACTGTAAGGACCCATAACATCGTATGGCATCGCAGTGACTCATCCTCCCGCAATACTGTCACGCATGAAAGAGAAGTTTTACGAACGCACACACTCGCAATACTTCGAGAAATACTCCCCTGTGCTCACCAAGAATTTCATAGCGTTTAAAGGAGCTGGCCAAGGCTCATCAGGACATCAATAAAAAGGCTAAAAAGAATAACCGCTAACCAACACACAGCAGCACAATTATGTATTAAATGCGTAAGGCCAGCGAGTGACCCCATCATTTTCGATGAAGTCGATATTAGGTAAAATTTAGGGAAATATGAATACACACTATTTTGGGTCGACATGACGTTCTCCGGGATCTATTTGTATCAACTGCATTGAACTATTTCATGAATGTTCGATTAATGAAGGTGCTAATAGGTTACTACGCGCGAGTTCAAGCTCTGGAAACAGAATCCGATTATTCACTCGAGTCGGCTGTTTTGAGCAGGTCTGAGCAATCGAAAACAGTCGCGTGAGATTCAATCTAAGTTAGGCAAAAATGAAGAAAAAAATCCTTGTCATCCTTGCTAGCCTCGTCGTCCTTGGTGGTGGTGGAGGCATTTATTTCTTCATCAATGCGAATTCGGTCGATCCCACAAAATCACTAGGCTTTAGTTACTGGGGCGACGCCTGTGGGTTATCGCCAACTGGCTTTATTGTCTGCACCAATGAGTTCGGAGTACGCTTTGACTCATGCATCGTCGGTCAAACGAAATATAGGCTCAAAGTTTCGGTTACTGAGCCGCGATATCACCCTGAGAGCCTCGAAATATGGACTAAATCGCCGAATACATATCAACGATCAACCGTAGCCGAAATTTACACCGATGGGATTGACGCGTGTTACCACGAAGGGTTCCGTTTCACTGACCCTGCTTTAACGATCAACCGCGGGTCGAGTTGCGATACTTCCTCAGGTGTTTCAGAGGGATTAACGGTGATGTTCTGGATTGGTGAGCAACCGGGAGAACTACAGCCTTGTACTTTCAGCAACGAAAAACCACCCGAACCAGAAGAAACATAACATGGTGAGAAGGCATACCCTCTGGCCAAAACCATTCTGGTCGAAGCAAGCCCACCGAATCTTTAAGAAACGCTGACTATTTCTGATTACCAATCCAGAGAAAATGATAAGGGCCAAGTTCAACTGTGTCGCTACGGCCAATAAAGTCAACTCCGCCGATCATATCAATCCAACTCTGCTCGATAGTCAGATTTAAAGTTTCCATTGGAAGGGTTCTCATCTCTTTACCAATGTTGAATATCGCAAAGATTTTTTGCTCACGATCGAGACTTTGCCTCCAGAATCCCAACAATCCAGGCCCCAGATTAAGCGTAAACATTGGCGCATTCGGGTGGAAGGCTTTCTGCTGTCTCCTTGTTTGGATCAACTCAAGGAGCCTCACCAACACCTTACGATGGTGGGACTCTCGATTTCCGAGATTTAACTCGAGCTCATCGTAGTCCCAAATATGACGATTGATGGAACGCAGATTGCCTGTATTTTCAACCCGGGAGTGATCATTTTTTGTTGCCAAAAGGCTGTGAATGTAGATCGCTGGAATACCCTCAAGTGCAAGGAGTATTGCGTGCGCACAAATAAATCGGTCGAATTGGAAGTCATCTTTACCCTGCTTATCTGTCCCGGCAAGCGCATCCCATAGCGCAATATTGATCTCATAGGGTTGATCAGTCTTGGATTGCGTCGCCCGGTAGCTTAGCCGACCCCCGAACTCTACCATCGTATCAATCAAATTTTTTAATTCAGCTGTCGATAGAAGCCCCTCCACTGGCCTGAGCCCGACTCCATCATGCGATGCCAAAAAATTGAAATACGCATTTCCCATCCTTGCTGATGGCATCGTCATCATCCAATGATTAAGCTGCATTGCGTCACCTGTAATCAGGGTATTGATGAGTAATGGCGGAAGTGAAAAGTTATAAATCAGGTGAGCCTCATCCTGATCGCCGAAATAGCCCAAATTCTCAAGATTAGGGACATTTGTTTCCGTGATGATGATCGCGTCCTCTGATTTCTTCTCAACCAGCAACCGGATCAATTTAATGATCAAATGAGTCTTGGGGAGGTGGATACACGAGGTACCTAACTCTTTCCAGAGAAACCCGACAGCATCGAGCCTAAACCAAGAAATACTTTTCTCAAGATAACGACGAATAATTTTCAAAAACTCGATTAATACAACGGGATTTTTAAAATTGAGATCCACTTGATCGTGACTAAAGGTGCACCAAACGAAAACCTCACCGAGAGTCGTACGGGTCGGCCTAAGCAGATCTGTGGTGCGCGGTCGCACAACCTCATCAAGGGCCACATCTGGTTTCACGGTTATAAAAAAATCTTTCCCCGGATTCCTTCCCTCTTTAAAGTTTTCAAACCATAGGCTCCGTGCTGAACAATGATTTAAAACCAGGTCCCCCATCAATTTGAAATTCTCGGCAATCGCCTCTATCTGATCCCAATCGCCATGGCTTTGATTCACTATCGAATAGTCAATCACACTGAACCCATCATCGGAACTGTACGGAAAAAACGGGAGTATATGGATCGTCGAGATCCGTTCGAATAAGTATTGGTCTGCAAAGTGCTTCAAGGTTTCAAGTGGAGTTCTAGAGTCTGATGTAACGCTGTCTGCATAAGTAATCAGAACGACATCTTCACTACCCCAGTAATCCTCGCGAGGCTTATGCATGGAAACTATCTCGGTGATCTCCATTGCCGCCAGGCATTGGTCTGTTAATAGTATGTTGTCGTGATCAGGGTAGAGTTCCGCTAGATATCTAGTGACCTTTTGAATAAATGCTGAGCTGTTCACCTAGCTGAATTCTCGCATATCCGCATCGACACTCTCCAACAGCTCATCCCTGAGCCCGGGTAACGCACTATTCACACGGTTCCAACTGGGGATGAACGGTCGCTCGGTCGGGTTTTCCAAGAAGTGATTCCCAGCTTTCATCAAGTTCAAAGCAAATAACTCGATAGCCTTCTCCTCCCGATGCAAATCCAAATCGAGACCATTTATCACAGCATCGTTTTTATAATGATCAACAAAGTCGAGGGCGACACGGTAATACATCGCCTTGATGGTTCTGAAAGTCTCCTGATTGAACACGATTCCGTTGGTGGCGAGTTTTCTAAAAATAGCCTTACTGATGTCGATCGACATCCGAGAAAGACCCGTATTCGCGTCATCTTGCGATAACTCCTGATGCTTGTGATCGTAGCGATCTGCAATATCAACCTGACACAGACGTTTTTTGGAATAGTTCCGCGTCATCTCGCTCAAAATACCGATCTCAAGACCCCAATCTGACGGGATGCGAAGATCCTTAATGACATCTCGGTTCAAGGACATCTCACCTGCAAGCGGATATCTGAAGCTGTCTAGATAATCTAAGTATTCCAATGATCCGAATATTTGCTTAAGCGTCTGCAAAAGAGGTGTCACCAACAACCGGGTCACACGCCCATTCATTTTTCCATTGGAAACCCGGGTATAGTAGCCTTTACAAAACTCATAATTAAATTGTGGATGGGCGACAGGATATAACAACCGAGCAAGTAGCGCGCGATCATAGGTAACAATATCGCAATCGTGGATCGCAAGGGCATCTGCCTGGTTTGAGCCGAGGGCATACCCCATACAAAACCACACATTTCGTCCCTTACCCATCTGATCTGGGGAAAGCTTCGCGTCTCTTAATTTCTGATCAACCGCACGCAATCTTGGTCCATCGTTCCAAAGTACCTTGGTCTCCTGCGGGAGTTGGCTAAACACAACAAGGGCCTTCCGATACTCTTCTTCGTTTGCACAGTCGAGTCCGATGACTAACTGCGAAAGATACGGAACATGGCTCAATTCCCGAACGATATTCGGCATCGCTTCGGTTTCTAGCTCAGAGTATAAGCAGGGAAGTATCAGGCCTAGCCGTTTTTGTTTTGAGAACGCCAAAAGCTCGGACTCTAATGCATCCGTAGAGCGCTGTGTTAGATTGTGCAGCGTAGTCACAATTCCTGTTTGGTAGAAATCTCCCATCCGCTCGACCCTCAAATAAGTTGTTATAAAAAGATTCGCCTGACCGCCTCGTGCCAGCCAATTGGACCAGTGTGAGTCGTTCTGTAGATAGATGCCTTGGTTTTAATCTCTGGAAACCCATGTTTGTCAGATCGAATCAATACTGGATAGTCGGCATCCGCCAGCATTTGCGCGTCGTTCTCGCTATCACCCAGAGCCATTACCTTAAAGTCTTTGCCATGGATGAGCCTCATTCGGTTCAGTAACCAGCGTTGCGCCAAACTTTTATCGGTTGATCCCATCAAGTGGACAAAACGCCCGCCCAAGACCAGATGAAACCCTGCTGCTACCGTCTTCGTTGCCAGTGTGTTTAAAGCATCCTCGCTATCATGCCAAAGGAGCGGCTCTGAGAACTCACGTGTTTGCGCCATTGGCACATCGGCGCGAGTAAGGCCGGTTACCCCGATAAATTCGGCCTCTGACATCTCTGTGAGCGGTCTAAAACGAAACTCAGCCTGCATTGACCTCAAGAAGCTCTGAAACTGTTGACGCTCTTGGCCAAGTACATAACGTCGATACCCATGGACTGATTCAAGTCCCGCAGTAGCTGCGATTTCATGATCTAGTGGCACGTAGACCGCGGATCCGTTTTCAACTACGAACGGCTGGTTATTACCCATCAACCGTCTGATCTTAATCATCTCCTGGAGAGTCTTACTCGAATTGAAAATTACTGGTATACCGTGGCTATCCAGAAGCTCAAACAACGTGTCGGCCGGCGAGGCTGTGTAACTCTCCGCGTCCAAGAGTGACCCATCGAGATCTGTAAAAATAATTAAATCCTTCATAGGCTCAATATATATCTTTTCAGCATCCAGCAAGAGAAATGCCAGCCTCGAAAAATTCTCAGAACCAGCCAAGCGAGCAAACTGGACCAAATCTAGAGAACATAGACACGGGATGATGACATGAAATTGACCTCATCTGGTGCAGCGGAAAAAAAATTGCACCGATCGAGGCACCGTCTGGCCAAAACCAAAATCCTTTTTAGATCGCCATCTTCGCCATTCGGTTGTTGAAGCTCTTACCCCAGGATGACCAGTGACCACTATACTTAGGCAGTCGCACATATCTCACAGGGCACTAATTATCGACTCAATCCAAAGTACACTGGTCAAAAGGGGCTACAGTCTGGGCTGAATTCTGCGATCGAGGCCACAAAACATAGCTCTTATCGAACTAACCAGTGCTTACTGCATCTATAGTCACAGACTTAACCCTCCTTCCCTTCACGTATCTGACACTTGACCTGCTCTGTATCGCAACCTGTAAAAGCCTAGCCATTTTGCCTCATCATCATGAGTGGGTAACCTTGCTCAAAGAAAACAGGCGCCCTATGAATCGAGTCTCTTAACTAGGGTCAAACAGTTCGGGATCTATTATTACTCAGCCGTCAGCCCTGAGCTCATCAGCAAAGGTCACGGCCTGGTTGAGTATAAGGTTAAACAGGCCACGATGGTTCAAGCAGACCTGAAGATTGTGAAACATTCAGGACTTAGCTTAAACAGCTTGTTGGGATGTGGCGCACTCGTTTGTCATCGCTAATCCTCGTCGGCGATCAGTGGTTTTATTTTTTGGAGCCTGGTGTTCGCCCAAGTTAAAACTGCAAAAGAGACGGCCAGGAGGAAAATGGCGCCTGCCTCGAACAATAAAATTGATGGATCAAAGTCTTTGCCCTGAAGAATGATCAACCGCGTTATGCCCGTAATTGCAATTAACACAGGTAGGGTCACTGGAAGCGTCTGAGCCCGGTAGTAAGCGACAGCCATCCCGAACACCTCTAAATAAATGAACAATAGTAGCAGATCAGCCAAGCCCACTGATTGAGTTGCCACCAGTTCAGTCAGTTCCAATATCACAGCGACACAAGTTAGGAGTGTAATGATCACGAGTAAGACTTTCTCGCCAATCACAAATGATCTCTGGATCAATGTCTCCATAATCGCCTCTCCCGCCTGTCCAGTCCTATGCGATATGGGGTCTCGTAGCGAGATTGCTACTAACAATTATCCTTGAGGCGGAACGTAGTTGGCTAATGTGGTTTGCGCGAGGGTCGCTGCCCCCGAGATATCGATCGACTCTAAAATGTGGAATTGATCAAACGACCCCGTCGAGCCCACAGCAATCTTGATTGCCATCGCCTGTTCGATTGTCCCCTCAGCCACAGCGACGAAATCAAAGATCCCTCGAGTGATTTGGAAGTCGACTAATTGAATGCCCGTTGAAGCAGTCATTGCTTCAACAATCTGTTTCCTGTCCTGAGCCGGATTCGCCACAAATCCTTTCAGTGCTGCCGACGAATACGTACCTACTATATACATTTTAGCCATTGGAATCCTCCAGCGTAATGTTCTCAAGTTTTATAGACATTATCAAAGTTAGAAAGTTCAGGTCGCTATCAGCGCCGACGTTTTGAGGTATCAGTTTATCCTACCAATCGATATTCTTCCTTGACTGATGTTTTATATCTGTTCAACCCGACTCAATTCGAGGTCATCTGAAAATCCCGCTGACCAACGACACATAGAGTGGAGCTGAATCCCCACCCACCGCCAGAACAGGTATTGATGATAGATTCATTCGAATCGAAACGAGGAGATCTGCGAGCCATCGTCACCGTACCAAGTCACACGCTCCAATCCGTATTGAGAAATCAGCAACACTGCGTAGTGGTTCTCCCGGATCGGGGTTCCCAATTGATTCGGTAAATACTCCGTCGATTGGCGCCAAGCCATGTTCAAGCCACTAGATGTGACTTCGATAAAACGCTCGTTATCATGCTCAAGCTGATAAACACCCCCAACATGCCGATCTCCTGAGATTAACAAGAGATCACTCGACTCTCGCTGTTTGAGCAGATCAAGTAATCGGTCACGCTCATGCGGAAGGTTTCCCCAACGCTCCCAACCATGACCCTCAGCGATCACCTGAATCGAACTCATGATAATCCGGATATCTGCCGAAATGTTAAGCTGATCCTCTAACCAAGCCCACTGCATTTCACCAAGCATGGACTGAGAAATATCAGGATTCGGCACATATCGCTCGGCGCCTGGCGTATTGCGGATGAGTGTTGGTTTGAGTCGGCCTCGAAAAGAACGCGTATCAAGCGCAATAATCTGAACTTTACTTCCCTCAATTGTACGGATCGTTGAATTGTAAACGCCCCCCGACGCGGGTTGAGAGACGTCCATGAGTGGCCCAAAGAATTGCCAGAATAAACGCTGGCTTACTAATCGCTCGCTGAAGTCCGCGCCCCCATCGTTCCGACCGAAATCATGATCATCCCATGTGGCTTGGATTGGTCCCAAGCGATCCCAAGGGATCACTACACTGGCTTTTGCATATGCAGCCTCTAGGCTGGCCCGACTGAAGTTCCGGGAAGCGTATATGTTGTCTCCTAGAAATAGAAAACCATCGAGGTCCGAGTCACCGATTATCTTCCAAATTTTGGCACTCTTGTCTTGATTGAAGCATGAGCCGAATCCAATCCGCGTGTTGGCAGAGACACTTACCGACCAGACTAAAAGACAAAAGACGAAAAGCCGCATTTCTTATCCTCACAAACCCGACGAGGACTCGATCGGGCTCATATTCAGTCCTTGATTAATAAAAGCCTAACGAACTAGCCCCATCCTCGTTGAGCCCTGCATTGTATCCTCTGAATTTGACCAGTTCATTACCTTGGCAACCTGTCGTTTAAGCCATTGTTGGGTTGACTGCGGTAGCGAGGTCCTGCTCGTTGAAATGGCCGTTTTGGGATCACCATCTTTTACCCATAAAGGCGGATACACATCTCAGGCTTAGCCACCACCATCGTGCACCGGAACAGCCTTCATCTTCACTCAGATTAGGACTTCCACTTTATGGAACAACCAGCAGACGGCAACTGCCCTCCTGAATACTTCCCCGCCTTCTTAATCTCGCGCATCGCATTCAAAAGATCTGGGGATCGCTCTCCCCCCCGCTCCATCCGTAAATTATCAAGTCGACCTCGATACTGAAGGTGAAGCGATCCATCAAATCCAAAAAAATCTGGAGTACAAACAGCGTCGTACGCTCGTGCAACCTCTTGGCTCTCATCGAGAAGGTACGGGAATCTAAATTTGTATTCATCCGCAAACTCAGACATTTTTTCAGGACTGTCGTCCGGGTAAGATCGATAATCATTCGACATAACTGCCACGATGCCAATATCTTCCTCGAGGAGCTGGTTAGCATCAGTTACGAAGTCCCCAATCACCGCCTTGACGTACGGACAGTGGTTACAGATAAACGCCACAACCAGCCCTGACTTTTGTTTGAAATCATCCAGACTCCACAGTCGGCCATTGACGTCCCTCATCTCAAATGATTTCGCGGGCATACCACTGTTGCATCCAGGTGTCTCAATTGGCATCTAAATCTCCATTAATTTCTGTTGACGCTTGATCGAATACTCGAGAATTTTGGCAACCGCTCGGGCACCAGGGTTTTTGTTGGCTTGTAATTGCTCAGCAGACACATAAGCCCCTCGCTCGGCCCTCCCACTCACTATTGGCACCGTCGAATCCGCAAGAGCTCTCGGTGGTATTGCTACATCTGCGCGTTTGGCAAAAGTCTCCAAACCTAGCACAAAGACATCCACCATCTATCGATTTTTTATTCAATTACCATTAACCTCTTCCATTTTATTTAAGTTTGCAATTAGATAATTCGTAATCTCCCATACTAAGCGATGCGTCGTGCGGCTCCGCACATCTTCTAAAATTGAACGCCAAATAAAAGAATCTAGTTTTTTGCCGCAATAAAAAATAAATCCTTTTCTCGGTGAACTACGGTTACCTTCATTTGAGCGAGTCCCCAATTAGCTTAAGCCGTCTGGCTAGCAATCAGACAATTTGCGTGGGCCTCAAGCCATAATGTATCTATGTATGCCAGGGCATTTGCATCAAACTGCTCAAAGGACTCCCAGTACCGTCCTGACGGTACTCGATAGCCCAGTGTGCGCTCACACGTCAATACTTGATTGATCGTCCGGTGATCCGGTTCCCTGTACTCGACTTCTGACAGGCTATCAAGCGTCGCCCTCGGAAACACCAACCGACTCCGATCTTTAGATAGATTCAAGCAAGTACACCGATGTTTTGCGGCGATCAGCTGTAACCGAGCAGCTTTGGCCTCAAGCGACTGGAGCGTCACATCTTTGCGGAGCGGATCCGGCGTCCCTGTCCCATAAAAATGAGTCGGTCCTGATTCGGGATAGACAAGGTCACATCCAAAAAATGCCATCACATCAGGTTTCAGTGCACCAAGCGCCCAATAGGCTGTGGTAAAGGCCATGGTACCGCCTACATAGACAACACCGCCAAACTGGTTCTGCTGCGGCACAAAGTGCTCAGCTTGAATCAAAGTCTGCCCTGACGCTGGATTAACCGGTCGATTTTCATCTGGAAAATCTTCCGGAAACACGCAGGCATCCCAGTCAGAGCGGATTCGCCATGCATTGTTGATGACTACCAGCTGATTCCAAAAACGCGCATCCCATTTTGCTGCCTGACTCGCCTTAGGACCACTACCAAGAATAACGACAACATTCAGCGTATCTTGGTTATGCGCCGAGTTCGCACTGAGTCGTTGCATGCTTCGTCACCTCGTCCTTGAGTACACCTGCTCACTCACAAATTAACACCAAGCATCAAGCATACCGGCAGTGATCGAACCAGCAAAGCTGAGATTACCCAAAGGTTTTATTTGTCGGCTTAGACCCGCGTGCGAATACAAACCGCCACCGCTCTCGTTCAAGCTTTCATATTTTTCGAAAACACCCCCACCCCAAATCATGTTTGTAGAGATTTAGGCTACCTCAATGTCTCAAGAAATTTAGTGATTCGTTCGGCCGTCCCACTGTCGCTTACGCTGAGTCCAGCTCGGGTCTGATCGTGGACGATATCGAGTTTGGTACCGGTCCAAATCTCAAGATCAATCTTTTGAAACTGGTTTGGATTAGCAAAATTACCCAATGGAATAAACACGAGTTCAGGAAGCACCTGTGGTCTCACAGTTAATCTCACGTGACATGTCGGACAAAACCGTGTCTTCATTAGCTCGCCACTTCCGCCCTGGTAGTCATAATCGACTTCAGGACCAGAGCAAACGAATTCGTCTTCTTTGTAACATGCTCCCAGTGAGTATGAACCATTAAGTTTTCTGCAAGATTCACAATTACATTGATAAAGGAACATCGGATCGTGATTTGTTTCAAAATTCCATGACCCACAATGGCAACCGCCTGAATGTCGCATACTTGAACTTCCCCTGCACTCTCCCCAGTGAGCTTAAGCGTAAACCCGCTTCATTTCAAAATCATCCAGAAAAGTTCGAAATCGTAGCTCTTCACCATTTAATGGTATGGGCTCTCGAAGGATCCCAAGCTTTACTGTCCCAAGGTCAAAGATTCAAGAATGATAGGTATTTTGAGCCTACTTTGAACTGATTTAGGTGCTAGGAACTGCACTGACTTCTGCATTGATGCCTGAAAAGCGGCTCTATGCTATTGGAGGGTGTAAAGAGCTATATCCGTGGTCTTTACAGTAGCTCTTTTCACAGTCCTGGGGGCGGTACCGCACAAACGTGTACAAATACCCGTCACACTGCATTCCACTCTTTCGTCAAAAACTCTTGAAAGCCAAAAACCACCCCGAGGCAATTAGATACAGTTTCCGGAGGGTGAGCTTTTTCATTTTTTGCTCCTTGCTTCACCTTCTGAAATCCATCACAACGCGACAGAACTACTACAGTAGATGTTTGGTGGCAAGGTACGATACGATATAGAAGTCGTGAAGGAGAGACATTTTGAAAAAAATATTCAGAGCATTTGAAGAGAATGGTTGGGTAGCGTTGACCAAGTTTGGCTTTGGATTACTGGACGCCTCAAAGAATGCACTCAAGTTTGCGCCCATGGAGTACAAGTATTTGTTGAGCATCTTGCTGGCCGCTATGTGGTGTATTGCATTTGGTATATACACGGTCGAGTTGCTCTATATTGGGTATAACATTATTGGACACTGGGTAATTATTACAGCTGTGTTTTTCACGTTTTTTGTGTTCAAAACGGAGAAATCCCGTAAGCCAAAGTCGTCGCCAAACAAGGTGAAGTGGGACTTGGAAAAAGAGGGATGAGAAGCAGTCTGTACCGAGTTACGGAAAGGATTTGAGATATGACGAACAAATTATTGCTGTTGCCATTACTTGCATTCAAGCTCAAGACTGCCCTCGCTATTAAAACTGGATTAAGTTTATTCGGTTTAGGATTAGGGGTCGGATGTTTACTCAACTCCTCCTCAAGCGGAGGAGAATCGAAAGTAGATGAACAAACAAATAGCAATGGATCGCCAACCAAAAAGGCTCGTACTGGTCGTAAACCCGCTTAATAAATTTAGGTTGTAACTGACGAATGTGTACAAATTTTTCATTGGGAAAGAAGTTAAATTGGAGCAGTTAGGGCTTTTTGGCTCAACTTTCTGACAGCATCAGTCCACTTGCCATAAACTTGGTAGTCGTTGCCTTTTTGAGGCTATTGATGTCGTGGCGGTAAATTTCTGTCACGCACTCTGCTGTGCATTAAGACTAAAAATGGCTTGGAATATTTAGTGCTATTGGTCCTCCAGCTAAATGTGCTTCCCATCCCGATCTACAAGCCCTATAAATTTGCTGCAAAGCCTGACTTCCGCGCAGGGCACTAATAGAACGCGATTGTTCTTCAATGACTGAAAGGGATCAGAGACAAAGGGTCGACATAGGCTCGTCAGAACGTCAATAAATAAAATAGAAAGAGTTGAATCTATCTAACGCGTATAACAGCATGAACGCCCATTCAACCCATACGGCCACCGAATGGCTCCATCCGATTTCAATGTTGCCAATATGCAATGTCAAGGGAGAGCTATTTGAGACCCATAAAAGTTAATGGTTAAGTTTACGAACTAACGATTCAAAAATTTTCGTCGCGTGCTTAACCCAGATACACTACTCTCATAACGCTCTCGACAGCAAAAACGCCGAAGTTATGTACCATTTTTATGAGTGCAATGAGTCGAATTACTGAGGCGTATTTCCTAAAGGTTCACCTCTCGTAATTACCAAAAGATCCGCCATCGCGTGGTTTTCATCCATATGCCCTTTCTCGTCTTCACGTACCCTGAGCACAACATCCCGGAGGGTGGCACTGGCACTTAAGCCATAATATTCAATAGCCGTGGTTGGCGCCGGTATATTCTCGATTAATCCCGAGTCGATCTCTTCTAAATATTGTGTGTAACTGACTACCGCTTGCTCCTCAAAATAACCAACCATTCTGTGAGCAATTTTTGGAAAAAAAACATACAATAAAAAATAGAAGTTCCAAAAAACTGCTTGAGCAAACAAAATGATATAACGCTCGAACGTATTGGGTTTAGCGATCTCGATAAAAATCATTAGATGCATTCGCTCATTCTCGGCTTCATCGAGAAGTTTTTTAATCCAGCCTCGAGAGTCGTTCTTCATTCCTCTCAGACTACGTAAATGTTGCCACATCCCAGCAACCATACCCGGCACACCCGCCACTGTCTCCAAAACTACCGCCCGGTGCCCATATCTCCTGGCGAAGAACGTGTCCGCCAAAAAACGAAGCGTCATAGTAATCGCTAAAGCAATATGATCCGATATGTTTTCTGGTTTTCGATGTGACACGCTACTATCCCCTATTTACTGATAGACCAAGGGTTGGTACCGGCTAGACGGTTTTCAAGACCTAACACGCTGATTAGTCGTAAAATGATGCGCAATCTGGCTTGACCCATGGCTGATGCTCGACCGAAACGTCTTAATTCTGTCAAAGACGGTTGCTTTGAACGAAAGGATTTCTGTCCAAGCGGCGATGATCTTTTAGATAGGATTGTCGCATCAGCCGCAGATCTGACCTCAAGTAACTAGACTAATCTTATAAAAACTGATAGACCAAGGGGCTCGCAGAATGTAAGAACCTAAAGGATCCAACTCTCGTATGATTCCCTTGGGGGGAACTTTAGTGGAGTGCTAGTAGTGTACAAAATAAGACTTTCGACACTGAAGCCACTGGCTCGTGCTGGTGACGTCGAAAGATCTAGTTATGTGTTTGTAACAAATTTGAGGCAGTAACATGCTGGCGCAAGTTACAAACTTCCTGTTTCAAGCAAAGGCTAGTTATCCTGATAGTTGGAAACCAGCTTTCCTCGCCATGCAACTCGGTTTCCTAGCTGGCGCGCTCGCTGTAGTAATTCGAATTTCGGTTTTATTTTTTGCGGTCGACGAATGGCAACAAATTATTTTTTGGGAGATTACATTTGCGACCGTGGTGGGGATTGGATTTTTATTACACACCACCGGCCGTGCAGAAGCAGGCGTCTTGCTAGCCTGTCTCGGAGGTGTGGGATCCGCGACAGCATATATTTTATTATTAGGTTGGGACGTTTACTTCCATATCTGGTATTTGAACCTAGCGATCCTTTTAATAGCCGTTCCACTTAGGGGTTGGATCAAATGGTCATGGGCCTCAGTTTTTTTACTAATAGATGTTCTGATGTTCGTGTTTGTTTCGGAGTCGCAACCTCTGATCTCCGCTACCCCCGGAGTAATACAGTTTCTAGCGGTATCGAATATTGTAGGGTCCCTGTTTTTACTGGGACTACCCATGGCAATGTACTCACACTTCCTGGTGCTCGAGCGTAAAAAATCTGAAAGTCTACTCCACAATATTATACCGAAAGATCTTGCCAATATCCTGCGCGAGGGGGATGGGGTTCTTGCTTTGGATAACGCAAATGTAAGTGTAATGTTTGCAGATATCGTCGGGTTCACTCCCTTGGCTTCAAAGCTATCTGCACGGGAAGTCGTCGATCTCTTAAACGGTATCTTCTCGGAATTTGATGACATTTGTCGGAAGAAAGGAATTGAAAAAATAAAAACTATCGGAGATGCATACATGGCTGTCGCTGGTCTCCCCGTAGCAAGAGCAGATCACGCTCAAATTTTAGTTGATGTTGGCTTTGAGTTTCTCGAGATAATAAAAAAATATCAGACCGGAAATGCTAATCAGTTGGAGATGCGTATAGGCATTCATTCGGGTGATGCCGTATCTGGGGTTATCGGAAAATCAAAATTCTCATTCGACATTTGGGGCGATTCGGTAAATTTGGCGTCAAGACTCGAATCAATAGGACAGCCCGGTACTATCCACGTCTCGGAAGAGACTCTGAGCCTATTGGACAAAACGTTATTAGAAGTCATTTCTCAAAAGTCAGAAATTAAGGGAAAAGGGACCATGCGGACTTTTCTCATTCGCAAAAAGTAATAAAGGCTGGGGCAGGAATAGGAAACAAGATTACGATGGCCCCACAAACTGGCGGACCATCATGATAGGGTATCCATGGTCGAAATTAGTGTGAGCGCTGGACATATAGGCTACTACGATCGAGTAATATGGAAGGAGAAGTTTCGAGGTGAGTGATCTTCCAGATTTCGTTAGGCAAAAGTCAAAAACCAATCCGAACTTTTACGAGGTGTCTGTTCCAAAAGGGTATGTTTTATTCACCGAGGGAGACGACGCCCGTCATCTGTACGTAGTGACATCTGGTAGTTTGGAAATATTCGATGATGTGACGAAACAACGGATTGCCGTTATATCCAAAGGTTCAGCGTTTGGAGAACAAGCGGTTTTGTTGGGTGGCAAGCGAAGTGCATCGGTTCGTGCAGTCGAGGCTTCAGTTTGCTTGGAAATCTCGGGCGCAGCACTCAGAAATATGTTGGTTAACCAATCCCCGTCTTTGCAAGCCTTGTTGAATTGTCTTTTACTCCAGCTAGCAGTAACGAACCAAATTAGACAAATTAAAGATGATGATACCCAAAAAGGTCGGCTAATCGACTTGGACGTCAATGCAATAACGAACGGAAAATCACGACTTGAATTACAAGCCTTACTCAAAACGTCTGAACATACGTTCTCAGCGGTTCAATCGCTTTTTTTAAGAGTGATCGTAAGTGATGAGCTTGAGTCGATAGTAATTAGTTCGCCGCAAGATATCTTACGTGAGTATCAGAGAGGGAATGGTCTGGTCATAACAAGCGGGGCTGTAACGATATCTAACCAGGCAAATATGAGGATCAACGTTGGACCGGGAGGAGTGATTGGTGTAGCGGAGGTACTATCGCAAACAGACTTTGCCCATTCATTTGAGATAGCGAAGACTGTAAATGCGCTGGTTATTCCTGTCTCCAAAGTTTCACGGAACATCCGCGCATTGAATAAGGGACTGAAAGGAGTCTTTCGGGCGGTCGTAATGCGGACCTTGCGGATAAATGAGATGCCAGATGTTTTTCGGGATTAAGGTATGAACCATAAACTAACGGTAAAATTCTGGGGTACCCGTGGAGCGTTTCCCTATTATAAAGAATCCCACCAATATCTTGGTGGTGATACTTCGGCGATTGAGATACGTTTTAATAATGATCGAATCTTTATTGACGGTGGCAGTGGTCTTAATTATCCCGAAGAGTCTGACAGGGACGAGATCCTTCTCCTAAGTCACTGTCATCTCGATCACGTTATTGGGCTTCCGTACTTTTTGACAAAAAAGAAAAAAGGCACGGTCAGCATAGTCTCGGGTAAATCTAATTCCGAGAAATCTATTGAACATAAATTGAAAACTATTTTCGGAAATGTCGCTTTTCCAGTAACGCTTGAGATCATCCACGCTCATATTGATTATAAATACATCGATGTCGGTGAATGGATGCAACAAGGCTCTTGGCTCATTTCAGTTCATCCCCTAAATCATCCAGGTGAGGCGACAGGGTTTCGACTTCGACATCGTGATGATTCCCGCGAAATCGTTTATCTGGTCGATCACGAGCACGGTTCAGCTCTAGATGATCAGTTGGTCGATTTTGCAGATAATGCTGATCTTCTGATCTGGGATGGTTGTTACAATGATGATGATCTTGAGGCTGTGAGGGGTTTTGGACACTCGTCGTGGGAACAGGGCTTAAGGTTCCAAGATCAGTCCGGTTGTCGAGTACTGGCTATAACCGGTCATGCTGTGAAGAGAGATGATCAAGAGGCTCACTCTATAGAGAGCAATCTTGATCCAGCCACAGCTTTCCTTGCACGAGATAGGCAAATATTCTGTTGTGATTGAACATTTACGATTTAACTGGATTTTTGAGCAGTCTGGGGAACGTGTAGGCTAGATAGATGGCGGAGAGGAAGTTGAGTCCCTGAATATTCACCCATGTTTTGGATTTCTTTCATTGCGTTTAAAAGATTTGGATATCGTTCTACCCCGAGCACCGTTCGCCGATTATCTAGTTTACCCCGATATTGAAAACGAGAAGTTCCATCAAATCCTAAAAAATTGACTACACACGGCGTCTAAGCCCTAGCAAGATCCTGGCTCTCAGTTAAGGTATAAAGAAACCAAAATAAGTGCTCATCAGCAAGCTCGGCGATCTTTTCAGAACCATCATCCGTGTAGTCACCGCCTAATGCAAAGCTCACATATCTATCGAACCAACCCCCGATGGCCGCTATCACTTCCTACCGCTTTATCCTTGGACCAAGTGCCAATGTAAAGTGTGACTTTTGTCCCAAAAAATTAATAAATTTAGATATAATCATTAATATGCTAATAATTGATTGACATCAGAACACCGCCACGTCGGCTTTTAAGTATGAATATTATTATCAATTGTGAGGTTGATTAATCTTGTCCGAAGTTTACCGCAAGTTCGTAACTATTCTTGCCGCCGATTGTGTGGGTTTCAGCAAGCATATGCTTGCCGATGAGGAAAAAACCCTCTTCAGCCTAAATACCTGCCGCGAAATTATCGATGCTTTCATCACAAAGCATGGTGGCCGAATCTTTCACACCGCGGGGGATTCGGTTCTGGCCGAATTTGCCAGCCCTGTGGAATCCGTCAATTGCGCGATTAGTTTTCAGGATGCGATCCAGGAACGCAATGAAGGCATTAGTGCGACCGATACGGATCGTAAACTGGTCTGGCGCGTTGGTATTCACTGCGATGATGTGATTGTTGAGAAAGACAATATTTACGGAAACGGGGTAAATATTGCGGCCCGGCTAGAGGGCCAATGCGCCCCGGGACAGATCCTAGTTTCACGGCTAATCAATGAGCAGGTTAAAACCCGCATTGAGGCCATTACCCGTGCCGCGGGGACTAAAAAGCTGAAGAACATCTCAAGCGAGTTTGAAGTGTTTTCCATCTCAACCTCCAGGACCGATAAGGTTGTTGCAGCGCCGGCTGAAGATACCGACGATAATGTTGACCGCACACAGAAGCCGATTATTTCCGTGTTGCCGTTTACGAACATGAACGCCAATGAGGAAAGCTCATTCCTCGTTGATGGTATCCACGAGGATATCGTCACCGAATTATCGATGGTCAGACAATTGTCAGTGGTATCGCGCCAGTCCAGTATCAATTTCACCGACAGCGATGAAAGCCTCGACAGTTTCATTGACCAGTTCAACGTGAATTATCTGGTTGAAGGGTCAGCCCGCACCGCCGGAAACAAGGCCCGGATCACCATCTCGTTAATTGAGACCGAAAACAAAGAGATTAAGTGGAGCCAAAAGTTCGACCGTAAACTCGATGATATCTTCGAGGTTCAGGATGAGATTGTCCGAAACGTGACCTTTGTCATCTTGGGCGAGATCGAGCTCGCCAGCTTACAACGGGCCAAGCGCAAGCCAACCAGCAACATGAGCTCCTACGAATACCTGCTCAAAGGCAAGGAGCTTCATCACCAGTTCACAAAAGAAGCCAATGCCGAGGCTATTGTGATGTTCGATGCCGCGATCAAGGCGGATCCCAACAATGCTCAGGCCTATGCGTGGAAATCATGTACACTCGGGCAGGGTATGTCCCGGGGCTATATCAACCAGACGTTTGATGAGCTTTTGCCAACGTTCAACAGCCTCATTGAACAAGCGATGAAAATCGACCCCAATGATTACGAATGCCATCGCCTGCTATCGGGGGTGTATTCGGCAACCAGGGATTATAGGGCATCGTTTGAACATGGTAAGAAAGCGCATGAAATGGTGCCGAATGACCCGCGTATCCTGCAACAATATGGTGAGGCCCTGTTGAAAACAGGGCAACCCACCAAAGGCTGTGACCTCACACTGAAGGCGCTGGAATACGATCCGGTGCCTCAGGGCCAGACCAACAGCGACAAGCGCAAATCGGATGCTGTCTTCGCTTGCTTCATGGATGACAGGATTGATCTTGGACTGGAACTGGCCGAGCAGATCAGCCATCCTGCCACTAAAACCCTGTTGTACGCGGCTTCGCTAGCGATCCAGAAATCTGGCTCACTAACACCGTATTCTTGGCTTACCACTAACCTCAAAATGGCGAAGGAGGAAGAATTAGAAGCTGCAATCGAAGATATGCGTGGGATTGATATGGTGATCCATAACACCCTAATGGAAGTGTACACCCAGAATATCGTCCCGCTCCAAGGTGACCTCAACCTCGTTGGCTAGATTGTTGCTTCAAACCCGTCTCTGGTACAGCATAAGTGTCATCATCGTCAGGTTGGGAATCAACTGAAACACTGGTAGTTAAACTGTCAATTTCCTAGGTGACCGAGAACTGGCAAAATACGGTATTGTCATTTTTTTGTATAATCAGATTAGTGTTCTATGGATCCTACAATTTATGTACCTGCCGGGCGCTGTGGTAATTACATGTTTCAAGTCTGCGAACATTGTCACTCCGTAAGTAAAGGGTTATTTTTTTGCCAGCTTAATCTACACCAGCGCGCTTTTCCGGATAGTCACGCAGGAAATTGAGATGAATCTGCTCGCACAAGGTCTGCACGCGATTGCAGCGACACTCTGGATCGGTGGCATTTTCTTTGCCTTTATGGCTTTAAGGCCGGTGGCACAGGAGCTACTGCAACCGCGAGAACGACTGCACCTGTGGCGGGCAGCTTATAGAAAATTTTTCCAACTAGTATGGGTGCTCATAAGCATTCTTTTAGTTACGGGCTATTATCAGTTCTTTTTCAGATTCGGGGGGTTTGCGAATTCGCAGCCCTACTTGCATCTTATGCATACTATTGGGCTGATAATGGTAGGCGCTTTTTTCTATCTCTACTTCAGTCTCTATGCCAGGCTCTGTCGCTTGATAGATATCGAAGATATATCTGCAGCGTCTGATACTTTGAAAAAAATGAGACCAGTGATTGCTGCTAATCTTTTTCTGGGGATAGTGATAACGGCGGTAGGCGTTTGCGGACCCTATGTATCTGTGTAACGAGAAACCTCATTCGTTTAGTCAGAGTTTGGCAAACTAAACTATCTACAAGGCAGTGGTACCTGCAACTTCGGAGGTCTCAGTAACGGTAGAGCAAGGCCAATAAATTTAATACTCCTTCCACAGTAAGTAAGGATGCTCTTATTTGTATTTACCTTAATCAATGCGGCCAACACTTAGTAAATTCTTCGGTCATAAAATTTTCCAACCATTATCAGCGAATCTACAATGTAATTAGTTCGAAGCCTTTACTACGATAAGACCTTTCACTTTGGTTTTTACATGCGCTGGCCTTTGATGATTGCTACTGAGGTACACTGCAAAGCCAATAAAGTACCAAAGACACCCGAGCACAGTTTGCAGAAGTAAAAATTTTTCAAAATCCCATCTTTCCAAATTTCTTAGTAACGCTTGGCATAACCTCTTTTAGTAGATCTTTCTTTTTGTATTTGAAATTAGAGGCTGAGATCACAATGGCTACACTGTTATTGTGATGATTTGGAATCATTACTTGTCCGCCCTTGCCAGTCAGAACAATTACCTGTTTCCCTCCAATCTTGGAGACCCAAAAGAAATAGCCATACTTCTGATAATCCCGAGCCGTCGTTTTGATCGCATTATCTAGCCCATCCTTTAGATACTTTCCGATACAGGAATCAGCCTGCATTTCATTGACCATATATTGGCCTAGCCTGGCCCAATCTCTAGTGGTCATGTAAAGTCCGGCCATCCCTAATGAATAGCCGTTTTTGTCAGCCCACCAGACCATCTTGTCTTCTGGACCTATTTGGCTAAAGATCTTGTCATAAAAAATCGCATCAACCGATTTACCAGTAAGATCTTTGACCAAAACTGCAGCGGCAGTCACATCAAGCGTGTGATACCTAGAGTCTTTGCCTTGATCTGAATACTTAGTTTTGACGCTTTGAATCACCTGAAGCTGATCATTTGATCCATCTTGGAACCGGTTACGTAAAGTCTGATTAAACCCTTGTTCGTTATTTCTGTTTTCATTAACACCGCTGGCCATTCGCAGAGCATTTTTAATAGTCACGTCTTTGTAGACGGAACCAGCAAGCCCATTAGAATACTTGCCCATAGTGTCCTCTAAAGAACTGATTTTCTCATCACAGAGTAAGTGGCCAATAACCAAACCCACTGCGGTTTTAGTCATGGACATTCCGTGAGCTAAAAACTTGTCATCGAATCCACGTTTTTCGTTATAACGTTCGTAGACAAGTTTCCCGTCTTTAAGAACGACGGCACTCATATTTTCCGGGAAATCAAAATATTTTTTTAAATCTTTCTTTTTTCCTTTCTTAAGAGGTTTTGTGTTCACAGGTTCAAAGGAATTTACGGGAGTAGGTCCGAGTCCATCCCTTACTTGAAGATCCAGACCCATAGTCCGTTTTTTATAAAACCGCTTGTCGACATCCGCCTGAATAGACATCACAGTGCAAGACAGCACCACAAGAAGTGAAGTTCTAAATGAACCCATGACAGAGTTCCTTACTTTTCTATTATTCCTCATTGTACTTAAACAAAATTGACTACATCAAGATATCAAATCGGTACCATTGAAAGTCTAACTTCAGATTTCAAAATCTATGAACAAACTCAATCATGTGAAAGTCTGCACCCGTTGTGTGAGGACCGTAACCGCCTGCATCAGAGTAATGAAAAAATCGGTAGCCTATGCCCTGGCTTTCATTGACTGGCACACTGCCGCCGAAGGTCAAAGCAAACTGAAAATATCCACCAAAATCTTGTACCCCGAACTTGTATCTGCTGAATACCGCACCTCCAATTCCTAGATCCAGAGTGTAGCGCCCATCTTCACTTCCGAACGTTAATTCTGGAATGGCGGAAACGGTGAGCGCTTTTTTGTTCGCACCTCGCAAAACCCCTGCACTCGTCATCAGACGTGTACCCCAACCCCAACCTGAAGAGGTATAGCTCTGCCACGGTAATCTAAAATTTGCAGCGATATTCGACTCTGTGAAAAACTCGGGTGCATCGTTCCCGAGGACAGTCTCATCCGAGATTCTTGTACGGAAACTCAGGCTCAACAGGTCTAGCTCCGAAGAATACGAATACTCAGGGGTACTCAACCACAATCCGAACGGATAAAGTGCTATCGTTACACCTCGGGTAAATTTTTTTTTCGTTTCTCGCAAAGCATCTGTCACTACATTCACCTTCTTAGTAAAGAATCATTAAATGATCTGGAACTGATTAATCTGCTTAAGCAATTAACCTAAATAACTCTACGTTACAACAATGGGATCAAAGCTTAATAACTTGACTCAGATGCGATCTGGGAGTTGACGCTTTTGCAAGTCTCACTAGTTACTAAAAATTCTTTAAAGCTTACTCGACGTCTCCCGGTGGGTTTTCAATAGGAGCAGGGGAATTTGATACAAAATCCTGCTTTAGAAGAGTAATGCTGATTATAAAATATTAAAATAATTGGAAATTATTAGATTGGCGGAGAGGCAGGGATTCGAACCCTGGATAGGCTATTAACCTATGCCGGTTTTCAAGACCGGTGCATTCAACCGCTCTGCCACCTCTCCTCAGATCGCATACGCGCCGTGGAGGCGCATAGTAGGTGATTGATAACATGGATTCAACAGTTGAATCCCACAAAAAGTCGAACTGACGTTTGACGCACGCATGAAAGGCTTTATCATTGCGACTACCTTTCGATTCAGGTCACAGAAAAGGAGTTATTTGTGAGCAATGCGAAAATTATCGTTCCTGTGTTTCTCGGAGCCACGGTCCTTCTCGTAGGCGCACGCTCTATCTCTTGGGAAACCGATCACCCACCAGTCGGAATGTGTGTGGGTGAATGCTACGAAGCGTATAAAGTGGAAAACGCGAAGCGTCTTGAAGCTGAAGCGGCAATGCTGGCGGCGGCTAGCCCCGTTGATCTCGGTAAGAAAATCTACGCAGCCTGCGCTGGTTGCCACGGCTTGAATGGGGAAGGCGGTGTCGGACCAAAACTTCAGGGAGCCACCAAAGACGCGATCGTATCGATGCTCACGCAGTATCAAAATGGTGAGACTCGAGGCGCTCAGAGTGCACTGATGTGGGGCCAGTCCGCTGCTTTAAGTGCTGACGACATGGCAAACATTGGCGCCTACGTCGAGTCTCTTTAAATTATTCACTTCCTTTAACACCAGTCCTCTCCATGAACGCCATGGTGAGGCTGGTCGCAAGAAAAACACGCGATTCTTGCAGGAACCCCAGTCCCTAGTCGAAACGTCTGCATCCCAAATCTGTTCTTGTAAGCCTCTGTAATCTGAATTGCTATGCTGAGTAGCGCAATGGAAGACAATCCGACCACCGTTGATATGAGCTTACCGTTCATGCGCTGTGAGCGCATCATGCCAAGCTTCTGAATTCTGCGCGACGCTTCCTAGCCCATTGTCCCAAGATGATCGATATCATCAACGGGCCCTGATACGACGATAATGCGATGATCGTAAGAAGGACTGCGATCAATGCTAAATCAATGAGCTTCCATAGAAGAATAAAGATGGTTTCAAGCGAGCCTGCTGAATCGAAAATCAAACCTACAGCGGCTGATAATTTCACCAAAACACCAATTTGTGATAGCAAAACAAATATGAGGCCCGGCATCAACATGACTATGGTGGCTCCGAATAAAAGCAAAAATATCGAGGTCCCTTTCTCCAACAGCGCCGCGATCTGTGAATAACCTTTCATGAAATGTCTCCGAACGCAGAGCTTAGAAGAATTTTCCAACAGAACGATCACATCTATCGGTAATTATTTCCTGTTCAGTTATCAAACAAAAGGGTCTCGCACAAATTGAAACGATCATTTGTATTTTCGACTCAATCGATTGAAATAAACGGCTTCCAAGGGTCTTGCAAGATGTGCAAGAAACATTACTATACATACTGCATCATACGAAAGTTGAGTACATTCGGTGCTCAATCAGATATAGGAGATCTTTCGATGAGTGATCGCATTACTCAAGCCACAGCGACGGCTGGATACGGAGCTTCAGAGTCAGCCAGCAAGGTATTGCGCAACACCTACATGTTGCTCTCAATGACTTTATTCTTCAGCGCAGGGATGACCGCGTTGGCTGTCTCGACTCAAGCACCGCCGATGCATTGGCTTTTGTCACTAGGCGGAATGATCGGTCTGCTGTTCGCCCTACAAGCGATGCGGAACAGCGTCTGGGCGTTGCCACTGGTGTTTGCATTCACCGGTTTCATGGGCTGGACTCTCGGACCGATGATTTCTTATTACCTGCAGGCCCCTGGTGGTGCGTCGATTGTGGGTAACGCCCTCTTCGGCACTGCCGCAGTCTTTTTGTCACTCTCGGCTTATGTTCTGACGACCAGAAAAGACTTTAGCTTTATGGGTGGTTTCTTGTTCACAGGTCTAATCATCGCGCTACTTGCGTCAATTGGCCTGATTTTCTTCCAGGTTCCAGCCTTAAGCCTCGCGCTCAGCGCGATGTTGGTGTTATTGGCAGCTGGCTATATTTTATTCGACACAAGCCGAATTATTCATGGTGGTGAGACGAACTACGTGATGGCGACCGTCGCTCTTTATGTCGATATATATCTGCTGTTTACGAATTTACTTGCGCTACTGGGCGTCTTTTCTGGCGACGAGTGAAACAGTTTGCCATCTTGCTGGCAGTGTCCCCAGAGCGTGGAACGCTGCCTCTAAGAGCCCTTGAGACACTGAAGGCCGCGTTATCCAGAGGACACGCGGTCTTCTGCTTTTTGTACGAAGACGGAGTCTTATTTGCGGATAAGACTCGCGACGTACCACAAGGTGAGACAGACCCCTCAAGACGCCTTGCAGAACTGACCACCCTCGAGTCATGTGATGTCGTCGCTTGCATCACAGCTGCAGAAAGGCGCGGGATCCGTGAGGAATTACTTATTGATGGCATTCGACTCGGGGGACTTGGAGAATGGACTGAGCAAGTTCAGTCAGCTGACCGAGTGGTTCAATTTCGATGAAGTCCGTCACCCTAGTTATCCGTTCAGGACCAACCGAATCCCTAGGAACGCGCGAAATGCTCGACATGGCTCTAGTACTTGCGACTTTCGAGTGTCCTGTCTCCGTCATCTTACAAAATGCGGGTGTATTTTGGGCGTCTCTGCCGACTATGCCGGATAACAGCCCACTAGAACTGAGTGGAAAGCTCAAAAGTCTGCCATTGTATGACATCGACAACGTCTTGATTGACGAGAATAGCTGCAAAGAACGAGGTATTAAGGTCAGCGATCATTTTCCGGGAAAACTCTGCAAGCGCGACAAGATCCTGGATCGCCTCAATATAAGTGACGTCGTATTGGAGGCCTAATGATCCATCTAGTGACCTCAATGAATGCGCTTCACGACGCCACTGATTGGCTTACCCCAGACGATATAGTAATCGTTGCTGGTGACGCGATGAACGCTGTCCACGAGCTCGATAAATTGCCATGCCAGGTGCTTGCCTTTGCTGATGATCAAGCGCTCTTCCCGCATGCCGCGATCGACACGATTACGCCTGATGGGTGGATCGATCTTCTTGAAACATCAACTTGTCGCACGTGGAGTTAACATGTCGCTCCAACTCGATACCGATGGCTATTTAGACAATATTGGTGATTGGAATGAATCAATCGCACAGGAACTTGCAGCCCTTGAGTCAATCGACCTCAGTCCTGCGCATTGGGAATTAATTGAATTGGTCCGTAGATACTATGACGAGTTCGACCACGCACCAGCGATGCGTCCCCTGGTTAAGTGGATCAAACTCGAGATCGGTCCAAACAAAGGGAATAGTATCTATTTGCATCGACTGTTCCCAGTGAGTCCAGCTAAACAACTCGCCCGTGTGTCTGGCCTCCCAAAACCAACCAAATGCCTATAGTTTCGGCGTCAGGCGATCCACCTTGATGTAAGGCTTCAGTGCGTCAGGTACCGTAATCGAGCCATCGTCATTTTGATAGTTTTCAACGACTGCAATCAGACAACGCCCGATCGCAACACCGGAACCGTTGAGAGTATGGACAAGCTCAGATTTACTGTTTTCGTTTCTGAATCGTGCTTGCATCCGACGTGACTGGAAATCCAAACAGTTCGAGCACGAGCTAATCTCCCGGAACTGATCGTGGCCTGGCAACCACACCTCAAGATCATAGGTTTTTGCTGCCGAAAACCCAAGATCACCACCACATAGATCAACCACTCGGTAATGCAGATCTAAGCCTTTCAAAACCGCCTCGGCGTGTGCGCGCAAAGCTTCAAAGGCTTCCCAGCTCTTATTCGGATGCGTGATCCATACCAACTCCACCTTATCGAACTGATGCTGACGGAACATACCACGCACATCTCGCCCATACGAGCCAGCCTCAGCACGGAAACAAGGAGTATGCGCGACATACTGCAGTGGCAGCGATGAGGCGTCGACGATTGAGTCACGGACAAGATTGGTCAGTGGCACTTCGGCCGTTGGAATCAAATAGCGCTCACGGCCGCCGCCATCTTCTGGAGCAATTCTGAACAAGTCATCTTTGAATTTGGGCAACTGCCCGGTACCTTCGAGAATCGATCCATCCACCAGCAAGGGGACATAGGTCTCCGCATAACCATGCTGTTCTGTGTGTAAATCCAACATGTATTGGATTAACGCGCGATGTAACTTGGCGAAGTCACCATGAATCGTAACAAATCGGCTACCGGAAAGTAGCGCCGCGCGGTCAAAATCGAGGCCTGAAAACAATTCGCCAATCTCAATATGGTCGCGAACAGCGAATCCAAATTCTGGCTTTTGCCCAACCACAGAGACTTCAATGTTATCGTCTTCACTGGTCCCTTCTGGAACACTGGCATCTGGTAGGTTCGGCGTTTCCATGAGAATTCGGTCAAGCCCAGCTTGTACCTCATGAAACTGTGACTCGATCGCCGCCAACTCGGCACCGATGCCTGCAATCTCAGCCTTTAGAGTCTCCGCCTCTTCCTTCTTACCATCTTTTATCAACAAACCAACAGCCTTGGATCCATCCTTCCGCTTGTTTTGCAAAGATTCGGTCTCAAGCTGCAGCGACTTGCGCTTGGTTTCCAGTGCCTGATATCCCGATACGTCAAAAACAACGCCTTTCCGGGCGAGTAGCGCAACAACTGACTCGAGATCTTGACGAAGAAGTTTGGGATCAAGCATGAGTGAATATATTCCTTAGAAACCGAATCATCGGCCAGTAACTAAAGGGATCAATTAAACCGGTAAGCATACCAGAACACCCGCTCGGCGATCGAGCTCAGCCTTGGTCAATCGCCCCTTATCTTTGACCACAACTACTGATCGCCCAACGCATAAATCACATCAGCACCTTTAGGCGGTGTGAATTGGAATAGAGCATCGGCCGGCTTGCCGTATTTTACGTCCGTCAGCGATACAAGCGATCGATTACCAAGCGCATCCTCGATCGATAACTCCAGCAATCGGGTCCCATCGAATCGCAACATGATTTGCCGAGTCACTTCATAAGTTGCTCTGGGCTCCAGAGTGTATACCGCGATAGTTCCCGACCGTTCTTCTGTAACTTGGAAACGAGAACCCAAGACATCGAGATCACCACTTAAGATTGCCGCTGGTGATGCTGCCAGTGTGTCGTCAAGCGGTCGTACCTGAATCTGATTCAGATCCTTATCAAATACCCAGAGCACCTCGCCATCAGCCACAATGACCTGTGAGAACGGTGGGTTCGTTTTCCAATGAAAGATCGACTCCGAGGCGATAGCAAGCGCACCCGTCATCTCGGTAATCGACGCACCTTTTGAATCCAACGTACTTTGTTGGAAATCTGCTGAAAACGCCTGATACGGCTCCAAAAGTTTCGCGAGACTCCTTATCGGTGAAGCAGTGGCACCAAGTGACAGCAGTAGCCATCCAA
>CACBSE010000008.1 GCA_902541775.1 uncultured Litorivicinus sp. | reverse complement strand
TTTCGTCAGAATGCTTCAGTAACGGCGTGTTCATATCAAAAAATGCCTCAAAAGCGAACTGATCTGCGCCCGGAAGAATTCCTGGACGCGCTGCTGCATCATGCCACGCAATTCCAGCATAAAAATCATCCAGTCGCGCGTCAAGAAGCTTTGCGCTGTCGTGTCCAACGACCTGTTTTGCAACCTCCGCCGTGTCCGCATACCATTCTGGATTAAAAACAAGCATTGGGTTGACTGGTGACACTTTAGTTTCACCAGTCACCAGGTCGAAGCCGTCTTTCTGATATGCTCTAAAGCCACCGTTCAAAATGGCAAGTGACTCAAATCCGACACTTTTCAGAGTCCAATAAACACGTGCTGCGGCACCAAAATCTGTGGTTGTTACCCCGTCATGGACAATCACAACAGCATCGTCAGCTTGAATGCCTCGTGAGCCAAGCGCCTTAGCTAACTTGCTGAACTCAGGCAATTGTCCTGGATTCGTGTTAGGCCCTCTGAACTCCTCATACGAAAGATACACTGATCCCGGAATATGTTGCTCTAGATAGGCATTCTCATCACTTCGTATCTCAAGTACCTTCACGCTGCCGTCTTCAATCAAGTCGGTCAAGGTGAAACTATCAATTACCGGTGTCAATGTTGCAGCCTGTGATGTCACCGCAAATGCTATACTGATGATCCCTAGCAAGGATCTCCATGCGTTCATGCCACTATCCTTTTAAATTTATACTCAGATAATAAGCAAAAATCTTTAGATCTCAAAAGAATAAGTTTTTCGATGCTTATAACATTCTATTTTAACGGGTGCGCTGCGTTGGGCAGACGTGCCGACCGAAGCGGTATCCACGGCGGTGGACGTGTTTTGTTTTGCGCCCGGATACCCGCTCACGCCACATCTTAAAGCTCGACAGTTTCATTTCATATCGCATAAGTTCAATCACATCGGATTCACTCAATCCATAAGATTCTTCGATTGCCTCAAACGGGGTTCGATCTTCCCAAGCCATTTCAATCACGCGACTGACGTCATCTGTACTCAGTGCATATTTTTTCGAAGCCATCGCACTCCCTCCCGTGTCGATGAAGAAAAATTGCTCGCGTGGCCCGAATCAAAGCTCGCGCGTAACGCTTTACATTGTACTTTTCCCAACTCAACGCCCCATTGATCAAATGAGTTGATATTCCAAAGAACACCTTGGGTGAACACTTTATGCTCATATGCCGCGATCAATGCGCCGAGTGTCTCGGGAGTTAATTGTGTCATCATGATGGTCGAACTTGGGCGATTGCCGGGGAAGGAACGATGCGGTGCCAACTGCTTAGCTTGCGATGCAGATATCCCTTGATCCACCATCTCTTGATAGACCTCCTCATGTGACTTCCCGAATGCCAACGACTCCGATTGAGCCAAGCAATTGGCATTGAGTAAAACGTGAGACTCAGAATCCGTGTTGGTTGGATTCGCACTCAGGATAAAATCGATCGGACACACGAGCGTGCCTTGATGCAATAGTTGGAAAAAAGCGTGTTGCCCGTTGGTCCCAGGCTCACCCCAGATCACTGGACAGGTGTCATATGCAACTGATTGGCCATCCCTATCGATCCGTTTCCCGTTCGATTCCATTTCCATCTGCTGGAGGTATGCTGGAAACCGGTGCAGTCGTTGCTCATATGGCAGGACTGCTTGTGTTTGTAGGCCAAAGCCATTGCGGTACCAAACACCAAGTAACGCCATTATGACTGGAATATTTGACAATAAAGATGATTCTCTAAAGTGCAGGTCCATCTCACGGGCACCATTAAGGAATCGATCAAACACACCTGGTCCCAATGCAATCATCAAAGACAAACCAATCGTCGACCAGACAGAATAACGCCCACCAACCCAATCCCAAAATCCAAACATGCGCTCTTCAGATACTCCAAATGCCCTGGCCGCCTCGGTATTGGTCGATAAGGCGACAAAATGAGACGCGATCGCCCTGTGACCTAACACATCAGAAATCCACTGCTGCGCCTTACTCGCGTTATGCATTGTTTCTTGAGTTGTGAATGTCTTTGAAGCAATCAGGAACAGCGTTGCTTCGGGGTCTAAAGCCGCAATTGTGTCGTGCAGATGAGCTCCGTCGGCGTTAGAGACGTAGTGTGGTCGAGGTCCATCAATCAGCGGTTTCAGTGCCTCACTAACCATCAGAGGCCCTAGATCCGATCCACCGATGCCAATGTTCACGACGTCGGTAAACTTTTTTCCTGTTGCCCCCAAGAGACTGCCATCGCGAATCTGGTTAGCGAAGGCATATGCCTGATCACGCGCCTGAAGCACGTCAGAAACTATCGACACCCCATTCACACGAAACGTATCATTCATCTGAGCGCGCAATGCTACATGAAGAACTGATCGATCTTCCGTGACATTCACTTTTTCGCCGTCAAATAACTGGTCACGCATGGCAGCAAAATGACAATTAGCTAAAATCTCAGATAACGCCTCAAGCACAGCCTGATCAATCCAATGTTTCGAATAATCAAGACGAAGTCCCGCGCCCGTCGTAACAAATCGTGATCCACGCTCAGGATCATGATCAAAAAGATCTTTTAGTGATTGATTCCATTGGTTTGCGAGAGCGTTGAGCTGGTCTTTCAAAATCTGCCTCAATGAATAATCGGAGTCCCTGATTCAGATGAACTATCGTCTTCTTCGACTTGCTCCACTTCATCCGCATAATCCTCATCGAACATACCGGCTTGCTCAAGGTTAGCCACTAGTCCTTCGGGCATTTGCTGATTGAACTCTTCGATCAGATCACGCACGACGGTCTGCAATGCCTCGACAGCGATTTGATGATTTTCCCGGATTGCGTCATCTTCGATGTCCATTTGACCGTGCCAATAGAGACAGGCCGCCATCGCATCGTGTGCCTCATTCGCCACCTGATCATAAAAGCTCTGATGCACCCCATCGTGCGACTCAGCTCGATAGATCGTAATACTGAGATCAGCATTCTCATTCCATGGCTCAAGGGTCGCTTGGCGCATAATCATTCGGACAAGATATAGCTTTTGTCGATTTTCAAGAATACAAATCGCATCATCGAGCCGAACTGGAACGCCATCTTCGCGTTCAGCAAGCGAGACATAGGCGGCCATGACCGGTGCGCTGAGCCATGGCGTTTCATCATCTTCCCCCACCAACTGGTCAGCCAACAAACAATGCAAGCACTCTAAATCAGGCGACTTTAGGGCATATTCTGCTTGATAGATGGTGAGATCATCGGTCTGCCCGGCATGACGGAAATCCTGATTGAACAGAGTCACCGCGTGCTCGGTGTGGGGGGCGTCATCAAAAAGTTCGAGCGCTTGCAATCTTGCATCCTTTTAGACGTGGTGACATAGTCTTGCAAACATTGCAACAAGAGCAAAGGGCTGAATAAAAAAAAGCCCAACTGGTAAAAGAATCCAGAATGCACTCTAGGTTGACAGTAGCGCGTTACCAAAGCTCAGCGAACAAAAGATCAAAACATGTTTAGGTACTTCTACAACCGTAAATGGAGGCCTTGGAGGCTCGGTATAACCCTACTCATCGCTATCGCGATGTGGCGCAGCAGGTACCCAAATGTACAAATCAATGAATAATTTGATCGAGTTTGTGGCGTCAAGCAAAAGAGGTAAATTGAATAAAAGATGCTTTCGGAGTTTATGCATTGGAGTACCACTTATTTGCGCGACCCACCTTGTGGAGGGCTCGCAACCAATTCTGGATTTAATACGCACACGGGAAGAGCTGTTTTGTGAGTCTTCATCAATACCAAATCTGACCGACACATACCTCGCTTCATGGCATCTTGAAAAAAAAGAGCGATCAATCAAGTTTGCCAGCCCAAAAGATGAAGCAGAGCTGTCAATTAATTACAAACCTTCGAGAACAAACTGGCGCGTAGCAATCATTACAGTTTCTGATGATCAAGGGCGTAAATATCTCCAGTTGAGGCTTTCCCCGGATTGCCAGATTGGTCGGATTCGCAAACTGGTTTTTGACGAAAAGGGAAACGTTGATTCAATACAGAATTTAGAGGCGTCAACATTCGCAGTGAGCTCCACGGAACCGCAAAATCCCGAGTTCCCGAAAAAAACCATCCATGAGGACACCCAGATTGATGATCGTTCTATCATTGCTTTGGTGGATACAGGTGTTAACTATTTGCTACAAGAGCTTTATCCATTCATCGCTACTGATCTCGACGGAAACATTACTGGGTACGATTTCTGGGACGACGATCAGCGGCCTTTTGATAAGGATCCGAGATCAAATCCGTTTTTTCCCTTACATCACGGTACGACTGTATTTAGCGTTCTAATTCGTGAACTAAAAAACCAAAAGGTGACGGTCTACAGATTCCCAGCTGATGACCTCTGCAAATTTGAACAGCTGTTAGCTCATGTGGAAACCCACAATATAAGGGTGGTAGCAATGCCGATGGGTTCAAAAAATAAGACTGAGTGGCTATGTTTTGAAACAAAAGCGAGGAATATGCCTCAGACAATTTTTATAGTGTCGGCAGGTAACAATGGCATCGATATTGATAAGCAGGCAGTGTATCCTGCATCCTTTGATTTGGATAATCTGATAGTAGTTTCGTCAGGTAACAAGTTTGGGTTACTTGGTCCCCAATCGAACTATGGAAGAGACTCAGTCGACCTAGTAGTTCCAGCCGAACGAATCCCTGTAATTGATCACCGCGGCGTCAAAACATACGCTAGCGGAAGCAGTTATGCGGTACCAAGGGTCGCTGCTTTAGTAGGCCGGTACATTAAATCTAATCCTCAATCAACATCTGTTGAGGTCAAGAAATTTTTGCAAGATAGAGCGATACCGTCCAATAAGATCAAACTTGGCTGGATCCCAGATCCGACTGATGATTTTGGTTTTTAATTGCCGAAGCTTGAGTCGAGGAATTCTTGAGCAAATTCAACAGCATTGGGGTTATGCTCTCGCATAAGTTCAAGTGATTTTTCCGCTAAAGCGTCATCTTTTAATAAACCTGCCACCTGGACTGACAATCGCAGAGCCTGCGGATCAGACGGGTTAAGTTCAAGATATTTTTCAAGCAGTGGCTTTTCCTTGATGTAATCACGATTGAGATGATAAGCGACAGCCAACGACATCAAGGTATTAGGACTATTGGGATCAAGTTTCAGACTCTCGGTAAGAAACATTTCCGATAGCGAGAACATCCACCACTTCCCGAATAACTGGCCAGCCTGATCGAAAAGTTGCTTATTTTTCGATTGAAGGCATGCAGTTTCCAAGTCAGATACTACTGACGCAGGTGGATTTTTTGCGATTTTGTTTGATTCATGGAGTAAATCTGCACACATTCTTATCGCTGTTCCTTGGGCAACAAAATCCTCTCGCTTCAAATCATCTGATGAATTTTGTACAGCGGCAATGTGCTGCGCCGGAATGATTTCATTAATGTTTCCATCACCTGACGCCAATATTCCAACTAACTCACCTAGTTCAGTTACCACTGCGCCACCGCTGTTTCCAGGTAAAGCAAACACATCGGAGTGAATACGTGCCTGTGGAAATTTCTTCGAATCAGGGTAAATAGCATAAGTACTAGCAGGATAGATTCTAGTGCCATTCCGTCCCTGATCGAATGCTATAACTCTCAGCTTTTGGATTTTCCCTTGATGTATTTTTATCTGTTGCGGAAATGTTGGCGCGTACGAAGGGATGACAAGTATCGCGAGGTCCGCTGGATGGTCATTAGGTGATGGCTTTGCGGTGGTAATCTGTCCTGACGGGAGTTTTACCTTTACAACTGGATGATCTTCGGCAACGTGTTTGTTTGTTATCAAAGTTCCATCGTCTAATAAAAAACCTGAAGCAGTCATCGTTGGCGTTTTGATGCCCACAATTCTTTTTTCCCAAGTGCAGACTTTTTCCTGATCATCGCATACCGTCTTTGCCTGCAATTTATTTTGCAAAGACACAACTATTGTTAGGGTGACCAAGATTGGAGTGATTGAATATTTTGCTATGCTCGAGTCAACCAGACGCTTAGAGCCTTTAAACACGATGTAAGATTGCATCCCATTTCTCCGTTGGTTATACATCCATTTTATACTGTAGGTTCGGCAGTGGAATAAAAAGCGCGCTTTTTGCTGCGTCTGCTGAAGTCCTGTGATTATAGGGTGGAGTATTCGTGCTACATGACACTATGCCCTGCTGACATCCTGTCTATACAACAGTTAAACAGCCTGTAACGGTGAATTTTAACTGCTGTTCATCGGTTTTCTTAGCCGCCTTGCTGATTGAATGACGGTGGCTGGGGATTGTTAGCTGGATTAGAGTCTATAACCTTCACCTCGAGTAAGTCCTCACCTAGCCCTAAATCCAGGAGCTTTTCTTCCAACGACAGCGCCAATTCCTTCTCGTACACCTGCTCGAAACCTTTGTAAAAAGCAAACGACTTTAAATGTTTTGCTTTTTTTTCTGGATTTTCGATTGTCGCTTTAGTCCAGTCGTACAAAGCATACTCTTCGACACCGTTTTCTTCGGCTTCGTCACAGTACCCTTTAAACGCATCAAAGGTACATACTAGAGACATTCCATGATCGTTGGATATGCTATCTAGATTATTTGCCAAATCCGTGTGGCGTCCACTTCTTAAACTTTCAGACAACCTTTCCGAAACCCTAATCCTTACCTGATACAGCCAATCTGACACTTGCAACTCCTCTCTAACCTGTACCGAAAACTAGCTCTAAACATTTAAAATTTCAAACATAAGTGGCTTTTAAAAGAGGGGCTGACATAGATAGGGTAAAAAGGCGATTGCCATCATTCGGTTACGGTTCGTCGACGTAGAAGGCTCAAAACAAGTATTCAAATCGAGCTTATTAAGTACTTCGGTACAGGCTAAACAGCGCGTTCTGCGACTGAATTGACAGGTGTAATTCGCAATACCGGAAACCCCTTTTATTCATAAGCTTCGCAAGAGTAGCCACTAAGAAATTGTCGGCGATCAACCGTCCTTGATGAGCGATACAATCGAATTTAACGAGAGTTATTTTGACAGCAGGCGCAAGGGCATAGGGGGACGCGATGCAGCGGGTTTGCTACAAGTGTTTGGGCTCTTGGAACGTAATGATTATGTCCATACCAAAATCATCCCAAACGCAACTGCAGCAATGCTTGTGCCTATTTTAAGAGAGAAAGTTCGACTCCACTGTTTCTACCATGCCGATACATTCAAGGCATATGATGTGTTCGAAGAACGCTCGGTCCTGCTTGAACTGGTCGTCAAAAAATCCGAACAAGCTATCGCTTCGCCTAAAAGGCTCTCCCATCAAGAGTTCTTCGTAAATATACTGAAGCTAAGAGTACAAATTCTTGAAGTCCGTCACTGGTCATGTTGAGGTTGCCAAGCTTCTGGCGAATCGCCAACTCATCGCACTTAGCAGTCTTAGTCAGTTTACCCATCAAAAATATCCCCTTCGGACACTTAACAGTTCACCATTGTTGCTATTGATGAGACAGGGCGAAGGTTTCGGAAACCATTCGGCTCAATCGTGATGCTCCTTTACATGCCGCTAAATGATCCTCGGATCGCCTTTATTCGACAACGGACGAGAAAAAACCCCGACTGGCGCAAGAATCCGGAATACACTAGGACATAATGCAAGGCATTGTAAAACCCTGGAAATCGCGGATTAAAAAATATGTTTAGATTTTTTACGACTAGAAAATGGTTAATTTGGGCCTGGCTTGGCTCGGGTTTAATTTTAGCATCTCTGTGGATACAGGTGATGATCGATGTAGAGATAAATGAGTGGTTCGGCGAATTTTACGATATGATCCAAAAGGCATTAGCGTCGCCGAACGCTATAACTCTCGAGGAATACTGGGCAAGCCTCTTTAGCTTTATATATTTAGCTGGGATCTATGTTGCCATCGCTGTATCGGTAAGCTATTTCACCGCTCATTTCCTTTTTCGGTGGAGACAAGCCATGGTGGAGTGGTATCACGCGGTGTACGATCAGGCGCGACATATTGAAGGCGCCGCTCAAAGAGTCCAAGAAGACACGATTAAATTTTCACGAATCATGGAACAATTAGGTACATCTTTGATCGAATCGATCATGGTTCTGGTGCAGTTTGTTCCGATACTCTTTGGCTTATCATTGGGGATCCCTATTTTTTTCTTTGGCGACTGGCCCTACGGATTGATCACTGGGGCTATCGTTTGGAGTATAGGTGGCACTTTATTTTTAATTCTCCTAGGTTGGGTGTTGAGGCTAGTAGGAATAGAATACGATCTCCAGAAAAAAGAGGCTGCATATCGAAAAATCCTAGTTATCGCTGAAGATGATGAAACGATTAGACCGAAACGGATTGACGAACTGTTCGAAGATGTAAGATCAATACACTACTTGAGCTATTTACGTTATTTGTACTTTAACATTGGGCGTATCGCCTACTTGCAAGCAAATGTCCTTAGCGCCTACGTATTATTAGGTCCCGCCATCGTGGCAGGTGTTGTGACGTTGGGTGTAATGCAACAGATCATACGAGCATTTGGGAGAGTCGAGGGCTCGATGCAATATTTACTTAAAGCTTGGCCAACAATTATTGAATTATTGAGCGTATACAAGCGGTTGAGAGAGTTTGAGAGGCAAATCCTAGTTTCTGACTCAGCAGTTGCGTAAACAAAGGACCTCCACGAATGATGTCTAACAACCAGAATCATGTTCCACATTAGTAAGCCATGACGCAAAGACAGATAGCTCTTGTGACAGGAAGCACCAGCGGAATCGGCCTGGGGATCGCGGTATCCCTCGCCCAAGCCGGTTATCGTTTGATCCTGAATGGCTTTGGTGAACCTGAGGTGATTGATCAAGCAGTGGCTGACGTCGCCGCAGTCAGTGCATCACCGCCCATATACGTTGGAACCGATCTGACCCGACCTCAGGCGATTGAAACCGCCCTCGCCGAAATCATCGCGTCGGAGGGACCAATCAGTGTCCTTGTGAATAACGCAGGGACGCAATTTACTGCACCAATTGATGCGTTCCCGATTGAAAAATGGGATCAAATCATCGCTTTGAATTTGAGCGCTGCTTTTCATACCACTCGGTTATGTCTTCCTGGAATGAAAGCACAAAATTTTGGGCGCATTGTCAATATCGCGAGCGTCCACGGCTTGGTCGCTTCAGTCAACAAGCCTGCCTATGTCGCAGCAAAACATGGATTAATCGGACTCACGAAAGCGACAGCACTTGAGACAGCTGAAATCGATATTACATGCAATGCAATTTGTCCCGGTTGGACGCATACCTCTCTAATCCAAGAACAAATCGAAAAGCGCGCTACGGAACTCAATGTCAGCGTTGAAGATGGGGGACGTGCTTTATTGACCGAAAAACAGCCGTCAAAACAGTTTGTCACGACGGATCAGCTAGGAGCTCTGACCCGCTTTTTATGCACGGATGCAGCATCGCAAATTACTGGCGCAAATCTGCCAGTTGACGGCGGTTGGACCGCGCAATAACGCAAGAGAAGAATATTCAAGTGTAATGACATTTGTTGTTGTCAATCCGGTCAACCAGCACTCAACGTTGATCCGGAAAGCCGCCGTTTGTTTATTAAAGGCGTCGCATCAATTCTACTCGCTTACGTGCTCGCCGATACCGAATTGGCTAAAGCCGCACTGGTATGAAGCCAACCATGCATTTGCGAACCCAACTGGGGGACGCTATGACGACGATGTTGCGACGCAAGCCTGTGTACAAACACTAACTTTCCTAGAATCTCATCTTCGAGGATCTTCTTGGCTCTCCCGTCCAGAGCAGCACTACTGGAGAGATTCCAGATTGCCCAAATCACTCCACTGATAGCACTTGAAGAGAGTGCGCCCAATGTCAATATCGTCCCCAGAACCCGTAGCTGAAATGTCCCTGATTATGGTTCTGCCGTCATTAGTGATTGTGCATGGAGAATTCGGCCAACTATGACATCCTTAGTATTGCGACCCACCAGAGGTGGCGATCGACTTACTCACGAATCAGTAAACTGACCAATTAGATTAGTGTGACTTCGAGGCAATTCGCGTAGGCGCGAACTGCTCTCTCGAGCCCAGGCGCGCCATTAGTACTCAAGGGCGTGTGGGATTTTCGGAGTGATTTGATGACCAGCGCAGTGAGTGTCATCTGCATGAAGATCAAGATACTGCCGATAAATAAAGTGAGAACAGGAATTGCAAGTTAAAACCACTCTAATAAATGACAGAGGTAGGTCACGATCACCATCAAACCGACCAACTCAAAGGGCGATCGCTTCAATACAACGCAAGTCAACAAACTTAATACTGCGAGGCCGGTTGTCACTTCTGAATACACAGCCTCAGTGAAGACTGGATTGATGAGGATCGCAAATAATAAGCCAACGACTGCAGCGTTCACGAACTTCAACCGACTTTTCCAGTGGGTTAACCGGTTTCCTAACCCCAACGCGATTAATAACAGCATCGCGCCAGGAGCAAAAATCGCAAACACGCCAACCATAGCTGCTACGAAGGGAGATTCGGTCATCATGACAGCGCCTAAATACGACGCTATGGCGAAAAGAGGCCCGGGCATCGCCTGAGCAAATCCATAACCAGCAAGAAATATACTCGAGTCCATCGGTGGAACGAACTCTGATTCAAGCAGTGGCAGCACAACGTGGCCTCCACCAAAAACCAACGCGCCACTGATATAGTGACCCGCAATCAGTTCAGCCCAAACATTGTCGTCAGTCACGGAAAGAGCGGCAATGATCCCCAGCGCCCAAACGACACCAACGCCGATTGAGGCGAGCAATTGATTCCGGTGAATTACAATGGGCTGGGTCATTTTGGTACCCGAATTGGATGCAAGCACATACCCGGCGACTAGAGCAATTGCGATCAAACTCACCTGCATGAGCGCAGTTGGTGTCGAATAAAATGCGACTGCTGCGATTAGCGCGATAATTTTTGTCTCACTGTCGACGCACAACTGCTTCCACATCCCAAGGACTGCTTGCGTTACGATGCCGACAGCGACTAGCTTCATGGCGGTGATGAACCACGCCCCACCGTTGGTGCCACCACCATTTAAGATCCAAAGCCCTGCACAAAACATGAGTACCGCACTAGGCAGTGTAAAACCAAGCCAAGCAGCCGCTGCTCCTTGCCAGCCGGCAAAGCGATAACCGAGACCCATACCAACTTGTGACGAGGTAGGTCCCGGTATCATCTGGCACAATGCAATGAGCGATGCATAGTCACTCTCACTGATCCGCTGTTTTTTCTCGACGAATTGCTGGCGAAAAATCCCGAGGTGAGCAATCGGCCCACCGAACGAAGTGCATCCAAGCCACAGAAAGTGCAGAAAGATCGCCAGTGGCCTCGATTTCAAAACAACTCCCAAAAATGAAACAGAAATACCATGAGACCCTAGTTACTTTGCTGCTGACTTGGTCATGTAAAGCGCGTCAATTTGGGACTGATACAGACGAATCACTTGTGGACGCTTAATCTTATGTGTTGGCGTTAGCAGCCCGTTCTCCATTGAACAGGGCTCACTCATCACAAGGCCTTTGCGGATTTGCAAGACCGGTGATTTATCACGATTGTACCGCTTCAGCACGTCACGAAGCGTTTGCTCACGCGTCGTCGCCTCAACTCCATCAGCAAAACAGATGATCGCAGACAGCCACGGCCTCGCGTCACCGACAACCACTACTTGCTCAATTTCTGGATAGAGACTGAGATCTTGTTCAATCGGACCAGGAGCGATGTTGTCACCTCCGGAATTCACAATGAGGTCCTTGAGTCGTCCAACGATTCGGATATGTCCGTCGGCGTCGATTTCTGCCAAATCACCCGTATGCAACCAGCCATCGATCAGCGCAGCAGACGTCGATTCGGGATCATTCCAATAGCCCGTCATTACATTGGCGCCTCGCACGAGAAGCTCGCCTGCTTCACTGAGCCGAACCTCAACGCCGGGCAGATTTGGACCCACGGTATCTGCTCGCTCAGCGCCCGGTCGATTAACACTGATCACTGGCGATGCTTCAGTCTGCCCATACCCTTGTAAAATACCAACGCCAAGCCCCTGAAAAAATTCAGATATTTTTGGATTGAGCGCAGCACCACCGGAGACAAAATATCGCAATTGACCACCAAACCGCTGACGAACTTTCTGCCGAACAAGACGCTCACATACTGTATTTAAAAACTTGTCGAATCCCGACACCTGTGGCTTCTGGCCCAAACGAATAGTGGTCTCGAAGAGACGACGTTTCAGCGGACTTCCCTTCGCGATTTGGCTTGTTATCCGACTGTGCAAAAGCTCATACAACCTCGGTACAGCCGTCATCAGTGTGGGGCTGACTTCAGCCATCATTGAAGCGAGTTTATCGAGCTTCTCGCAATAAAAAATCTCACCGCCAAGATATAAAGGTAGATAAAGGCCAGCCATGTGCTCATAGGCATGCGCAAGTGGCAGAAATGATAGAAATCGATGCGGTTCTGCCAAATTTGCTTCTTCGAGGACCTTGAGAATACTGGTCACATTCGCCTGGAGGTTACTTTGCGTCAGAGAAACCAACTTTGGCAATCCATTGGTCCCTGAGGTCGCAATCAAGGCGTAAAGTCCATTTGGGTCCCGATCATCGTCCACAGCGAACTGGCGCTCGACAAACTGTGGAAACATTAGTCTCTCATCGTCTGCCGTGACGTATGTGTTGAATCGCGTATTCGACGTCAGTGCACTTAATCGATCGTGTAATGGTCCATTGGACACCACGCCCGCGATAGCACCTGATTTTTCGATCAAATATTGAATTTCGTGGTCTTGGTGAGTCGTATATGCGGGCACCGAAACAAGGCCATAGATGCAACTTGCAATGGCTGTAACCGCCCATTCAGGACGATTCTCCATCAGAATCAAGAGGCGATCACCGACATTTAGCCCATCGGCCTTCCACTGAGCACATAGACGCATAGCGGCTTCTACGACTTCGCCGCGCGAATATGCACTCCAACCATCGTCTTTTGAGCGATATAGGCAAGGTAATTCGGGTGCAGCCTTTGCGAGCTCCAAAAATGGACTAATCAGCATTGTCTCAACCTTCAATTTTTGTGATGTGTGGTCAGCATCAGATAATGCCTCAAATAGAAGGCGCTGTGGAGCTTGCCAGTCTTTGGACACTCAATGTCAATGCGGGAGTTATGCCAGAGATGAATTCCATACTAGATGTTACTCGCTGCCTGTTGGAAGAGGCATCGCCAAAACTTGGCGTTACTGATCCTGTCTCTGGAACTGTAGTAAGATAGAAGAAATCTGATTCACTTGGGAGGCCGCATTTGATCACAGCAATCCTGAAATTTGACATAAGCAATACATTCACTGAGTGGGAGCAAGCTTTTTATACTCATCAACCTGTAGCTCGAGCCGCGGGTCTATATGAGTTGTACCACGGCCACGAACCAGGTAACGATAAACGAGTGGTAGTAGTTGTAAACTGCTTGAGCGAAGAGCATATGCAAAAGTTCATCGAGGCTAATGGGAAAGCCATGGCTTCCTCTGGCCACATCCTTGAGTCAACCGTGACAGAAATCTACATCAATTAAAAACGATATGAAGCATGTTCGTCCTTGATGCTTCGTCTGGTTCGTAGAACGTATTCTCTGCCGAGCTATTTTTGTCATGGTGGTGAAACGATTGAGAGCGACAGCGAAAAAATCTCTCAAAAACTGAGAAACCTAGAACGATTACTATGATGGTGACATTTAACATCTCGAAAGGTTGGAATACGGGGTCTTAAATGGCCTAAGGTCCTTAGCTCTCAAACTGATTGAGGTTGACTCAAAAATTCTATAGTTAGAATGTGATGCCGATGAAAATGTGGTTTATATTTTGGTCGCGATGAAAGAAACGGCTGTCACCATAACATTCGGAGAGACGACAGATATTGTTGCGATCAGAGAGGCTACTGGAACTGACGTATCCTTCACGACACCGATCGCAAAGATTGGCGATTATTTAATGGATTGATGTTGTCTAATAACCAGACACGTCATGAAATGAGACTGAATCATTACGTACTAAGGTAGCAATTAACCCCCCATCGGGAGGGGAACGGATGTCGTCAGTATACTTGTAATTGTCAATATCAAGCCGACTGCCACCAGTTCGATTCGAATCGACTTCTTTAAGTAGAGTGCCCCGCGTATAGGATCAGTTTTTATTTTGGGAACGCACACAAATTTGTTATACGCGCCCAAAGAAAGCAAAACCGAAACCACTAATAGTTTTGCCAGAAAAACGTTACCGTAGGAGGTCTCTACTAACAAAAACAGGTCCCCTATCAACAAGTAAGCAAACGTCACTCCGGCTACCAACAAACCTGACAGATAAAAGACGGCTAATTTCCCAAAATTGCGCGCTACCTCGTACAATCTGTCACCCTCCTCGCACTCACACATGTGTTTGAGGGGCAAGAGCGATCCGAGCCAGAAGGCGATACCAAGTAAATGGAATAACAGCAGAATCTGAGCGAGAACCCCCAGTTTAACCGCATGGCCGGACATCAAAAAGGTCCAGAGGAGGAGCCCTGAAGCTGCGAGGGCAGTTACAAGCGGAGGAAAGATTCTATCGAGTTTCCGCTTGCCGATTATTAGTAAAAATCCGCCCATGCACAGTATGCTCGCGACTCCTGTTTTGGAACTTAGCGCTATTTCGAGTAGTTCAGGCGAAAATGCACTCATAAAAGTGCCGCCCATATTTCCGCTCACAGCGAACAAAAGTGCTACCGAGATGAGGGCCCCGACCACAGAAAATTTTTGCAGAAGTTCAGAGCAGAAGGCCCGGCTGCCGTCCGACTGATATTTCCAAAAATGAGCAGAAAAGATAAGCGTACCTATTACCCCGACTACAGCAGCGTACAGAGCTACTCGCATAGTAGGGATCAGCAATACCCATATATCCATGAAAATACTACCTGACGAACATCTACGCCATAAAACCTACCGGGGATATGACGAGAAGCCAATCCCTCCAAACTAAAAATATCCGGGTCAGCTCAACCTCTCTTATCTTTTGGTCTGATTGCCCTAAACTGATTCTCTTGAGGCGTCTCATTGGCCTCCATGAGACCATTTGTGGAGCTCGGTCCTTCTGAGATTTCTGGCAGCTCACCCGTATATTCGAAGGCCTGATGACCTTCCGGATGCTGAAACCAACCCGGATCAGAATAATCACCAGGTTTTAGATCCGCCCGAACTTTCAACATACTGAACATTCCGCCCATTTCAACGGATCCATAGGGTCCCTTACCTGTCATCATTGGGATCGTATTGTCAGGAAGAGGCATGGTCATTTCAGTCATATCAGCCATACCACGTTCCCCCATGACCATGTAGTCAGGGACCAGCTTTTGTATTTTTTTCGTGATGCCCCTGTGGTCCACCCCGATAAGTGTTGGAATATCATGTCCCATGGCATTCATCGAGTGGTGGCTTTTGTGGCAGTGCATCGCCCAATCCCCCTCCTCATCTGCAATGAATTCGATTTGGCGCATCTGCCCCACAGCAATATCTGATGTGACCTCTGACCAACGGCTTTCAGGAGGAGTAGGCCCTCCGTCTGTGCCTGTTACCTGGAACTCAATGCCATGAACATGGATCGGATGGTTTGTCATGGTAAGATTCCCGATCCGAACCCTCACGCGCTCATTTTTTCGTGCAACTAGCGGGGAAATACCTGGAAAAATTCTGCTATTCCAGGCCCATAAATTGAAGTCCAACATAGTCATTATCTGTGGTGTCGCAGACCCAGGCACTATGTCGAACGCATTCAATAAAATACAATAATCCCGATCCACTTCACTGATCCACGGATGTTTAGTTCGCGGATGAGTGACCCAAAAACCCATCATACCCATCGCCATCTGCGTCATTTCATCGGCATGTGGGTGGTACATAAATGTGCCGGGGCGCTTCGCCTCAAACTCGTAAACAAACGTTTTACCAGGCATTACAGCTGGCTGATTTAGCCCAGCCACACCGTCCATTCCATTGGGTAAGCGCTGACCATGCCAATGCATGCTTGTATGTTCAGGCAGCCGGTTTGTAAGGAAGATTCTCACTTTGTCGCCTTCAACAACCTCGATCGTCGGTCCCGGGCTCTGACCATTATATCCCCAGAGGTTCGCTTCCATGCCTGGAGCCAGCTCGCGAACCACTGGCTCTGCTACTAAATGAAATTCCTTAAAACCTTTATTCATCCGATAAGGCAATGACCATCCATTCAGGGTCACTACCGGATTATACGGATGCGACCCATCGTGTGGCTGCAGTGGATCCATGGTATCAGGCGATGTTTGCGAAACAGGTTCGGGTAGCCCCCCAAGTGCTGAATTTGAGACAGAGCTCCCTGCCATCACACCTCCCGCGAGTGCGGTCATTTTCATAAAGTCACGTCTTGTAGCCATACAACCTCCGAGTGTCTAGCTCTATATATCGAATGCCATTGCAAGCAAAGGTAAAGCCTAATGACCCTTGTCCTGCCTTGTTTCACTAGCTGATATGGTATCGAATTCCATATCGCTTTGATTCCCAGCCAGCACGCTATACAGATTTATAGCGGCTGCCAAAGTGTTCTGTTTAGCGGTTATTGCGTTGATTTCTGCAGAAGCCTTAGCAGTACCAGCTTGCAGAAGTTCGAAAACTCCAATGATCATCCCGTTGTAGTTATAGTTCGCCTCCTCCAACAGCGTTTCCTGCATAGGAAGAATCTGATCTTGATAATGTTCTGCTATGTCAAAAGCGGTACGGTATGCCCCGTAAGCGACTCTTACTTCAGATCCAGCGTTAAGTACCACCTGCTTATACTCATTCTGCCTAGACAACGCGTCAGCTTGAGCTGCATCGCGTTCTAAATTTCCCCAGTCGAAAACTGGGATTTTAATTTCAATCTCGTAACCCCTCTTTTTCGATATCGTCCCATCATCGTCGATACGGTCGTGACGATAACCCAACTCGATATCCGTGTAAGAGGTGATATTTTCGATCCCAAGATTTTCAAGAGACATTTCATAATCTAAACGTGCCGCTCTCACGTCAAAACGCTGCTGTAAGTCCTTTTCAATATCTTCAGGTTGAATAGGTTGCTCTGGAACATCCGGTAATGCACTGGGGAGCTGCAGATTTTTACCTTCAGAGGTACCCAGTCCCAGGAGCCGGATCAATTTTTCACGCGACGAGAGTCGTTGCTGTTTCGCTTCCGCTAAAGCTACGGTCGCCGCTGAAAACAACAGTTGTTGATCTATACGTTCAGATGTGGACATGTTCCCAGCTTGTTTCATTCGCTTAGCTAATTCAGCTGATGCAGAGAGAGCGGTGTAGGTGTCCTCGGCAAGTGAAAACCTTTCTTCGGCAGCGACCGCCTCAAGCCAAGCCAACCGCAATCCGGTAATAGCTCCAAAAATATTTGCTTCAAGGTTTAATGTGGCCGATTGCACAGCACGGTTTGCGTATTTTTTTCGCATCGGTAGGGTGAATACGTCGATCAATCCAAAGGTTAGGAACCGCCCGTATTCAGTCTCAGTTCCCTTGACCATCCGCTCAAGAGATAATGTTGGATTGGAGATGTTTCCTGTTTGAGCAGCTAATGATCCCTCTACTAGATTTTCAAATAGTAGTCTCTGAAAAGAGGGACTCTTCAGAAGCATCAGCTCAACTGCTTCAAACTCGCCCACCTCCTCTTGAAGAATCAATTTCGCGCGGTTATTCAGAGCATCCTGTTGATCCCTTGTTATAGCTGCTACGACTTCACCAGTTGGAACAACATTGTCGTTTTGGTTAATCCTCTCTAAATTTTCGTCGAAATTATATGAGACACATCCAGACAACACTAGGCAGCAGCTAATGATAATTGTATTAAATTTCACTTCAGTTATTTTCCTCGCTCTCCTCAGGTTCGCGAGCATAAACCTCCCAGCCTCCTATCTCGTCGACCACGCTATTGGCTTGGCGCCAATCACCTACTTCTTCCCATTCCCATTCGGTGTAGCCTTCAAAAACGGAACTGTATTCAACAATCACCGATTTCTCTTGGGGCGCGCCAGCTGCTTCCAACGCGTGGACCGCTCCACTTAAGCTGGTGATGGTCAAGGCTACGATACTCATTTTTTTAAGAACGAGTGGGGTACTTGTCATGCTTCGGCCTCTTAGGGGGGTCACTTGTCTTCGGAAACTTTTGGGTGTGATCAACGACTTCTTTAACAATTACTAATTCTCTTGACACTCGGTTCTCAATCAACCAGGTTAGTGATTTCAAGATCCTTATTGATCTCAAACGACACTTGATCTCCTTTTTTTAGCTCTTTGAGTACCGCTTTGTCTGGAACCTCATACTCCATCGTCATCGCTGGCATCAAATCTCCAATAGCCCCGTGCTTTATCGTCAATTTAGTGCCCCTTATGCGCTTGACGATACCCTCGCCTTTAAAGGTCTGATCCTCGACCGCCACAGGGTCGATGCCATTTGGAGATATTTCAAACGAAAAATCGCCTTTTATCGTATGGCCATCCTCACTTATGGCGCGCCATGTAGCTTCATACATACCATCCGTCAGCCGCGGTAACCCTATCAGGTGCCGTTTATTTTCTTCCATGAACTGAACGTCTGACAGCGCAATCTCCTCCTGCCGGGCCTCACCAAACAGCCCACTAACAAGTGAAGCACCTTCATTTGGTTCCAGCCTATATAATCTAACTTTGATAAGCTTCGACGGACCGGTAAATACGATCTCCATTGTGGCTGGCGATTCCTTAATAATCGCCTCGTCTTGGGGTATCACATAAGCCACAGGCGAGTGCGCTCCAACTATCGTCGGAACAAACAAGACCGTTAGTATTACTAGACGAAAGAATTTCATCCTACGCTCCTTTCATAAGGCTACGCTGCACTTTACCAGCGGTGGAAAGTCAACAGCCAAACTTGCATCAACAATTCAAAATCACAGATATTTGACACCGTGGTGTTCGATACTCCCGAAAACAACTGTCGAGATACGAATATTTGGCATATTCCCGTCGCTGTCTGGCAAGCTTGATGATCGATTGAAAAGGCGACGAAAAATTAGCGTCAGCAAAGTAGGATTCCGAACAATACAATTCAGACCCGCCAGCACAACATTTTTTATCTTAGTTGACGCTAGACAATGCCTTAAATACTGTTACTGTGGTGTACTCGTAATTAGATCAATCTGACCGCTTTAGTCGACCATCAGATCACCCTGTCAAACCCGTTGGTTATCGCTGTTAAAAAAATGTACGTCGTCGATGTCAAAGCCCAATCCAACGGTTGTTCCGTTCTCCAGTTCGCAGGCTGGGTCAACCCGCACCGTGATCATCTCTTCTAAACCGCAATCGACATAGGCGAACTGCTCGGACCCTAAATATTCACACACACTGAGCGTTCCCGTTATAGTGGCTGTCCCCTCTATGTCGTCGCGAGAATGATCGCCCGTCACACCAATCTTGATATTCTCCGGCCGCACTCCAAGCCAAGCGACATCTGACACTGGCGCATCAAGCTCGAGGGTCCGAGGCGTGTCCGCGAGGAGCTTGATCTTGCCCTGTGTCACACCAGTGGGGATCAGGTTCATCTTTGGACTGCCAATGAACTCGGCAACAAACTTGTTTTGAGGTTTGTTGTAAAGATCACGCGGGCTACCAGCCTGCATGATTTCACCTTCATTCAGCACCACAATTCTATCGGCCAGCGTCATCGCCTCAATTTGATCATGCGTTACGTAGACCGTGGTGATGCCAAGCTGCTCGTGAAGGCGCGAGATTTCCAGCCGCATATTCACCCGCAGCGCGGCATCGAGATTCGATAGTGGCTCGTCAAACAGGAAACCCTTTGGTTCCCGGATGATTGCTCGGCCGATAGCTACACGCTGGCGCTGACCGCCGGAAAGCTGTTTTGGTAATCTGTCAAGAAGCGGCTCGAGTCGCAGGATTTTCGCTACCACCCGAACCCGCTCGTCAATTTCGGTCTTACCGACACCGGCTGTCTTGAGGGCAAACCCGATATTCGCCGCCACATCCATATGCGGATAGAGCGCATAAGACTGAAACACCATTGACAGACCACGCTCCGAAGGCAGTCGGTCGGTTACATCATCTCCGTCAATTAGGACCGAGCCAACGCTTGCATCCTCAAGTCCGGCGAGGATCCGAAGAAGGGTCGACTTGCCACATCCGGACGGACCCACAAGGACAATGAACTCGCCTTCCTTGATAGCAAAATCAACACTCTTTATAACCTGCAGGTCGTCAAACCATTTTTCAATTGCTCGAAGCTCAATCGATGCCATGTGAACTGATCCCTTCCGCAAAGTTTCCGAGGACTGTCTCTATGTTGTCTATTTGCAGCGGGGCAACTTCGTCGCGACACAGATCAAGATAGATGGCAGCTGTCCACGAAAAATCCATTCCGCCCAGCCCCGTACCATCGAGCGGGTCAAAATATTCCGCCATACCATGCGCCTCGACAAGATGACGCGTGTCACTGCTGATCCGTGACGCAAGCTCACTCTCGCCGGCATCGACAAGGCCTGCCACAATCATATGATTCATGACCGCCCAGACTGGCCCCCGCCAGTAGCGTTTCGGTTCAAAATTACGATCTTCCGGATCCCAACTCGGCATCCCATACCAACAGGCATCCAGAATCCGGCGGCAATGCGCCACCATACTGGCTCGCTGGTCCGACGAACCCACACCAGCAAAGAAGCTGAGCATCGAGGCGTTGGTAATGGCGTTGCTGAAATCACCGCTTCGGATGTCGCGCGCGCAATAGCCACCAATGTCGTCGTTCCAAAGCCAGTCACACCCCGTTGTAAGACGGTCGATCCAGCCTCGAATCTCGTCAATGGGCTCATCCATATCGAGAAGATGCGCCAGTTCCTGCAAGTCCCGACAGGCACGAAGCAGGATAAATTGCACTCCGGGATCGGCCATCAGGAATGGACCACGTGCGTTAATGGCGCGATGGTCCCACTTGACCTCACGACCGAACTGAACAATGGTAATAAATCGGTCATATTGCGCCTGACTTGGACGCTGATCACTATCAACATATGAGGTGTCACGACGAGCATAGCTCATCAAGTTGTCAGGCACGGTGATGCCTTTCATGCCAATATCCCAGTCAGGGCAGTTATCGCGCCCTGATTCCCATGGGTGAATGATACCAATGACACCTTTCCCCTGTGGATCTCGGGCATTGCAGAACCAGCGATGATAAGCCATCAGCTTTGGAAAAACCTCGCGCGCCTTGCGGCTGTCATAGGCTGTTCCCATGCGGACTATCCTCAAAATGACACTTGCCAGCACTGGTGGCTGTGAATGGCCACTGGTTGATGGTTCGGTATTGGATTGCCAGATATCGGGGCCAGGGAAATAATCGGGATCATGGTGGCGGAAGACGATATGGGGCACCATGCCATCATCCCACTGCGCTTCAAGAAGCACCATAATCTCAAGCCAGGCGCGCCATTTATTGAAATGCCAGATGCCAAGGGCGGTAAATCCAGAATCCCAGTTCCACTGATAGGGATACAGGCGATTGGTCGGCACAGTATAGCCGCCGCGATCATTCATTTTGATAATTCTGATGGCTTCGTCGATCCGTCTGGTCATATTCACCCTTTATTTATGGACCCTGTCTCCCTTAACCCTTGACACTTCCCGCGGTCAGGCCCGAAACAAGGAACCGCTCGAACCACAGGAAGAGCACAAGAACCGGTGTTGTCGCAATTACGGCTCCAGCCATCAGATGCTGGCGCGGTACCTCCGAGGAATTCAGCGAGACGATGCCACGCGACAGCGTGAACAGCTTCACATCGTCAAGAAACATGAAAGCAAATAGGAACTCGTTCCAAGCAATCATAAAGACATAAAGCGCAACCGATGCAATCGCGGGTGTCGACAGCGGCATAGCAATTCTGGTGATGATCTGCAGACGCGACAGGCCATCCATTAATCCGGCATCATCAAGCTCTGACGGCAGGCCGGCAAAATAGCCGCGAAGCATGTAGAGCGCGACGGGAATCGTTGTCGCTGGATAGACAATGCACAAGCCAAGAAGCGAGTTACGAAGACCAAGCTGACTGAACACAGCATAGAGCGGGATCACCAAGATGATCGCCGGGATGAGATAGATCAGCAGGACCGACCCGGACAACCATTTGCGACCGGGAAAACGAAGCTTCGCCACTGCATAGGCGCCCGGAACCGAAAATATCAATGTGATCAACACAGTCGCCACTGAGACAATGGCCGAGTTGAGAAGGAGCGTGCCGAAATCATATTTTGTGAACAGCTCGATATAGGACCGGAACAGAACCGCTGCGCCAACACTTGGGTCGATCGAAAAATCCAAAGGGTTGGCGAGCAAGCTCTGTTGGCTCGTCAGACTTGTCATCACCATCACATAAAAGGGGATAGAGACAATTAGGACGAACATTGTCAGGCCAAGGCCCCAAAGCAGGCGCAGATAGAATTTTTCGCACGCATAGCGAGCTTGCATAACCGGTAGCATCTCGCCAATGGTTGCAGACAGACTGAACCAGCTCGCTGTCGCAGTGATAGCTAAAGCGGTCCAACTCTGCCATCGTTGCAGCAGATTATCCGGGTCGAAAGGCGCGCCCAGAGTGAACCCCCAGATCAGCAATGCCACGACTATGATACCGGCACTATGCCGTAGTAACCTGCCGACTGGGCGGAAAAGGATTGCGATCATCCCACCCGCCATACCGGCAAGCATAGCTGGGCCTGCCTGCAGCGTCAGTCCCGTACCAGTGGTGAGAATCAGGGCAATTGTCACCACTATCTGCCATAGACTGGCCCAGACCCCCCCCGCCAGAACCGCGCCAAAAAGCCCATGCCTCCAGATCTTCATCAACCGGCATCCTTTGGCGAAAAGCGGATGAAAATAACTGAGAAGATAAGCAGGAGCACAAAAATCACCACCGCTACCGCCGCTCCGGCGCCAAGATTTGAAATTGCAAATGCCTGCTCATAGACGTTTACTGTGAGCGTCCGTGTGCCGGCATTGCCACCTGTCAGCAGGAAAATGTCGTCAAATTTGTTAAAGGTCCAGATAAAGCGTAGTAGGAACAGTACCGCCAGGATGCCGGCAATAAAAGGAAGTGACAAAAACCAGAACTGTTGTATCGGCGACGCGCCGTCAATCTCGGCGGCTTCATAAATGTCCGAGGGAATCGACTGCATACGCGCCAGAATGAACAGGAAGGACAGAGGAAAATACCGCCATATTTCGAAAAGTATCACCATCGTCAGCGCCATCGGCAGGGATATGCCATATCCAAAGATATGAATCGTGACCATCCGTTGCCCAAAGAAATTAATTGGCCCCTCCGCAATATTCATCTGCATCAGCATAGCGTTGACAGCACCAGAAAACGGATCGAACAGCACTACCCATGAGAAGGCTACCGCGATGACCGGGGCCACATAAGGAAATAACATCAAGCCCCTTATGACTGGTCGACCAGGAAAAGTTTTCTGCATGATCTGTGCGGCGAACAGGCCGAATAATAATGCACCCGCCGTGCCAAATACAGTGTAGTAGATAGACACCTTCAGCACGTCCCAGAATTCAGCGGCGGAAAATATCCGTTCAAAATTTGTCAGCGTGAAATCAAACGACGTCATCACATTGTAGCTGGAGAAACGCACTGTCGGCCGGCTGGCCTTAAAACTGGATTTGTCGCCGCCAAACGCCTTAGTTGCTGTGATGCCAATCTGAATCTTGCCTCTGCCTTTGGCTACCAGCGTGGCCAGATCGCAGCGAATACCAGCACCGGCCTTCTCAAGATCGCAGGCAGGATCAAGCGATGTCACTACGACCCCGGACGGCAGCGTGTCGTTGAATACAACCGCTTCCAGCGGGTATGTAATCGAAGAATTGCGATACCGGTATTCAAGACGCGCATTGTCACCGGCAGCAGCAAAGTCTCCTCGTACCTGTTCCTTCAGGATCAACGTTGGTGGGCGCAGGTCAGCAAGCGTGACCGGCTTTACAGAAATCCAGAAATTCGCCACGAGCGGCAACAGAACAACCGCTAGAACAAGCAGAAAGGTGGGCATCAGCAACGCATAGGCAAGTCGTTTTTCGCGGCGTTGAAGTGCTCCCTCGCGTCTGCGGCCTGGCTGGGTCATACGTTCCCGTCATCGTAACAAACTGCTGTTATTACAGAATAAGGGACAATGACCGGACAGCAACCATTAAACAGCTGTCCGGCCAGTTTTCGGAACTTACTGAACACTACCAAGCTCGGCGTTGAGCTTGGCGACAGCATCCACTGAATTGATTTCGTCATCGATATATTGACGAACAATGCGGTTGATGGCCTGTGTATTGATCATTTTTGAGGCAAGCGACAACTGGCCCTCCTTCACGCCCCAGCGGTTGGCAGTCTCAAGACCAGCAACGATTCGCCGGATTGTCGCACGGTCATAGAAGTTCGACAGAGGTGCCTTGCGGTCAACACCGACAGGCAAATTTGACCATGCGTTCACATAGCGGGCCGTATCGGTGACTTCACCTCGTCGGACCGGGAATTTGCCTTCGGGGGCGATCGACAATGTAGCTGTATAACCATCCTTCATGGAATAGGTCACGAATTCGGAAGCCACATCGGTGTTGGCCTCGCTGGTGACACCAAAATAGCGGATGTCAGCCCAAGCAGCGCCGTCAGGATTCGATGGACCGCCGAAGGTGGTCACGATACCCGTCTTTGACGCCAACTCTGGCGATGTAGGATCATCATTGATGGTTGGCGGAGCCGAGTCACGAAGACCTGCTAGCTCGTCAAGAATGAAAGGTGACCAGATAATCATCGCGGCCTGGCCGGCAAAATACATTTCACGCGATTGCTTCCAATATAGCTCACCCGGAGGCGATGCCTTGGAAATCTTCTTATAGAAGTCCAGAACCTCGGTTGTCATGGTTGCGTCAAGCGGCGCGAAACCGTCTGTACTGACAGGCGAAACACCATTGGCGAGGAACACATGCTCTAGGACCTGGCTCATAAAATTCTCGTCAACCTTGTTTGGAGCCACGAAACCGTACATCGAAGGTGGGTTGTGAAGCGCATCCACAGCAGCCTCGATAGCAGCATAGCTTGTCGGTGCCGCAAGACCGGCGGCGTCGAACAGATCCTTGCGATAGACAACCATCTGTGTCCAGCCATCGACGGGAACTGCGGCTGTCATGCCGTCAAACTGCGCCATAGTGATCGCACCCGGCGCGAATGTGTTTTGCTGTAACGCATCAACGATATCAGAATTCGTCTCAACATCGAGAATGCCGGCTTCTGCCCAAGGCAGCACGTATTGCAATGTATGATAGATCACATCGGGAAGGTCACCGGCCGCAAAAGCCGCCGTGGTGCGGGTACCAAGGTCTTTCTCCTCAACCGGAATGACCTCAACCGTGTGGCCTGTCCTCGTTTTGAAATCATCTGCCATCGCCTGCTGTTTAGCGAGGCGTTCGGGTTGATTCTCAGTAGTCCAGAAGCGGATTGTATCCGCCTGTGCTAAGCCCACGACTAGCGTGGAAATCACAGCTGTCGTGGCCGTTAAAATACCTAATCTCATGAATTAAAACCTCCAGAGTTTGCTCTTATTATTTGCCGGACTGCTTACCGGCCTCCTGGCCAATCCGGATTAAATGGATTAGCGGTTACCCGACGCACGAGCGACGCACGCACGAGCTCCTGATTGTCGGAAAGCTTTGTACTGCCCTCGACAAGATCAAATAACTTTACTTAATTATACGCTCATCTAGCAATTAGGACTTGGTATAACTCGTGCCAGATGCTTATCGGCTGCCTATTCAGTGTCAAAAAAAGATGGTTCTGTCTAGACTATGCGGGAATCATTAGTGTTGGATGCACAGATCTTCACAAACTGAGAGTAATTTAATGAACCAAGAAACCTAATACTCCGAGATGGTTAAGCACTCGAGGACTTGATACATTTATAAAAAGTCTCTGACGATAATCAGGGGCAAGGAGCAGGAATAGGCTCGTCAGGGACATCACTGAAAAATTAAAAGGAGACACCACTAGCCAACAGGCATAACAGCGCAATCATACATTTAATCCGTAAGGCCACTCTCGAACTTTCTCCGGTTCCTTTAATTGTCAGTATGCGATTTACTGATGGAGAGATATTAGAGAGATTGAGGTTTAGTGGTGGACTTGATATACCACTGAGACTTGTTATCCTAAGGCGCGCTCAGGGATGAGTAATTAGAGAAAAGGAAAGATCAAGGCCGCCACAGAAGCGGTCTTTTTTTCGACTGATACGTACTCAAAAAAAAGATCATCCTGCCTACTTTAGAATCCTGGTCTAAAAAGAGTTTCGTAAATCGCAGTATTCTTATCCTCAGAATAATCGAGCATATAGAAATATTCATGAGATTTACCCTGCTTTGTAAATTCATCTCGTAACGCGTCACTCACAACTTGTGAGTCGGCCACATTTAAAATTCACCCGTTTAACGAGCTAAATGCCTCGCGATTAAGCTCTTGTTCAACCCCATCAGTCTTGGGTACAAAAGCCAATAATGCTCAAAAAACAAACGCGCAGCTATTGCAAAAATAATAAATGCTTCAGTAGAAGTGATTCATCGAAAATTATCCAACCTATAAAATTTGAGTATGCGAAGAGCCGCCGAATTTCCGCTTTGGGTCGATTGATATCCAAGCATTCGGTTAACTTAATGCTAGTTGAATTTGATCTTCTTTTAACGCTCGCAGCCAGTGATGCTCAAAATGGGATCGAGGGATTGTATTGGGCGCGGTCAAACCATTGAACGCCGCATGTAACTTTTTGACATGAGGCGTGTGGTAAACGTCCCACTAATGCTATTGTGACTTGGGCTTATCTAACGCCGAACGGTCAGTCTACAGTTAGATCAATGATACTTTTAGCGTTTTAGGTATGAAATCGGGTGCGAAGAGATTCGTTTATGTGGAAACTAGCTAAGGGAAAAAGCCGAAGACCTTAATTCACGGGGAATTTAGTGGTGCAAGTGGCGGGACTTGAACCCGCGACCTCTCCCTTACCAAGGGAGTGCTCTACCAACTGAGCCACACCTGCATGCGGGCGAAAGTATTAAGGTCTGAACGCATCAAGTCAACATGCAACGTCAGATTCCGCTAACCGGTATTGCACAAATTCTTGCAAGTAAAGATGCTTATGACTGCGTGATTGACGTCCGTGCTCCATCGGAATTTGCCGAGGATCATATCCCTGGCGCAATTAATCTACCTGTTCTCAGTGACCGCGAACGCGCTGAAGTCGGAACGATCTACAACCAATTTGATCCATTTACCGCGAGAAAACGAGGCGCAGTCCTCACCAACCGAAATATCGCAGCACATATCGAAATGTTGAACGAGCATGCCAAAAGTTGGCGTCCACTGGTGTATTGTTGGCGCGGTGGTCAACGCTCTGGGTCAATGGCACTGGTGATGAATGAAATCGGATGGCCGGTATCGATTATTTCAGGTGGCTATAAGGCCTACCGACGGCATGTCCAGGAGCAGCTCAGTCGCATTCTCCCTCAGATTCAACTACTTGTTCTTGCCGGACCGACAGGTTGCGGTAAAACTAAGCTGCTCAAGATATTGCGCGGATACGGGCATCAGGTTCTTGATCTTGAAGCACTAGCGAGACATCGCGGCTCACTCCTCGGGCAAGAGCCTGACGAACCACAACCATCGCAAAAGCTATTTGAATCGCGTCTCTTTGAAGCTTTGTCATATCTTGATCTGAAAAAACCAATATTGATTGAGTCAGAATCGTCAAAAATTGGTGAGGTTCATGTGCCAAAAGCCCTTTTTCAGAATCTCATTACCTCGCGAGTCATTGCCTTCACTTGTGATCGGTCGAAGCGCGCAGCCTTCTTGCTCGAGCAGTATCAACATCTCACTCAGCGCCCAGAAATCACTCAACAACTGATTCAGCGACTGGAGTTTCGACATGGAAAGCAGCAGATTGCGTATTGGACCAAACTGATCGAAGAACAGTGCTGGGATCAGCTTGCTGAAAGCCTCCTGGAGCAACACTACGACCCTGCATACGACAGATCGCAAAAACGACTGCAGGTCACAGCTCAATACGAACTTGAACAGCCAGGACTACCCGAGTCACTAACCATCTTCGATCAGATCGCGAATTAAGCACATCTTCCACTCAGATTGAGCATTTCAGAAGTATCGCAAAACAGCTGTCATTCAACCGTCCCGTACCATCTTTCACCGAGCTAAAAGCGACTTTCGATCTCTACAAGCACAGCCGGATCCTCGATTGTTGACGGGGCTATATAGGATTCTCCAGCGGCGATCTTTCTCAGTGTCGCGCGAAGAATCTTACCTGACCGAGTTTTTGGTAACCGGTCAACAACGAGCGCTTGGTTAAAGCAAGCGACTGCACCAATCGATGCACGAACAGACGCAATCAGCTCTTTCTCGACTTCATCATGTGATTGACTCACACCATCCTTGAGTACGACAAGACCCAACGGTAATTGTCCTTTGAGTTCGTCTGCAACGCCAATCACAGCGCATTCAGCAACTGCCGAATGTGCGGCAACAATTTCTTCCATTTCTCCAGTCGATAACCGGTGACCTGCCACATTAATCACGTCATCGGTACGGCCCATTATAAAAACGTAGCCATCCTGATCGATAAATCCACCATCTCCAGTCAAGTAATATCCGGGATATGGATTTAAATAACTTTCTTCAAATCGCGTTTGATTGCCCCACACGGTCGGGAGACAACTTGGCGGCAATGGTCGTTTAATGACAACACTGCCCTGCTGTCCAGCTGCAACCTGCTTGCCTTCTGGATCAAGGATTTCTACCTGGAAGCCAGGCGTTGGCTTTGTTGCAGATCCTGCTTTTGGCGTAAATGACTCGAGACCGCGCGGGTTGGATGCAATCGCCCAGCCTGTTTCGGTTTGCCACCAGTGATCGACGACCGGCAATCCTGAAATCTCATCAAGCCAGTGATATGTCGGCGGATCAAGGCGTTCTCCTGCCAAATACAGTGCTTTGAGTGAGTTAAGGTCATATTTTTTATAAAACTCTGCTTGCGGATCTTCTTTACGTACCGCACGGAAAGCGGTTGGCGCCGAAAATAGGACTTTGACTTTATATTCTTCGACGACACGCCAAAAAGCGCCCGCATTCGGCGTACGAACAGGCTTTCCTTCATACAAAACTGTTGAACATCCGAATAACAGAGGCGCGTAAACTATGTAGGAGTGACCAACAACCCAACCGACGTCGCTGGCAGCCCAAAATACCTCACCAGGCTTCATGTCATAAACAGCATCCATCGAATAGGTCATCGCGACAGCATGACCACCATTGTCACGAACAACACCCTTTGGTTTACCCGTGGTTCCCGAGGTATACAGAATGTAAAGCGGATGCGTGGAACTCACTGGCACACAATCAATTGGTTGAGCACTCGCCATCAGATCTGACCAAATGATGTCACGTCCGTCAATAGGTTCAAACTTAGCCTGCGGTCTTTCAAAAACAACAACGGAGGCGGGTTTTTTGTCCGATAACTCGATCGCTTGGTTTACGATCGGCATGTATTCAATAGTTTTATTCACCTCGATACCACAAGTCGCAGTAATGATAACTTTAGGCGTTGCATCGGAGAGTCGAACAGCCAATTCATTAGCTGCAAACCCACCAAAAACAACCGAATGGATGGCACCGATTCGAGCACAGGCGAACATAGCCACGAGGGCTTCTGGCACCATCGGCATATAAATCACAACGCGATCGCCCATGGACACTCCGAGTGACTCGAGACCGCCAGCGAATCGCTCAACCTCATGCTTTAATTCGACATAACTAAGCGCTCTTTTGGTTTCGGTTAAAGGTGAGTCATAATAGACAGCAACTTGGTCACCACGACCTGCTTCAACATGACGATCAATGGCGTTATAGCAGGTGTTGAGTGTGCCATCGGGATACCATCGTTCGATCCCGTTAATGTCATCAGCCAAGCCGACCTGTGGCTTTTGAACCCAATCGATGAGATTTGCTTTATCAAGCCAGAATCCCTGTGGATCTTGAATGGACTGATCGTATTCATTTTGATAGCTCATGGAACGTCCTTATTACGTACGAACTGTTATCTGCTTTTAATGTGAATTAATTTGTTTCACAAGTCTTTACGACGTTTCGGTGGTAATTGTGCCGACATTATTGGGGCGAAAGACCGATCGTGCTCCATTGTTGGCTTACCCGCAAGCAATTGCGGAAGGCGCAGCAACCATCAAAGGACCGCAGGTCTGCTAGTCAAGGAGTACGGGATTTGGTGCGCCATACCCGATTGCTTCAGCGTAGGAGCGGTTGTCCAACTAGGCTGTTGACTGAATTCCTTGTAAAATACATTCCTCAACTGATGCGAACGAATGAGTCACCTCTACCCACTGCACAGTCATACAACTTTCATGGAGCACTTCTTTTAAATGTCCAGCAACACGATTCTGTCACATCAGTTATGGTATGCACGCCTCCAGGAATTGTGACCTGGCTTGTGTCAAATAACGAACACAATGCGCTAACCAGCCATTGGTCAATTGACGCCCCGACTTCACGCCCTAAGGCAAGCGCCGCGAACAAGATTCCAGAGTCAACATGGGGCAGATCTTCAAGCAGGTTTCGAATCGGTTTCACGTAATGGCAATTAGAATGGGAGATAGGAACGCTTTTTGCTGTTGCTGCGCCTGTATTTAGAACCGCGGAGTGCTAATAAACTTACAACGTCTCGGAAAAGAGCGACGCTTGATGACTGATATGGAGTATCTTGGTATCTGCATCGATTCGCTCGAGGGATCCTCGAATCCAATGAGCACCAGCCTGTTTACACAACGCCGCAATATCAATGAAGAGGTCGTTCAAAGAATACTAGCTGGCTAAATAACCCGGGAGCATTCCCCAATACGGTACCGTCGAATCTGGTTTAATAACGACCAACCGCACATGATCGAGTGGCTCCAAAGCAAAACGTCGGATTAGCGAAATAGTGGACTGGCCAGCTCCACCCAATTCTAGGCTGTATTCGGCCAGAGAGATAGAACTACGCTCCAATCACTCGGGTCGGTGAACGCATCGTGACAAACTCTTCAGCTGCGGTCGGATGAATCCCAATCGTGCGATCAAAATCCGCTTTCGTTGCTCCAGCCTTTAATGCGACAGCAAAGCCCTGCAGGATTTCTCCTGCATCTGGCGACAGAAGGTGTAATCCAATGATCTTGTCGCTTGCCGCGTCGACAATAAGCTTGAAAAGACTCTGTTCTTGACGACCACTCAATGCATGTTTCATTGGCTTGAAACGACTTACGTATACATTTGCGCGTAAACCAGCCACGACTGCCGCTTCTTCAGTCATGCCCAGCGTACCAATATTGGGCTGACAAAAAATTGTGGTTGGAATGAAATCATAATCTACACTTGCAGATTCAGCGCCATAAAATAAGTACTTCGCAAGAGCCATTCCTTCCGCCAGTGCAACGGGCGTCAACGCAACACTTCCAGTCACATCACCAACCGCGTAAATCGACGGATCTTTGGTTTGAAAGTTATCAAACACCTCAATCGTTCCGTCAGCTCGAGTCGTCACCTGAGTATGATCAAGACCAAGACCCATGGTGTTTGGAGTTCGCCCGACGGCCATCAAGATTTCGTCGACAACCAAGCCAGCAGCGTCGCCCCCGGAATGATCCACATGAATTCCATCTCTTTCTCGCTGAAAGCCGAATAATTGATGATTCAGACGGACATCAATTCCTTTGGCAGCCATTTCTGCAACCAACTGATCGACAATTTCGCGATCAAATTCTTTGAGAAGATTTGGGCCTCGATACGATAAGGTGGTGTCGACGCCGAGTCCTGCAAAAATTCCCGCAAATTCAACAGCAATATAACCACCACCGACCACCAACACCCGTTTCGGCAGCACATCCAAATCAAAAATCTCATTACTCGTTTTGGTCAGTTCAATGCCAGGTATTTCGGGTTGACGGGGCCACCCGCCTGTGGCGATCAAAATCCGTTTTGTCGATAGCGCGCGATCCCCAACTGTGACTGTATTGGAATCAACGATCACACCCCGTCCACGAATCAGTTCCACCCCAGAGTTCTCAAGTAACTGATCATATATTCCATTTAAGCGGCTGATTTCTTGTATTTTATTATTCCTGAGCCGAGCCCAATCAAACTCATCAATCGAATTATTCCATCCATAGCCCGCAGCGTCTTGGAATGATTCAGAAAAACTCGATCCGTAAACGTATAGTTTCTTGGGAACACAACCCACATTCACGCAGGTGCCACCAAGATATCGATCTTCTACGACAGCGACTTTTGCGCCAAAATCTGCTGACATTCGCGATGCACGCACGCCACCGCTACCGGCACCGATTACAACTAAATCATATTGGCTCATATTACTCTCATTTCATCAGGACAATCGTTTTTCCCAGTTGATCACCATGCTGCATGTTTCGATATGCCTCAATGATTTCATCTGGCATCACGATCTGCTCAACGCAGTGATGAACCTTGCCACGCTCGACGCCTGGCCATACGATAGTTTCGAGTTCCGCTAACAGTCGTCTCTTTACTCGATCATGTTGGGTACGAAGCGTGCGCCCAAATACCGTGACATTCTTGGAGAGAAAATCAACAAGGTTACAGTCGGTCGATACACCACCAAGTAGGCCAAAAATCGCAATGCGAGCGCCATTTGCAGCAACGCTCAAATCTTTATTAAGGTAGCCCGCACCCACCGGATCCAAAATCACATCGAACTGCAAGCCAAGTCCTCTGAAATAGGCCGCCCAATCTTGTGATCTCAATACGCCGGCTTCAGCGCCTCTCGCGAAACAATAGTCCAATTTCGTCTGTGACCCACAGGTAATATAGGGAACTGCGCCCAAAAGTCGGGCAAGCTGAATGGCAGCAATTCCGACACCTGATGCACCAGCGTGAATCAACACTTTATCTTTCGGGACCATTGCTGCCTGATCCCACAGATTGAGTAACGCGGTACACCAGGTCTCGCAGAGACCAGCTGCCAAAGATAGTTCAAGACCATTGGGAACAGACACAACAACCGAGGGCGAGCAGGCAACATATTCAGCGATCCCTCCACCTGGAAGTAACGCACAAACCTTACGGCCTAGCCAAGCTTCATCAACCCCTTCACCGATCTGATCGATAATCCCCGAACATTCCAGACCAAGTACGGGTATTTCGACCTTACCAGGATAAAGCCCTTTGATTTGTAGGAGATCAGCGCGATTCAATCCAGCGGCTTCAACCTGTATCCGAATTTGACCTTTTTCGACTTTGGGCGGAGGCAACTCTTGCCATTGAGCCTCGGCCTTCGCATTATTGACACCTAAGACGCGCATAAATTTTGTGCACCTCTAACTAAAAGCTTGCGTTTAAAGGGGACATTGACGCACATGAACTCTCCAAATCAAAATTTAGGACCTCTGAAGAAGATTAAAGCTGTACTCCACTCAGAGGTCGGTCCGGGAATTTTGCTGGTTATTATGGCAGTTTTAGCGATGACGATCATGAATTCACCGTTAGCTCTGCATTATGAAAACGTCTTCAGTACAAAAGTCGTGTTCGGTGTTGGTCCAATCGTGATCGATAAGCCATTTCTGCTGTGGGTCAACGATGGCTTGATGGCTATTTTCTTTTTCTTGATCGGCCTCGAAATCAAGCGGGAGCTGATGGTCGGGCATCTTTCCGACATCCGTCAGGCACTGCTGCCATTGGGAGCAGCGGTTGGTGGAATGGCTGCTCCTGCACTCATCTATCTTATCGTAACGCAAGGTGTCGATGGCGCTGGAAACGGTTGGGCGATTCCGGCCGCGACCGATATTGCATTCGCGATTGGGGTTCTCGCACTTCTCGGACCGAGAGTGCCTGTTTCACTGAAAGTATTCCTGTTAACGCTCGCTGTCGCAGATGATTTAGGCGCGATCGTAATAATTGCTCTATTCTACACCGAACAACTGAGCGTTGGCTCGTTGGGGGTCGCATTCGCGGCACTTGGCGTATTAATTCTGATGAATTACTCAAATGTGGGTAACAAATCGGCTTATTTGTTTGTTGGATTCATAATGTGGGTAGCTGTTCTGAAATCTGGCGTCCACGCAACGCTCGCCGGCGTTGCACTTGGCTTTTGTATTCCATACACGATCCCTAAACAAGAATCCTCACCAGTTGTGAAGCTCGAACATGAGCTTCACGGATTCTCCAGCTATATCGTATTACCATTATTCGCTTTCGCCAATGCTGGAGTTGCCATCGGGGAACAAGGCTTGGCTATTTTGGGCCACGAAGTCCCCATAGGTATCGCTGCAGGGTTGTTCTTCGGTAAGCCAATTGGCGTGATGCTCTGCTGCTTCCTCATCCTGAAATTTGGCATCGCACAGATGCCGCGCCATGTGAACTGGGGTCAATTGTTTGGTGTATCGCTCTTATGCGGTATCGGGTTCACCATGTCATTGTTTATTGGTTCACTGGCTTTCGGCGGCATGGGTAATCCGCTAGCGGGACTCGACCGACTTGGTATTTTAACTGGATCAATTCTGTCAGCTGTCGTCGGATTCTTCGTGTTGAAGAAAGCCCTACCTGAACGCTCATTTTGCGTGCTCGGATCGAAGCCATTAACCTAAAAAAAGCCGGGCTATTGCCCGGCAAATCCGAATTCTTCGCCTGAGGAAAGCCGTTAAGAATTCATCAACAATTGTGCTTGACCAATCCAGTCATCTCGCTTAATACGGCCGGGGAAACTTACGACATTTGCTTCAAGATCTGTGATCTCGGCAGGCGTCAAGGTAGCGATCTGCGAATACGAAGTAATTCCGGCGTCACGTAACTTCTTCTCAAGACGTGGGCCAATTCCTGAAATCAGCTTCAGATTGTCGTGTGATGTCGGCGTCTGCGCAATCGCCTTGCTCTCCGAGGCACTCTCTGGATGAACTGATCTTTTTTTTACGCTACCTGTTGCCACATAAGGAAACAGCAACTCAAAGGTTTCTCCTGGGCTCATCTCAACAAGATCAAGTTTCACTATTGCTCGGTTCAGTGCAAATGAATCATCAACCATTTGATCGAATATTGCATTGAATTGAGAGACCATGGCTTCTCCCTGCTTTAATGCATACATGGTCAAAGAAGTGTCAATCTGGTACATAATTCTTCCTTTCGGGTGTAATTGTGCAGTGCTCCATTAGATCAATATACTCTTTTTATTTTGCATTGCAACAAAATCGTTTTGTTGACCACGGATCAAACTCCGTCAAAATACAGAAAACCAACAATCAGGAGAACTGATGAGATTAGAACAGCCCTTGCTGCGAATGGATTCGAGAGCCACTGGTCTTTCTCAGCAGTGCGCGCTCTGTGCCTTATTTCTCTTCGAAACTGTCGGGTGCTTGAATTCAGGTTTAAGCTCAATCGTTGCTGACAACATCACAGTTCCAAAAGATCAAAAACTCTATTGTCACCGCGATACAGCCAGTAATTTGCACATGGTCAAAAGTAGTGGGTTCAAAATCATGACACCACTGTATGGTCATGACGCACAAATTTCAGGCATATAGAATGCTTGGCGATCTTGTTGTCACTTGTGGTCTGACGGGAGGCTCTTACGTATTTACAGGTCAGGCGGTAAATCGATCGACTGTCTGTCGACTCCCTTTCGCTCCCCTGCAAGGAGCGCAACTCAGGCAACTTGCGCGTGCTCAGGGCCTGCGACGAGCGATCGCTCTCCAGACTGCTCAAGCTCAGCGTCAGATCATCCAAACTTATCTGCCAGCACTTGTGCAATTTGGGTTACTGATTCAAGCCATAAGTACCCATCACAAGCGGCAAAATCTATTTGATACAAAAATTGAGCCCCCCATGCCACAGACGGATATCTCTGATTTTCTTGCGCTGGCCCCTGAGACAATTAGTTGTTTAATCGGCTACTTTAGCGAGAAAAAATTTTGATTTTTGAAAATAAGACCGTTCGACTACTCGACCATCATGCACTCAAAATGCTTGTGAGGCCCTCAACTGAACCACAATAGAGGATTCGCAGGGCTTCTGTTGACAATGTTCTCCGGAGCAGCAAACGACAATCTCGTAAAAACTGCCTTTATTGTCGCGATCACGGCTTTGTCTTGGGACGTTTTCACACTCAATCCTGTAGTGCTCGCAAATGCTGCGGCACTGTGCTTCATCTTGCCTTTCATTATGCTCGCAGGATTTGCAGCACACCAAGCCAATGTCCAAGCGCCTAAGCGTTGGTTGATGATTTTGAAGACTGTTGAGCTCGTACTCGCATTGATTTCAGCAATCGCGATCTATTTCAAGCTTGGATGGCTGTTACTCCTATGTATCGCTGGATTTGGGGTTCAGTCGGCTCTCATCGGACCACTCAAATATGCATTGATTCCTCAATTGACCAACCAAGCAGACCTACTCAATAAAAATGCTTGGATGGAATCGGCCACATTTGTCGCCATTCTGATTGGCACCTTGATCGCCTCGGATTGGATCCTCAACTCAACAATCCACCTGATCACTCTGATCTTACTGATGGCCTGTATCGGGTTAATGGGCGTTTTTTTCCTTCCTCACCTCGATGGCAGACCGGATCACACTCCGCGTTCCATCCAATATTTAGTGCATCAACAGCGTCAAGATCGACGATCCATGTCTGCAATCTGGTGCATCAGTGGATTTTGGGGCGTCGGATCGGTGTGGCTCACTCACTTACCCATACTGACGGTCGACACCTGGCAGCTATCACCACAATCAGTAGGCACGTTACTAAGTTACTTCGTACTCGGGGTGACACTCGGTGCATGCCTCGGTGTATTGCTCAAAAACCGCCACCTAACCACTAGAGTTATCGCCGGAGCCAGCGCCATGGTCTTCGGCTCACTCATTCTGCAGCTCAACGATTTTCAGGCCGCCACAACTGGACTCGTGCTCACAAGTATGGGTGGTGGATTCCTTGCATTACCATTGTATACATTACTGCAGGATGACACCGTCGCTGTCGCCGACCGTATTGCTGTGAATAACATCGCAAATGCGATGATGATCGTAGGAACTGCGGTGGTATCACTGCTCGTAGTCGGGCTGTTGGAACTGGAGTTACTTCGTTGGCTCTTGGTTTTGAGTGTCGGCCAACTGTTCCTCTGCCTTTACCATCGCAGTAATTTGAGCCTCAGCTAAAGCCTCTAGTGGTGGAGGAATCTGCAAAAAATAGCCATGCTGCTCAATCGCTTCCAAGACGTCAGTCGCTTCAACTCGGGCGAGTTTTTTATCTCTTGTTAAGGGCAGTACCATCACCGATTCGGTCTGTCCAAAACTCGAAAGCAAATCATCCGGGACCTGCCGTAGCCCCTCTTTTTGATCGACATAAAGATACATT
>CACBSE010000007.1 GCA_902541775.1 uncultured Litorivicinus sp. | reverse complement strand
CGCCTTTACCTGTTTTGACATCGAATCCAATGATCTGAACTCGATCACCAAAAGCTAACCAGTTGGCTTCGTTATCGGGTGTGATCACTTCATCACAGAACGGTCTCAATTGATTCAAGAACTCTTTTTTGAGCAAAGTATGACGCGCTGCTGCGATCAGGGCGCAACTCTCTGGGATCTGACCATCCAAAAATCGATGGAATAATGCAGGAAAAATTTTTCGTAGTGCCAGATCCCCTGTACCCCCAACGATAACAAAATCAGTGGGAGGAATTTCCGCTTCTTTGGGAATTTTTATCTCAATCACCATCTGTGATTCGCTTCGCCTCTTCGACCGATACAATTTTTAAGGTACTGGTGCCTCCTGGTGTATTCAAACGATCACCTCGGGTTAGAAGGACTTGGCTATCCACTGGGAGACCTAATGACTCGGCGACCTGTCTAACGACAACTTGATCGACAAAGCTCATGGACTCATCAGTGGGTGGGTCGAAAGCCAAAGGCATTACACCCCTAAATAGCGACATGCGAGCCAAGGTTTTGGGTCGCACCGAGAGTGCAACAATTGGAAGACTTGCTCCTGAACGGCTCATCCACAGAGGCGTGGACCCGCTGTCGGTAATACACACAATCGCAGCTAATTTTTTTAAATGGTTTGCGATATACATCGCTCCTAGTGCAATCGCCTCATCACGACGTCCGTATTGCGCTTCGACCCTGGCACCGAGCGCCTGTGCTTGCTCAGTCTGCTCCGCACCGGCTGCCGTTTTAGCCATCGACAAGACTGTTTCGACCGGGTAATCGCCGGCAGCTGTCTCTGCTGACAACATCACCGCATCTGTGCCATCCAACACGGCATTCGCCACATCAAACACTTCTGCACGTGTTGGCATCGAATTCGAAATCATGGATTCCATCATCTGAGTCGCTGTAATGACTGGACGATCAAGTGCACGCGCGCGCGTAATAATCTTCTTTTGTATGCCGATCAGTCGATCATCGCCGATTTCGACTCCCAAATCACCGCGCGCTACCATCACAGCATCACTTGCAGAGATCAATTCATCAAGCACTGCATCTGAAGCAACCGCTTCAGCGCGCTCTACTTTGGCTACTAAATCAGCATGAGAGCCACATTTACTTAGTGCTGCACGTGCCAAATGCATATCCTCTGCATTCCGCGGGAACGAAATGGCAACGAAATCCGCATCGATTTCTGAGACCACATCCATGTCTCTGTAGTCTTTATCAGTTAAGGCGGCTGCTGATAGCCCACCACCCTGCTTATTGATTCCTTTATTATTTGACAGCTTCCCGCCGGTGAGAACTTCCGTGATTACCTGAGATCCGCTGACTTCCGAGACACCCAGAATCACTCGTCCATCATCAAGCAAGAGCACATCGCCTGGACGACAATCCTTGGGAAGTTCTCGATAATCCAACCCGACTCGCGTTTGATCGCCGTCATTCGGATTCAAATCTGCGTCAAGTACAAACCGCGCACCAACGCTCAACATGACCGACTGTTCTTTAAATCGAGCTATCCTGATCTTCGGTCCCTGAAGATCAGCAAGAATCGCAACTGCTCGTCCGAGATCTTTTGCGATTTGCCGTACCTCATTCGATCGCCGACGATGGTCATCAGCGCTGCCATGAGAAAAATTAAGCCGACACACGTCGACCCCCGCATCGAGAAGCGCTTCCAAGACCCCGGGACGGTCTGAAGCCGGTCCGAGTGTAGCCACAATTTTTGTTCGACGCATTCTCAAAACCTTGCCACGATCATCATTTCAGTCCTTTGTAGTAATTTAACAAGATATTGTGACAATCAAAAGACATCTCAGTCAGGTAGCCTTGTTCCATCCAGCGCCTGCTTGATTCGCGCAAGATGTGGCTGAAAATCTGAACCCCGCTTTTGCGCAACACCGGTTACTAAAACATCCAAAACCAATAATTGCATCAGCCTCGACATCATTGGGATATACAGCTCTGTATTCTCATCCACATCAACCGAGACAGTCAGTGTCGCGACCCGTGAAAGCGGGGTGTCAGAACGCGTGATCGCCAAGACACTTGCCCCAGCTTCACGCGCAAAAGTCGCCGCTTCGACCATCGCACGGGTTCGACCTGTATGCGAAATCACAACAGCCAAATCCCCAGTTTTCATCGCTGCCGCATGCATGCGCTGCATCAAGCCATCTTCATAAGTAACAACAGGCACATTGAACCGAAAGAATTTGTGCTGCGCGTCACGCGCAACAGAGCCACTTGCTCCCATCCCAAAGAATGCAACCTGCCTCGCTTGGCAGAATAGATCGACTCCTCGCTCTAAGGTGAGCACATCGATTGATGACTTCAGATCATGTACCGAGCGAATGGCTTTATCCGTCAGCTTCGAGAATATCGCAGGGATCGCATCAGTGTCAGATACCATCGCGGTAGTCAGCGTCGGTCCACTCGCCAGGCTTTGCGCCAGCTTCAGTTTAAAGTCGGGAAATCCGGTTGCTGAAAATGTGCGACAAAAGCGATTGACTGTCGGCTCAGAGACATCAGCCTCGCGCGCAAGCCGAGCGATTGACATCGACAATACCCGTGACGCCTCGCCAAGAACAAAAGCTGCCACTTTGCGCTCAGAACGGCTTAATTGATCAAGCGATGATTCAATTTGGGTTAACACCAAATTCCCCTTTGCTAATCGATCTTTTTTTCATAAATATACGTAATATTACAAAATTTTGTTGCGCAATGCACGCCTCAACATAGATAGAATGACATGATTAGAATAGCAATTAATGGATTTGGACGGATCAGATGTCATGCGTCCGCACACCTTGTAGAAGAATTCTACAAACGAAATCCAAGTCGTCGCGATCAATGATCTAGGCAGTACCCGACTCTTCCTGCGGGAGAGAGAGTGCGGTAAGTGATCCAAACACGATCAATAGCGCAGAAACCCACAAACAAGCATCCAAACCGTATACTTGATATAGCGCCCCTGAAGCAACGGTTCCAGCAAGCCGACCACCTGCATTCGCCATATAATAAAATCCGATATCTAAGCTTGCGCCATCAACACGAGCAAAGCGGACAATTAGGAAACTGTGTAACGCTGAATTCATGGCAAATAATAATGCAAACAGCAACAACCCAATGGTCACCACATACACGACCGAAAAATCGTGAGTCAGTGAGATCGCGATCCCTGCTGGGACGAGTGCGAGTAAACAACCAAATACCACCAGTTGTATGCGTACAGCATGCGGTGTTTTATTTTTCCCTGTTAACCGTGGTGCGACTGCTTGAATCAATCCATAGATGATGATCCAGGAGGCCAAATATCCGCCAACCTGCCAAAAATCCCACTTAAGCGTCATATGCAGAAAAACAGGTAAGGCCACAACAAACCAAACATCGCGGGCACCGAATAGAAAGAATCTCGCAAGCGATAACCAATTGACCGCCCTCGACTTTGAAAAAATCTGATTGAATGCCGGCTTATGCTTCATCACACCAAGTTCTTGGCGTAACAATAAAAGACTGAACACCCACACGGTGGTCAGCATGACCACCATTGCGATGATCGCTCCCTGAAAATCAAACACCGACAGTAAGAGAGCCCCACCAAAAAAGCCAGCGCCTTTCAATGCATTCTTGGAGCCTGTTAAGAACGCAACGATTCGGTATAAGCCATCGTTTTGATCACTTGCGATCGACTTCATGGAGCTTTTAGCACTCATCTTGTTCAAATCTTTCGCAATACCGGACAGTGCTTGTGCTGCCATCACCCAGGTCATACTGAGCATGTGTTCTGGCACCAGTAGCATCGATAACGCGCCAATCTGCATCAAAAGACCAATTTGCATCGTACGATTGAGGCCAATTCGTGCACCCAACCAGCCACCAACCGCATTGGTCACGATTCCAAAAAATTCGTAAAACAAAAAGAGAGATGCGATTTCTAGGGGGGTGAAGCCCAAGCTGTGAAAGTGCAACACGACAAGCATGCGCAGAGCGCCATCAGTTAAGGTAAACGCCCAGTAATTGCCGGTAATTACAGCATAGTCATGCAGCTTAGAGTCCACGCTGTGTCCCAGTGAAGGCTGCTAACTCGACCAAACGGTTCGCATACCCCCACTCGTTGTCATACCAGAGATACAGCTTTAACTGCGTGTCGTTCACGACCATCGTTGAGAGCGCATCAACAATACTCGAGCGAGAATCAGTCTTGTAATCAGCCGAGACTAGGGGACGCTCTTCATAGCCTAGGATGCCCAATAACGAGGTTTCCGCTGCTTGTTTCAAAGCCACGTTGACCTCTTCAATAGTCACCTTGCGTTCAAGCTCGAACACACAATCTGTAATCGATGCGTTCGCCAGTGGAACCCGTATTGCGTGTCCATTCAGACGACCACGAAGTTCGGGAAAGATTTCTGCGATGGCAGTTGCACTTCCTGTCGTGGTGGGAATTAGAGAGATGCCACACGCACGCGCTCGACGTAAATCTTTATGAGGAGCATCCAAAATGGTTTGTGTGTTCGTAATGTCATGAACAGTCGTAATCGACCCATGCCTGATGCCAAACGTCCCGTGAATGACCTGAATGGCAGGCGCAATGCAATTTGTTGTGCAACTGGCTGCGGTGACGATTGGATGCTTTTCAGCAGAAAACAGTGCTTGGTTCACACCCATCACAACATTCAGCACCTCCGGTACTTTGATCGGTGCCGACACCACCACCTGAGACATGCCAGCGTCAAGATACGGTGTCAACGCATCAACCGTTTTAAATTGTCCCGTACACTCAAGCACTAAATCACAATCGCCAAAATCAGCATCCTCAAGTGTTCTTGCAGAAGTGACCCGAATCGGTCTTTGTTTGATCACAAGATCATTCCCATCGACTACAACGGGGACATCCCAAAACCCATGAACCGAATCAAATGTCAATAAATGCGCATGGGTTGCAGCATCACCAGCCACATCATTCACATGAACCAATTCGAGTATCGGATGGTTTTGTAAGGCTCGAATCGCCAATCGACCAATACGACCAAGTCCATTAATTCCAACACGCATTGATCAATTCCTCCTTAATGCCTGGCGGTGATTTTGGACAACGCCGGCGAGCATAGATCGCTTCGCCCCTGACAACAGTCCGCCAATAGAAATTCCAATAATGCGCGCACCGCAGAGGGCGCGATTCGATATCGAATAAATCGCCCTTCTCGTTCCGCAAAACAAAGACCCGACGCCTCAAGCTCTTTCAAATGAAAACTTACCCGCGATGGCGCTAAATCGAGAGCTTCAGCGATCAAGCCTGCCGTGATGCCGGCGTCACCAGCTTGTGCGAGTTGTCGAAACATCTCTAACCGATGTGTTTGTCCTATCGCCTGAAAGCAGCGGACTGCGGTGATTGTATCCATCTCAACCAATATCAATTCAATATTTCAATAAATATCAAAATATAGATGTAGCCAACAAAAAACAAATGAAGATTGTGTTACATAAATCCGTCGGCGCCCGGGGGGCGTTTCGGCTCGTCATTGTGTTCTGTCATCTGACCGTCCGCCTCTTGCTCTGGCGCTTGATCATCATTCAGCTCAAGCAGATCATTCGGTGATTGATAGCCGAGCCGCATGTAGAGACGATCGATCGTCGACTGAATGGATTGAATTGCTTTCTCATCTTTTGGATAAGTCGCCAGAATATTGCCTTGAATCAATAGAGAACCCACCACATCCTGCGGTAACCATGATCGGACCGGACCTCTCAACATTTGAATCGTAGTCTCCGAATCGAGTGCACGCTCACCTTGTTTAGCGCGCTCTAAGACCTCGAGAATATGTTTCCGAACGACGAGTTCAAATCGCTTTCTCGCATCTTCAGAGAACTCAAGTTCTTGATGGTATTCGCCGACCATCGCATAGAACAGCTCTTCGCCTTCGAGATCATGAAAAATATGCTCACTTTTCGACGGATCTTTGTTTTGGACGGCCCGGTTTTTCAAGGTCTTTTCAGCGGCGATTTGGCGCTTTTTTTCTTCAAGCCGCATGACCCGTTGATTAAGTTGGTAAAGTCCATAGATCAGAAAAGCAAGGGTCAATAAAGCGGTGACTAATAATAATCCATGCATATCTCCGCACAACCTATCTTAGTAATTGTATTGAGTTGTATAGGTATCGACAGATGACTGCAAATCTTTGGTCAAGCGGATAAAAGCTTAAACGCAACCCACCGATCAAGTGTGCGCTTTAACCAGCGTGATTGCTTCAGATAATATCGGGTGATACCGCACCGGTGATTATTGATATTCATCGAACCGGACAGTTCGAGCATGTGACCTGCCCGCATCAGCCAGTGGTTCATCATTTTTGGTTGCATCTCGGGGTGAAACTGAGTCGCCAATGCATTTTGGCCCATGAGATATGCTTGTTCTCTAAAGAGACCACCAACGACCCCAGATGCCAAACGGCTTGCCCCACTTGGAAGCTCGAAGCCTTCACGATGCCATTGGTAAACATGAGTCAATGGCGTCAAGATTCGTTTACCAGAGCCCACCGGATCAATTGGATACCAACCAACTTCAACTTGCTCACTCGGATGTTTATAAACCACCGCTCCCAAAACCCGGGTCATCAGTTGTGCGCCCAGACAAATCCCCCAAATCGGGCGATCCCGATTCATCCAACGTTCAATTAAGTATAGTTCTGTCCGGATACCTTGGAGATGATCATCATTTGCGCTCATCGGTCCACCAAACACAATCAGTCCATCAAAGCGGTCAACCTGTCTCGGGATGCGCTGACCAACCAAGGGGCGAATAATGTGTACTTGGTGCCCGAGCTGCCGGAGTGCCACCCCAACCTGACCTGTTGTTGAATGTGCTTGATGCAGAACACACAAAATTCTTCGGCTCATTTAAACAACCACTGAGCGGAATGTCAGATTCATACGAGGCCCCAAATCCTTTCGACTCTTAAGCAAAGCATGCTCCCAATAGATTTGAGTCAGTCCATACATGATTAACAGATTTCCATCACCAAGTTCAAATGTCAGCGGAGCACTCGTGTCATCGTATTTTTGTCGTAATCTAAATCGTCGGGGCTCACCCAGCGACAATGAGACAATCACGGGCTGTCGGCCCAGTTCAAATTCATTATCACGATGCCACCCCATGGAATCTTGACCAGACCGATAATAATTGAGAAGGCAATGATTCAAACCCTGGGGGGTCGATATCCCAAGAGTCCTGAGTAAGGCATCAAGGCTCCTCCGCAATTCGACCAGTTGCGGATGCCAGGATCTCGTTTCAAGCAACCGTTTGGAGTAAGTATACGGGACATCGCCAGACCAAGCCGTCAAGCGAGGTTCATCAATGAAACGACCGAAAAGGCGTATCTCTCCCTGCATCCATTCCATGTCAGCTCGAAGGCGATGCAATAACCGCTTGCTGTCACTGGCTGATAGCCACTCTTGGAAAAAGCATACCGAAAGGCCCGGTCGGACAAATATGGTTGGTTTTGAGGTCAATAGGGCACCCGCATGTCATCATCATTCAATGATACGCGAACTTCGGGGGTCAAATAACGGGTTACGAGTTTGAAGATTCGACTTCGTCAGATACTTCAGACCGATCAATCAGCAGTTCTTCGCGCAAAACAGGCACGTCACGGGGCGCATCAACGCCAACGCAGATTTGCTGGGTCCCCTTGATTTTAACCACGGTAATCCGAATGTCATCGCCGATACGGATCGATTCATCCACACGACGGGTTAGTACAAGCATATTCCACCTCAATCCGTTGAAAACTTTCATCCATGCAACGTTCTACCGAATCTGCATTCAGAAACGTCTCGAACAGCTTACAGGGTCAGGATGCCACAGAATTGATTTAATGAAATCATTGTAGTTATAAATACCAATACATTTTGTCGGACAATATTCTGTAAGTAAATTACATCGGTCAATCACTCAAACCGCGGCGAACGCCTCGAATGACACAAAGAAAACAGTTGCATGCGACTGGGCCAAATCAAGCGACACAGACAGTATAGTGCGGGCCGACACGCATCACCAGATCACTAAATTCACACAAACCGCGAAGAAATCTGATGTTGTCACCACAACCAGTTTAAGACTTTTGGGGCCGTTTTGGTCATTGGCTGATTGTATTAGGTGTCGTATTCCAGTAGTTCTCTGGCGAAAAGCTCAAACGCATCGATACGCATGCCACAGTTAGCGTATTACCCAGCGGCTGGGTTGTTTTTCGCCACGCGCGGGGATTCGTCGGACCCAAGTATGTACGCTTCTCGAGTTTTTGCTAAAGAAACCGAACATACATCAGGCCATACAATGATCGGAGGTCGCCGTTTATCTAATGCTCATATTAATCGGCCTGACAGTATTGTCAGGGATGGCATCATCCGATGATATTTTATTCGCCGGACCCCCTGAAGCATCTTTATCGCCAGCAGCAGTCGACCGCGCAGTCGAGCACGCCCAATACTCAGCAAACTGATTTTAATCACTGTTATCGCACATGTGTCAGCAGTCTTTTGGTATTAGTTTGTTATGTGGGAACCGCTTATATAGGGGACATTTCATGGGTTAAAACCTGGTTTCGGCCTAACCATGGGCTACACGGATTCCTTTTCCGAGCTCGTGTTACTCCAAAGGTTTATTCTTTTTTCAGTGTGCATTGGCGGGACATACGGTATTCTCAGGATGCACCGTGGATGGTGACTACCAAGCAGTCACATGGATGATCGCACCCGTTGCCGTTTAAGCCCAAGACCCACAAGCTAGTTCGCGCCGAGTCCGCGTGGACACAATGCGGCCTGACGATCCACACATCTTATGATTCGCGTTAGGCAATTCAATGTAAAATAGGCAGATCTAAAGCACGGTCCCATTATCTGGAATCTGAATAAAACACCACTTCTTGAAATTTCAGGCATTCAAACCATCGCTCTTTTGCTAACATCGTGCCTATACATTTCATCATGTGAGGCTCGAGTGAATACCGGAGAACGTTGGCTTTTTAATCTCGCCGCTTTTGTCGTCGTTTTAGCAGGTATTAAATCGGCAAGTGCAATCGTCGTAATATTGTTGGTTGCTTTATTCGTGGCGCTAATTTCGGCTCCACTATCGACTAGTCTCCAACGAAGAGGAGTCCCGAATGTCTTGTCGGTGCTCATCGTATTAGTGTTACTGTTATCAATCATCGCGGGTCTCAGCGCAGTCGTTGGTGGGTCAGTCAACGCATTTAGAGAGGCAGCTCCGACCTATGAGGCACGGCTCAATGAGCAGCTCGACTCACTCTGGATACTGGCAGCCAGTTACGACATACCCATCGATGCGAATCAGTTACGCGAATCCTTTGATACGTCCGGTGTCTTTACCCTGTTATCCAACTTACTAACTGCACTCGGGGCCCTCGTCACGAACGGATTTTTAATTCTGTTAATCGTGCTGTTTATCCTCATGGAAGCTGCCTCGATGCCACAGAAGGTTCGCGTTGCGTTTGGACGCGGTGAGCACGAGCCTTTCGTCGCTTTTACGCAATTCATGAAACACTTAAATAAGTACCTTGCGATTAAAACCTTAATTGGTGTCATTACAGGGGTCGCCGTTACGATTTTTTTGCTGTCGGAAGGAATCGATTTTCCATTTGTTTTGGGTTTATTGGCCTTCTTACTAAACTACATCCCGACACTCGGCTCGATTTTGGCGGGCGTCCCTGCTGTGATCCTTGCATTCCTTGAATTTGGCCTCGGCTCTGCTGGTCTGACAACACTCGTATATCTCGGTGTCAACGTGTCATTGGGGCAAATCATTGAGCCACGCCTGCAGGGACAGGGACTAGGCCTATCCCCCATGGTGGTTTTTTTATCGTTAGTATTCTGGGGTTGGTTATTGGGAATTGTCGGCATCTTATTAGCCATTCCTTTAACCATGACCGCGAAACTTGCATTTGAAGAATCACCCAAGTATCGCTGGCTGGCGATTCTTTTGGGTCCAGAAAGGCCTCTATCAAATCAATCAGATTAAAGCGGGCTAGATTTTTATGTTGTAAGCGCTGGATTTGGTCTAGGCGGGATTCTTTGTGAACACCGCCGAAATAGAACCGATAATAAGTTGGTCAGTGTCACAGGCCTTGTCGGCTACATGGGAAACATTAGTGTCGATCGGATCAGCAGCAGGTGTAGCACTGATGGGACAGGGAAAGGGTAGATATACATTCTTTGGACATTTCAAATGGCCTTGGGCAATTGCGCTCGGCTATGCAGCAAGTATCCTTGCTTACATGTGGGTCAATGTGGACCGATTACAACTTAAAGCTGAAACGGCCCGCATTACAACGGGCCATTAACAAAAGACTCGCCAAGTATCTTTCGGTACGCAGGCAAGGGAACTAACTCATGCTAACCGCTCATATTCTGATGATGCTGATTCCTGGAATCGTGACACCGATTTCGACAGAGCAAATCTTTGAATCAAAAGCCGCGTGCGAAATCGCAAGGGAAGCACTTGCCTCAACCGACTCAATCAACCGTTATCTCTGTACTCCAGCACCAAACACCGCTCCGAATCGATAATCATTGCACCATCATCGTGCATGCTATCCACAATTATGTGTTACTTTCTGCAACATCAAGTCACCTGAAATCATCTTTTCAAAAACTGTAATAAAAACAGTTTGTTGCGGACATACTTAAGATAAATAATTGATTTTTCGAAATTTAATTCCAGATGCTTCCATTGTTTAAATTTTAAACATTTAGCGCGAACGCTACTAAATTAGGTATTTCGGCCACTCCAATAAAAATCAATCCCCATAGTTATCCACAGGGTTTGTGGGTATCCAATTTGTCAATGCCGTTACAAAATTTCTGCGCTTTTTTTTCACTTCCGGTATCTTCCATCCATGCATCGTACCTCACCAAGGAATCTTCAATCGCGCGCACGACAAGGGATGTACGCGATGTTGCCGCTCCTACCTGGAGTCGTTCCGTTTGGACTCATTGCTGGATTCACACCGGTATCATTTGGATATACATGGATTGATTCGACAATGGGATCACTTCTGATGTTCGCTGGCGCATCGCAACTTGCTACATACCAATTGATGGACGAAGGGGCCTCACTATGGGTTATTCTCATGACCGTTGCAGCTATCAACCTGCGTTACGTGCTCTATAGCGCATCGATCGCGCCATATTTAGCGAATGCCAATCGGGCTTCTCGACTGCTCGCAGGATATGGACTGACCGATCAAATCTTTGCAATCTGTCAACGGGACTACCCAACACATGACTGGAATCTCAATGAGCGAATGGCTTACTACGGAGGTGGCACGCTTGTTCTATGGCTCCTGTGGCAACTGTGCACTTTGGCAGGCGCCCTTATCGGACAAGTGATCCCTGTGTTTTGGTCACTCGAGTTTATGATCCCGCTGACGTTTTTAGCGCTTGCACTCAATACCCTACGAACAAACGCTCATCGAGTCACGGCGCTCACGGGCGCTGGTATATCCTTTCTCGGGCTCGAGCTTCCGTATAATCTTGGATTAATGCTCGGTAGCTTACTCGGTATGCTCGCTGGCCTTTTATATAAGCGATTCAGTAGATGATGACAAATGGTTTCTTAATCGTCGTGGCTCTCGCTGGTCTTGTGACGCTCGCACTGAAATGCGCATTCATTGAGGGTCAGCACTACTTCAAACTGCCACAGTGGTTTACGGATTCGCTGGAGTTGGTTCCGCCAGCAGTCCTTTGTGCATTAGTTATCCCTGGGATATTTCAGGATGATATCGGGCTCGTGAATGCCTTTGGCCCAGTGGTAATCGATCCGAAGCCAATCGCTGCAGGCATTGCCGCAATCACTTTCTTCACCACAAAAAAAACAATTCCCACATTAATCGTCGGAATGGCCTCATTGTATGCCGTGTACTGGTTACAAATTTAAGGAAGATAAACGAGCGGAACCAAGTAGCTCCAGGCGATAACGCTTGCCGCTGACATACCCACCAACTTACATAACGCAACCGTTAATATTGATGACGCAAACATAAAAGTGCGGTCTTGATCAATTTTCATTATTCGCAACGTCCCACTATCGAGAAGGTGCACCGAATAGGCTACGGCACCGCCCTTGACGGCCACATTTAACCAAAGCACCAGTAACAAAATGAAATACCTGACAGGAACAGTGGAGTCGCTGTCACCGTGGTTAAAACGAAACAAGTATCGGGCTATACCTCGCCTCCACACGTCTTTTCCATCCAGTGCATACAGACTGGGATACACGCGACGGCAGCCACATCGCAAAGTAAAAGAGGAGTGCCGACCGAAGCGCGCTTGATTCAACAAGCCGAAAAGGCTCTTCACTAGCGATCGACCAACCTACTTGTCTAACACCAACTTACAAAGCAATCACCGGGATCGCAGCCAAGATTGAAATCCGAGTTAAAAAATTATTGGCTGCGTAACGCTCCGGCTAGATGAGAACCCACTCCTGTTTCGGATCCTTTAATGTACCAGCGATATGGCGAGATACGTCATATGTTAAGTCCTCCCTGGACCTTTCCATAATGCTTAGCCTCACCGTGAACGATCAGTTGATTGTTGAATTCCAAGAGGCGCGGTCAACTGACCTATGCCAATCTGCCCTCAATCAACAGGAATCACAGCACGACAAAGTGATCTACCAACAAAAAAAGAAATAACCACATAATATACCGAATCGAATACCAAAAAAGAGTCATCGCATCCTGCGCTTCTTTCGAATCGGTATATCGCTTTAATAACATCAAAAACCGAGCGTTGATGATGATAATGCCGGTTAAATACACTATTCCACTCATTCCACTAAGGTATGGCAGTACCGTGACGATGATCATCAAAATGGTGTAAAGAAGCATCTGTAAGCGCGTGTAGTCCTCACCATGGGTTACAGGTAACATCGGAATATCAGCGTTCGCGTAATCCTCTTTTTTTGCGATACACAGAGCCCAGAAGTGAGGTGGCGTCCAGGCAAAAATAATTGCAACAAGCAACAAGGCGTTGGGGTCGACTGACCCGGTCACAGCCACCCAACCTAGCAGTGGTGGAGCCGCACCAGCGATGCCACCAATGACAATATTCTGAGGCGTCGCTCGCTTCAGATACAACGTGTACACCACCGCGTAACCGATGATCGATGCAAATGTCAAAACGGCTGTTAGCACGTTTGCGACCATGACTAGGATCGTTAGACCAGTCAAACCCAGCGCAAATGCAAAAATCAATGCATTGGTCGGCGACACTCTACCCTCTGAGACCGGTCGATGTTTGGTTCGACTCATCGTTGCATCAAGGCGCCTATCGACGACATGATTCACAGCGGCCGCAGCTGATGCAGCAAGTCCGATACCTAAGTTTGCAAGAATAAACAGTTCAATCGGAGGTAATACCGGCCTTGCGAGAAGCATTCCAACCATCGAGGTCATCACAAGAACCGCGACAACCCGTGGTTTGGTGAGCGTTAAATAATCCTTCCAAGTTGGATTCGTCTGCCCAGCATCAAGCGTGTCTAACATTGCCATAAACAGCATCCTCCTGTTCAGTAGCCGTCTCATATGCAATCAACCACGCCACTAATAATAGCAAAACACCCAAAGCATGATGGATAAATGCAAGGCTATCGGGCACTGCGTAGACAACGTTTGCATAGCCGAAAACTATTTGTACCAGAGTTAATCCAATAAAGTTAGACGCTTTACGAGACGTTAGCACGCCACGTTTGAGATAAACCGCCAACAAAACTAGCCAATAGCCAAGGACCACGAAGGCACCGGCCCGATGCACTACTTGTATGGCAGCTCGTGCACCGTGCTCAAGCTGCCCACCTTCATAATTTGGCCCAATTTCTGGGAGCAAATTGAATCCACTCTGGAAATCGTATTGAACCTCACCGCCGCCTGTGCAACTGAGTACTCCTGGGCATGCCCAACCGGCATAGTTAGTCGATACCCAACCCCCCAAGAGGATTTGCGCGAACAATAAACCGATCCCGACAAGAACTGGCAATCGCATGGAAATAGCTTGAGTGTCACCATTAGCTAGACGTTTAAGCCGATGACGCAAGTACATCAGCGTCGAAACGATGATCAGTCCACCCATCAAATGCAGTGTCACGATATTCGGTAACAACTTCAGCGTCACCGTGAACGCACCGAATGCTCCTTGGATGATGACAAGTCCAAGTAGCGCAAGCGAGACCAAATAGGGGTAATTGGGCGTTTTATCTTTTTCACGATATCCAAGGTATGCGATCCCCATGATCAAGAGTCCAAGACCTCCAGCAATATAGCGATGAATCATTTCGATCCAGCCTTTATGAACCGCAACATGGATTTCTGGGTAACGCTCTTGAAGATACGCAATCGTCTCAGTATCGGTGGTCATTACCATCTTGCCGAAACAACCCGGCCAATCCGGACAACCAAGGCCAGAATCAGTGATCCGTGTAAAACCACCCATCAGGACCACTTCAACTGCTAAGAACAGAGCAATAGTCGCTAGCTTTAATGGAAGATTATTTGCCATCAACCCACCTTCGATACCTTCAATAACTTTTTCAAATCCTGGAGAATTAACGTTGGATTAATACCAGGCTCAAACTTTAAAACGACGTTTCCAAGTGGGTCGATGACCCAGATAGAGGGCTCACTGACCGTCAATGTCATCGTTTGGACCTCAGAAACAACAACACGGTTGCGCTCTCGACCAAGCGCCGTATGAAACTTGTCCATGCCCTCTCCAAAGGTTTGACAGGGCAAGCACGACGCATTTGAGGCCAGAACAACCTGCCACTTCGCAGGTTCACCTGGATGTGGTAGCCCAATATCAGAATACTGCGTGCCAGACGCTACCAATTGGCCGTGATGTGTGCGCCCTTCTGGTAAGCCAATTTGCCCAAAATACATTACAACTGCAGCGATCATGGGAACCAAAGCAATGGCCCAAATGAGCCAAAAAGTTGTTCGATTACCCACGTAATATCCCCTTCTTCAAGATCACAGCCGTCATTCCACAGAGCACCACAGCCAACAAAAACCATTGAATGGCGTATCCATAATGAGTTTCTGGACCAAGTCTCGGCTTCGGCCCCTTGGCATTCCGAGGTAATAACCCATCGGCTAACACGATGCCGGGCAACAAATCGGTCTTGATCAGATCCGTCAGCGACTGCACGCGTTGAGCGTTACCGAGGGTCTCAGCATCCGACTCGCTCATCAAATAGCTGTCAGTGACGGGAACCCATAACCCTTTCAACTCAAACACGGCTGGTATTTCGATCAACGGAAGTTCATCTCGTCGTTTCTTACCAGGGACCCAACCAAGGTTGACTAACATCCGGACTGACCCGTCAGAGGTCATTACCTCTGTAAAAACTTCGTAACCCGCAACTCGGTCTTGGATCCGATTATCTAAAAAACTTAGCGGCCTCGCAGCATCACGGTAGACTGTCAATTGAACTTGATATGTTCCACTTGGCGCTCCTACGTTCAACATGTCAGAGCCTGTCTTTAACAACGATTCGCCGACAGTCAAAACCCGGATTAATTCCTCTTTCTGATGCGCGCGGTCGAGCTGCCAAAAGCCCGCTTTGACACACAAACCGACTATTGGAATCACAACAATTAAAAACCACCATTTCTTTGTTAGCCACATTGTGGTTTCCTGCACCCTTCGAGTCAGTGAGAAATACTATGTTCAAAATTTTAATCGTGATTTTGTTTTTAGCCGTCGTTGGCGTTTTATTTTCGGGCCTTTACTTCCTGATGAAGGACCCGTCCGACAAGAAGCGTGTCGTGAATGCGCTTGCATGGCGCGTTGGGCTGGCCGCGGGGCTCATCGCATTGGTGGCCATCGGAATTGCCACCGGCTTACTCGAGCCCCACGGGATCGGTGGTTAGAGGATATAGACGAATATAAACAGCCCAACCCAAACCACATCGACAAAGTGCCAATACCAAGCGACTGCCTCGAACGCGAAATGCTTGTCTGGTGAAAAAGCGCCATCAAAACAGCGCAGGAGCATGACAAACAACATGGTTGTACCCAACATCACATGGAAACCATGGAAACCAGTCAACATGAAGAACGTCGCGCCATAGATACCTGAATTGAGGGTCAGGCCGAGTTCAGTATATGCTTCGTGATACTCCACCGCCTGGAAGTACAAAAAGACAACGGCGAGCAAGATTGTTGCGGCTAACCAAGCCTCCAAAGCTCGGCGCTTATTTTCCTTCAAAGCGTGATGCGCAAAAGTCACCGTAACACTCGACGTTATCAGCAATGCCGTATTGACTAGAGGCAGATGCCATGGATCGATCACCGCCGATGCACCCGGGAATTGCTTCATATCAGGCGTTTGTAACAAAGGCCAAGTGGCAGTGAAGCCCTCCCACAACATATTCGTCACGCCCTTGTCGCCCTCACCGCCAATCCAGGGCACTGAGAACACACGAACGTAGAGGAGCGCCCCGAAGAATGCGCAGAAGAACATCACCTCGGAAAAAATGAACCACAACATGCCTTGGCGATAGGATCGATCGAGCTGGTCGCTGTGAAGCCCCTCAGCTTCCTCGCGAATCTGGTCTTTAAACCAACCGAAAATCACGTAGAAAAGCACTAGGAATCCACCACCGAGAACCCAGGGACCAAAAGAGTCACGATCAGCGGTCATCGCTGTAATCGTCATTGCCGCACCATAGGCGAGAAGCCCAAGTGAAACCGAGGCCAAAATTGGCCACTTACTTTGTTCTGGAACGTAATATGTCGAACCACTCATAAAGATGTCCGTCCTTTGTCATTATCGAGTTTTAACTGCGCCACCTTCTGATCATCAGTCAGATCATATAGCGCGTAAGATAACGTGATTGTTGAAATGTGCTCTGGTAGCTCTGGGTCGACCACGAATAACAGAGGCATCTCAGTATCGGTGCCCGCGTCCAGCGGTTGCCGATCAAAACAGAAACAGTTCACCTTGTGAAGATAGGGCGCGGCTTCCGATGGCGTTACAGATGGAACGGCTTGCGCAACCATCCATTCCCCAGTCGAATTCTTCGCGTAAAACGTCGTGTGTTTATCTTCACCAGGGTAAACTCGCATTGAGCGAACAGTTGGCTTGAAATCCCAAGGCATGCCCGCCGGGTTAACGGTAACGAACTGTACTTTTACAGTCCTGGACCGATCCACTGAAGCAACTTCTGCAGGACCTTGACTGAAGTTTTTACCGTTGAGTCCCGTGATATCACAAAAAACATCATACAAAGGGACCAAAGCGAAGCCGAAACCAAACATTGCGATTGCGGCTGTCGCCAGCCGCACCACAAGCCGATTGGTTTTTATCTCGTTCTGCTCAGCCATCAGCCTAACCAACCTTTGGTGGCGTTGAGAATGTGTGATAAGGCGCTGGTGACGGTATCGTCCACTCAAGACCATGTGCACCTTCCCAAACCTGCGCAGTTGCTTTCTCTCCAGCGCGGACATTCTGGATCACGTTGTATATAAATACGAGCTGTGAGAATCCAAAGATAAATGCCCCAACGGATGCCATGCTGTTGAAATCAGCAAACTGCAACGCATAGTCAGGAATCCGACGCGGCATGCCCGCCAAACCCACAAAATGCATCGGGAAGAACGTGACGTTCACGCCAACAAACGACAACCAGAAATGGAGTTTACCCATGGTTTCGTTCAATTGATGTCCAGTCCACTTCGGCAACCAATAATAGGTCGCAGCCATGATCGAGAAGATCGCACCAGGCACCAAGACATAGTGGAAGTGAGCAACAACGAAATACGTGTCATGGTACTGGAAGTCAGCCGGCGCAATCGCAAGCATCAATCCTGAGAAGCCACCGATTGTAAACAGAACCACGAACGCGATTGCGAACAGCATTGGCGTCTCAAATGTCATCGATCCACGGAACATAGTCGCAACCCAGTTAAATACTTTGACCCCCGTTGGGACCGCGATCAACATCGTCGCGAACATGAAGAACACTTCACCGACCAATGGCATCCCAACGGTAAACATGTGGTGCGCCCAAACCACAAACGAAAGCAATGCAATTGAAGCAACTGCGTACACCATTGACGAGTAGCCAAACAGGCGCTTTCTGGCAAATGTTGGAATGATCTCACTGATGATGCCGAATGCAGGCAAAATCATGATGTAAACCTCGGGGTGGCCGAAGAACCAGAATACGTGCTGGAAGAGGACTGGGTCACCGCCGCCTGCTGCGTTAAAGAACGATGTTCCAAAGTGGATATCCATCAACATCATCGTGACCACACCAGCGAGAACTGGCATCACAGCAATCAGGAGGAATGCGGTAATCAACCATGTCCACACAAACAGTGGCATTTTCATCAGCGTCATTCCAGGCGCGCGCATGTTTAAGATGGTCGCAATGATGTTAATCGCGCCCATGATTGACGATGCACCCATAATGTGGACGCCAAAAATAAAAAATGTCACCGATTCTGGTGCGTAGGTCGTCGACAGCGGAGCGTAGAACGTCCAGCCAAAGTTAGGCGCGCCACCCGGCATGAACAACGATGACAACAGAATCAGGAATGCGAAAGGCAGAATCCAGAAACTCCAGTTATTCATTCGAGGCAATGCCATATCTGGAGCACCGATTTGCATGGGAATCATCCAGTTGGCAAGGCCAACAAACGCAGGCATCACAGCCCCAAAGACCATGATCAGGCCGTGCATCGTAGTCATTTGGTTGAAGAAGTTCGGTTCAACAAGTTGCAAACCTGGCTGGAATAATTCCGCCCGAATAATCAGCGCCATGATTCCACCAATCATGAACATGGATAAACTAAAGATCAGATACATCGAACCAATATCTTTATGGTTCGTGGTATACAACCAACGCCCAAAGCCTTTTGCAGGACCGTGGTGGTGAGGATCCTCGTCTTTTACGTGCGGTAGATCAACATCAACTGTAGCCATAATGATTTCCTCTTATTTTTGGATGGCGCTTGGCTGGACCACATCGCCCACGGTATTGCCCAGCGCATTCCGTTGATAAGTTACAACAGCAGCGATATCGACTGCCGATAATTGCTCTTTAAAAGCCTGCATCGCGGTGCCTGATTTACCATTCACAATGATGTCAATGTGCGCATCAATAGCGCCCGTGGCTATCGCACTTCCTGTGATCGCAGGGAACGCCCCTGGGATCCCTTGCCCATTTGGCTGGTGACAGCCTGCGCATGCAGCCTGGTAAACACCCTCGCCTTTTGCAATCAACTCATCCATTGAGAATTCTTTTGAAGCTTCGTCGGCCATTGCCAATTTCATCGCCTTTTGATCTGCAACCCATTGCGCGTAATCAGCTTCAGACTTCACTTCGACGACCACCGGCATAAAGCCGTGATCCTTGCCGCACAACTCTGTGCATTGTCCACGATAGACGCCTGGTTCTTCTACCTTGACCCACGCTTCATTAATAAATCCTGGAATCGCATCTTTCTTGACAGCGAAGTGAGGCACCCACCACGAGTGAATCACATCGTTAGCTGTGACCAGAAACCGAACCTTTTTGTTCGCAGGAATCACCAATGCGTTATCCACTTCAAGCAGGTAGTTCGGATTCTTTGTAGACTCGTTGACGATCTCTTCCCGAGGAGTCGATAAATTTGAAAAGAAGTCGATGTCCTCATCCAAATACTGATATCTCCACTTCCACTGGTAACCAGTGATCTGGATATCAACATCCGCTTCTGACGTATCGTACATATCCATCAAGGTAGCAGTCGCTGGCACGGCCATCGCTATCAAAATGATTGATGGGATGACGGTCCAAAATACTTCGACGGTGGTATTTTCATGCCAATGTTCAGCGACAGCACCCTTAGATTTCCGAAATTTGAAAATTGAGTAGAACATAACGCCGAATACGGCAACGCCGATTACCACGCAGATCCAAAAGATCAGCATATGCAGATCGAATATCTCACGTGACAACGCAGTCACTCCTTCATTCATGTTCAACTGCCAATCTGCCAATGCCGGCGTTGACAACAGCGATAGAGCCAAAGAAAATGCTTTGCTCATTCGCACACCTCCTATGTTTTTGAATGCGGGGGTTAACGAAACTTTAATAAATTTAAAGGTTTATGATCATCGGTGTGCACTCCAGCACACCTCGAGGTCAGAATTCATCCAGATCCCGAGCCATTTAGACGCTACCAGTGTACATACATCATGACCAGTTGGACAAGCCCATAAACGCTGAATAAAAAGATTAACGTCATGAGTAAACCGGCCACGACAAAGACTGAAAATCGGCCATGTTCAAAATCACGTTCTCGATTAGCGTTTGATTGAACTCCTAAAAAAGAAGCCATTACACTCCAAATCGCTAGCACCCACATTTTCATTAGAGCAATGTTCTCAAATCGTCCACTTCGATTCCATTATTACTTTTCATTATAGAGTCATTTATTTTTTACTTCAGGGTTGATTTAAGTATTGAGATTTGGCCCACCCAAGGTCGCTGACACGCTGATCTCAGCTCGGCTGCTGCGACACGAGTTGACGTCAGTACCTCGATATCGATCTTACCTCGAAGATAGTGCAGCCGAAGCTCCTGAATATCGCATAATCCGACCCAGTCTTGCTCCAGCGCATTCCTAACTTCGCTTCTCAAAGGTCTTAACGTCGTCGGTGTCTGTCGATCGATGTCGGCATCGTCTTCAGGATCAATATGGAAGGTGATATCCGACACATCGGGAAACTTATTCCGAATGCTCGAGGCCACCCAACAGCCAATCTCATGCCCTTCTGACACGGATACTCGAGGATCGACCTGCAGATGAAGGTCAACAAGGATCTTTCCAGCCATCGTTCGAGTTCGTATCTGATGAACATCGCGAAGTCCAGGCACATTCATGGCAATTTCTCGGATCGCCATCAATTGGTCCTCCGGCAACGCCGTATCAATCAACTCCTGCATCGAATCCCACAGCAGGCCCAAAGCAATTTTGGCAATTAACAACGCAACCACCACAGCAGCAACGGCGTCAAGCCACAGCGCATCAAAGGAGACTCCCACTAACCCAACCAAGACAGCAATCGATGACAAAGCATCCGTTCTGGAATGCCATGCATTGGCCATCAGTAGCTTCGAATTTAACTTCTTCGCATAGTAGACGGTATAACGATAAATCGCCTCTTTGGACACGATCGATGCAATCGTGATCGCAAATGCGGCCACACCGAGATCAACCGCGATACTTGGGTCAACAACACGCTGCAAACTGTCATATAGAATACCGCCAGCAACCGCCAGTAAGATGCTCCCCAAGACGAGGGTCGCTATCGTTTCGATCCGATCGTGACCGTATGGATGATTCGCATCAGGCTCCTCGTTACTCCATCTTGCAGCCAAAATAACCAAAGCATCGGTACCCAGATCCGATAGTGAATGTACGCCATCTGCGATGAGCGCATGACTTTGACTTACCCAACCGATTGCGATCTTGAAGACTCCCAAGAATCCATCGAGGATCGCGCCGATGAAGGTGACACGTGTCATCACTTGCGCGTTTGTTCGCGCTTCAGTCGCCATTAGCTCATCACCCTTTCAACAAACCAATAACATCCAACAAGGCCAATCAACAGAGACATTGGGACAGCGAACCTCACTCGATACCATGAACGGTGAACAATCCAAATACCGATCGATAGATAGGCCACCAATATAGTGGCTAACTGCCCGAGCTCAACGCCCACGTTGAACGCCAAAAGGCCGACGACAAAGTCGCGTGCGGGGAGCCCGAGTTCGGTAAGCACACCTGCAAATCCCAATCCATGCAGCAAACCAAAGGCAAATACCACCAGGGCCCGCGATCTATTCACTTTTTGATGCCATATATTTTCAACAGCGATATATACAATCGATGCAGCAATCAAGGGCTCGACAATCGATGCGGGAAGTTCAAGAACACCGTACAGACCAAGCGCAAGTGTTACTGAATGCGCGACCGTAAAGGCGGTGACCTGGATCACGAGGTCAACCAAACGCTTCGAGATCAAAGTAAGACCCAAAATAAAGATAATATGATCTAAACCGCGAGGAATTATGTGCGTAAATCCCAGTCCGATATATTCAACGACAAGATCTCTTACAGATCGCTTAACGGTCCGGTCAAGAGATAGCTCAACCGATTCCTGACTATTTTTGACGAACTGCACGCGAGGCTCAGCATTATCGAGAAATAAACGGACTGCAGTATTGGGCATCGTATCGTTAACTCGATATTTCACACTTTCCGCACCATCAGGTAACCCACCAACGAAATTCAGTTGGGTATCGCGCGGAAGCTCATCATCATCCACAGGGAGCACCTTCAACGACGTGAGTGTCATTGTAATCGGGACATCACCTGCGATGATCTCAATGACTCGACTGAAAGCTCTCTCCTTGTCTCGAATAGCTACCTCTAACGCGGTTGCATCGAGGGCCCGAAAGCGATCGTAAATTGCCGCATTCGGAGAATCGTTCGTATCCGACAGCGATGGGTCAACATTAGCTAGCCAAGCCTCCATGTTGGTCACAAGCTCAAGCTGAAGTACGCCGTTAGAATCCACTGAGAGCGAAGCAATTGAGGGTCGCATCTCATGCGCACTTGCGACCCAACTCAAAATCGCTAACAGTACGCCCAACAACACGAGTTTCATCGATCCATTCTCAAATTCAAGGAGTCCATATGACAATAGCCCGTAGCGTAACATTCTCAGTTGGTCTTCTGATATGGTGCACTCAAATTCAGGGCCATGAATTTTGGATCGAGCCATCAAAACACTACACAGCTGCAAACAACACTGTTGAGCTCACCCTCAAAGTTGGTGAAACGTTCCGCGGTAGCGCACAGCCCTACCTACCCGAAGACACAGCGACGTTCATTGTCATTGGTCAAACCAAACGTAAGATCAAAGGTTTATTGGGTGATTCTCGACCCGCAGCAACTGTTGCAGTCGACGATGGTCTCAATCGTGTAATCCATCAAACCACTCCATTTGCAATACGATTTGGTGACGAGGACGAGCGTTGGGCAAACTACATCACGCTTGATGGTCTTCAACGTCAACTCGATCAGCACCCCGCGATTCCGCAGATCGTTCCAGTCGCAGAGCGTTATGTTCGAGTCGCAAAAAGTATTATCAAAACTGGACAAGCGGAAGTGAACGACTCTCTCTCCGGAGAAATGCCATTCGAGCTGGTTTTGGAAGGGCAATGGACACAGATCCCTCCTGGAAACTATGCATTTACCCTGTACGATGGACAAACTCCACTCGATAGCGTTTTGGTCAAGGCATTTCGACACAGCGATCGAGTTGTTGTTTCAGAAGCTTATACCGACGCGAATGGCCGAGTGGAGCTCGAGTTACCAAGTGCCGACCGGTATCTCATCAGCGGAGTCGTCATTCGGCCCGACGACGACCCCGACTACGACTGGATTAGTCACTGGCCAACGATAACGTTGGAGGTCGTTAATTAAGCAGGATATCGATCGCTTTAGCGGTTGCATGAAATGCAAATACCGCCGTGACGTGTGTGGCTGCACCCAAGGAGCCCACGCAATCGAGTCGGTTCGCTCCAGCTGCAGGCTTTTGCTGTCCGACTGAACCATCTGCCTGTAAGTACCGTGTTTGTTCATCGGAATATACCGCGCTCACAGAAAAGCGTTTCCCTGGGGTCCGTGAAAATCCGTAGCGATTTCTGAGTGTTTGACGCACTGATGCGAGTAGCGCATCACCGTCCGTTTTTGCCAAATCACGCACCTGGACTTTGCTTGGATCAATTCGGCCACCAGCTGCGCCGGTCGTGATCACCGGGACTTTGATGCGTTTACAATGTGCAATCAGCGATGCTTTTGCCATCTGGTTATCGCCACAATCGATCACTACATCCAAATCAGAGTCGATCAACGAATTAACTGTCTTATCATTAACAAAAGCGTGATCACACTGAACCGTGATCGCAGGGTTGATCGATCGACAACGATCTGCCATCACAACAATTTTCGATTGGCCGATCGTTGATGACAGCGCATGGATTTGGCGATTGGTGTTGGTTACACAGATATCATCGAGATCAGCGAGCCCAATCTCACCAACTCCCGAGCGCGCCAAGCTCTCGACAACCCACGATCCGACACCACCGATACCAACAACATAAATGCGTTTTTTTGAGAGTGTTTGATAGGCATGATCGCCGTACAGGCGATCGATGCCAAGAAATGAGTCAGGAGTATTAATTGGCATCCTCGGCCGCCAAATCGAATGCCTGATGCAAAGCGCGCACGGCCAGCTCGAGGTATTTTTCGTCGACCACAACAGAAATCTTAATTTCAGAGGTCGAGATCATTTGGATATTGATGCCCTCCGCGGCAAGGGTCTCAAACATCTGGCTCGCAACACCCGCGTGTGAACGCATACCAACGCCGACAACTGACACCTTACAAATCTTCGAATCTTTTCGAACGTCTCGCGCTCCCAAGTCTGTGGCGACACCTTCGAGCACTTCGTGAGCTGATTCGACATCATTACGATGGACAGTAAAGGTAAAATCAGTTGTCTGATCTGCACCCACGTTTTGAACGATCATGTCGACTTCGATATTTTTCGCACCGATTGGAGCCAAAATTTTCGCTGCGACACCAGGAACATCGGGTACGCCAAGTAACGTTAACTTTGCTTCGTCACGGTTAAACGCGATACCTGAAATAACAGGTTGTTCCATGGAATCTAACTCCTCAGTAGTGATCAATGTGCCAGGGCCATCTTCAAATGTTGATAGCACACGAAGCGGCACATTGTATTTGCCGGCAAATTCGACCGACCGAATCTGTAAAATTTTTGAGCCAAGAGATGCCATTTCAAGCATCTCTTCAAAAGTGATTTTCGACAGGCGACGCGCTGCTTCAACAACCCGCGGATCGGTTGTGTAAACCCCATCCACGTCTGTGTAGATCTGACATTCGTCTGCTTTTAACGCAGCCGCCAAGGCAACTGCGGTCGTGTCCGATCCGCCTCGGCCAAGTGTCGTAATGTTGTTGTTGTCATCCATCCCTTGGAAGCCTGCAACAATCACAACCCGACCGGCTTTGAGGTCGGCGTGCATATTTTCATCATCAACGGCTTGAATACGCGCCTTGGTGTGGGCGCTATCGGTGTGAATACGGACTTGTCCACCGGTGTAACTTTTTGCCGCACAGCCACGTTCGGTTAACGCCATCGCAAGTAGCGCAATCGTGACCTGTTCGCCTGTCGATACCAATACATCCATCTCGCGCGGCACAGGTCGCTGACTGATCTCGTTGGCCATGCCAATCAATCGGTTAGTCTCCCCACTCATGGCAGAGACAACAACAATGACATCGTGTCCTTGCTCTCGGAATCCCTTCACTTTCTGCGCGACACCTTGGATGCGCTCCACATTGCCGACGCTGGTACCGCCATATTTTTGGACGATTAACGCCATCGAACTTCCTAACTCAATTGTTCTTCAAGCCAACCAGGTACTGACTTCAGCGCCTGAGGTAATGATGCGGGCTCAGTGCCGCCAGCCTGAGCCATATCACCACGACCGCCGCCACGACCACCCACTTGTGCGGCAACAAATCCAATCAGATCACCGGCCTTGACTTGATCAACCAAGTTGTCTGTCACGCCCGCAATTAAATTGACTTTGCCATCACGGATGGTTGCGAGTACCACAACGCCCTGAGACAAACGATTTTTGACGCGATCGAGTGTGTCACGGAGCGTTTTTGGGTCTTGCCCATCAAGACTTGCGACCAGACACTGCACTCCAGCGACCTCGACAACGTCGTCTAACAAATCGCCGCCGGCAGCTGTTGCCAACTTCATCTTCAAGGCGTCCACTTCACGCGCTGATGCTTTTACCCGTTCAGCCATCTGCTCGATCTTAGAAAGTACCGAGTCCGAACCTGTTTTCAAGAGTGCTGCCGCTTGATCCAATGTTGTCTCAAGTGCATGGACATGAAGAAGCGCACCCTCACCTGTCATAGCTTCGATTCGACGAACACCTGAGGCAACACCGCTCTCAGCAATGATTTTGAATAGGCCAATGTCACCGGTTCGAGCAACGTGGGTACCGCCGCATAATTCAACTGAAAACTCGCCCATCGACAGGACACGCACCTCGTCATCGTATTTTTCGCCAAACAAAGCCATCGCACCGGCAGCCTTCGCTTCTTCGATTGGCATGACTCGTGTAATCACATCCTCGTTACGACGAATTTCTGCGTTGACCATTGCTTCAATCGCAGCAATGTCTTCAGCCGTAACTGGCTGTGGATGCGAAAAATCAAATCGTGTGCGCTCATGGGTCACTAGCGACCCTTTCTGAGTTACATGTTCACCCAGTACAGTGCGAAGTGCAGAATGGAGCAGATGGGTTGCCGAGTGGTTGAGCGCGGTCGCCTGACGTCTTGGCCCTTCAACGCGCGCATTTACCGTGTCGCCGACCTTTAACTCACCCATGCCGAGTTTGCCCTCATGACCGAAGTGCGCTCCGTATTTTTTAGTGACAGACACTTGAAATGAGCCGCCGGCTGATGTGAGTGAACCCGAGTCGCCTTGTTGACCACCGCTCTCCGCATAAAATGGTGTTTGATTCAGCACAACCACGCCAGGCTCACCAGCTGCGAATGACTCGACTTGTTGGCCATCTTTCGCCAATGCAACAACGACAGCACTGGCATCGAGATGTGTATAACCCAAAAATTCCGTCGATCCATCCAAATCGAATCGCACTTGGCCTTCGGCCGCAAAACTTGATCCCTGGCGCGACTTTTCGCGCTGCTCGGCCATTGCTTGATCAAACCCTTCGATATCAAGCTCAAGATCACGTTCGCGCGCGATATCATTAGTCAAATCAACAGGGAATCCATGGGTGTCGTACAGTCTGAAAATCAGTTCGCCAGGCAGTGTATTGCCAGGAAGCGACTCGACGGCATCTTCCAACACCCTCATTCCTGCATCCAAGGTCTTTGCGAACTGCGCCTCTTCCTGCTTCAATGCAGCGACAATACGATCCTCGTTGTCACGTAGCTCTGGATATGCTTCACCCATTTCGGCAACTAATGTGTGTACGATTTTATGGAAGAAGGATTGGTCACAACCCAACTTATGTCCGTGGCGAATCGCGCGGCGAATGATTCGACGCAACACATACCCACGGCCCTCATTGGATGGCAGAACACCATCACAAATCAAAAATGAACAACTGCGGATATGATCAGCAACCACTCGCAGTGATTTTGCTTCCAGGTCAGTCGTCCGTGTGACATCTGCAGCAGCTCTTAATAGCGCCTGGAACAGGTCGATTTCATAATTCGAGTGTACGCCCTGCATCACAGCCGCAATCCGCTCAAGTCCCATACCAGTGTCAACGGATGGCTTCGGTAACGGTGTGCGTGATCCATCGGCTGACTGTTCAAACTGCATGAATACCAGGTTCCAAATCTCGATATACCGATCAAGGTCGTCATCTTCCGAACCTGGAGGACCTCCAGCGACATCAGGGCCGTGATCGTAAAAAATTTCGCTGCATGGACCACAAGGACCCGTATCACCCATCGACCAGAAATTATCCTTATCGCCCAGTCTGGAAAGCCGATTTGGATCAACGCCAATGTTTTGAATCCAAATATCTTCAGCTTCTTGATCGGAATGGTGCACCGTTACCCAAAGGCGCTCTTTCGGAAGTCCCAATCGTTCTGTTAAGAATTGCCATGCGAAATGGATCGCGTCTTCTTTGAAGTAATCTCCAAAACTGAAATTCCCGAGCATTTCAAAGAATGTATGATGACGCGCTGTGTAACCAACATTTTCCAAATCGTTGTGCTTACCACCAGCACGTACGCAACGCTGTGACGTGGTCGCTCGATGATACGCACGGGTTTCTTCCCCTGTGAACACTTCTTTAAACTGCACCATCCCTGCGTTAGTGAATAAAAGTGTTGGGTCGTTGCCCGGAATCAGGGGGCTCGACGATACAATGGTGTGGCCATTTTCCTGAAAATATTCAAGGAACTGCGAACGGATTTCAGCGCTTTTCATGATTTTTCAAATGTCTGGAATTCAAGTTTGGTGCAATGCTAGCGGAAAATCGCGTCGACTGCTTCTGTTGCATCTGAAAATTTAAATCCACGTGATGCCAAAAAGCGAAGTGCCTTGTCACGTGTTGGGTCTTTTTTACCACGCATCCATTTCTCAAGTGCAGCAAGACAGCGACCAGACTCGGTATCCTCAGCTTGATCGAAGAAACGACTCACGTCGTGCGGGTCGATCGCGTGTTGTCTCAGTTCCCCTTCGATTCGGCGACGTCCTTGCCCACGAAATAACCGCGATCGAATCAACATTTCAGCAAACCGCAGATCGGACTGCAGATTCAATTCCACCAAACGATCAAGCAATTCGTTGCGTTCGGTCTGAAGGAGCTCGGGATGGACTGTTTTGAGTTTGCGATCAAGCTCGACCCGCGAATGCTCTCGACGGGCCAAGCGATTAATCAAGGTGTCGAATGGATCATTTGCCACCGCGTTGACGCATGGCTTCCAGACGCGCGAACAGGCTCGACGTATCCCAACGACCGCCACCCATGGATTGAACTTCGCCGTAAAGCTGATCAACAGCTGCAGTGATCGGAAGCGCAGAGCCATTTTTCCGAGCTTCAGTCAAACAGATTGATAGGTCTTTGCGCATCCAATCAACCGCGAATCCATGTTCAAACTCATCAGCTAACATGGTCTGGTATCGATTTTCCATTTGCCATGACTGCGCAGCACCTTTACTAATGACATCGACGACCTTGTGAGCGTCAAGTCCGGCCGCACGAGCGAACGAGAGACCTTCAGACAATGCCTCGACCAAACCAGCAATACAAATTTGATTGACCATTTTTGTCAGCTGGCCAGCACCCACTTCTCCCATTAACGTGCATGCGCGCGCGAACGCATCAATCACTGGCGCGGCGCGATCGAAATGCACCTGATTCCCACCCACCATAACAGTCAATGCACCATTTTCTGCACCCTGTTGACCCCCAGAGACTGGTGCATCCATGAAGCCAATATGTAGAGACTTCGCAGTTGTATCCAGTTCGCGTGCGACTTCTGCACTCGCTGTGGTGTGATCGATAAATAACGCCCCCTCACTCATCCCGGCAAACGCGCCTTGCTCACCCAACGTAATGCTACGCAAATCGTCATCATTACCAACACAGGCAAAAATAATTTCCTGCCCGACTGCTGCGTCTTTGGGCGTTGTCGCAACGTGTCCGCCAAAGTCAGCGGTCCACTGATCCGCTTTAGCCGTCGTCCGGTTATAAACAGTGACTTCATGACCGGTTTTAGCGAGGTGGCCTGCCATCGGGTAGCCCATGACGCCGAGGCCCAAAAATGCGACTTTCATACAGAAATTCCTTATTGTCAGGTTAAACGTGGATTAACCCTTTTGCAGACAGTCTGGCTACTAAAGGATGTGCCGTGGTCCAATTTATGGGGGCGAATATCGACTGAATCCAGTCAGATGTGACGTCGTCAACTGACTGAAACCGCCATTGCGGATTTCTGTCCTTATCGATCAACAGCGCCCGCACGCCCTCGCACCACTCACCGTCGGATAAAAACCGCATCCCAAGATCATGTTCGCGGATCACGGCTTGGCTCAAATTTTCATACTTGATTCGTTGTTGTTGATAGCCTGCAACCATCGCGGCGCCGGGGCTTGCCTGTTCCAGCCCAGCAAATAATTCCGGAATTTCTTGGTGCCACTCCTGCATTCGACGCCACACAGCTAAGGGTGACTGATGGCGGATGCTGTTACCTAATCGCGCGCCATTCTCTTCCCACGGCCCTTGTCGGGGTAATTCTGATGTCGCCTGATGAAGAATCTCACCAATCTCTGATAACGCTTTCTCTTTCGAAGCGAACGAAAGGTCAAGAACGGCCTCGAACAATGCCGATTTCTCAGCACGCGGCAACAACCAATCAGCCAGATTTAACCAACATCCGTCGGCTGCACCAACAGTCGCACCACTCATTGCAAGACAAACACCCAAACCATTCGGTACACGATTTAAGAACCAACTGCCTCCGCAATCTGGTACAAACCCGATCCGTACTTCAGGCATCGCTAAATTCGAATGCTCGGTCACACAACGAACATCGGCACCTTGGAACACACCCATGCCACCACCCATGATGTATCCATCACCCCATGCAAACACCGGTTTTGAACAATGACGCAACCACACATCCAACAAATACTCATCTGCAAGGTAATCCGAGGATTTCGTGAGATCCGTTAGCCCACCCGTTTGCCCATTGTTTGTGACATCGCGCACGTCACCTCCAGCACAAAATGCTTTCTCAGCTGAGGATTCGATCCACAAACTTTTGATCAGGGCATCTGATTCAACCGTCTCAACGACCTGTAACAGTTCATGGATCATGGTGTGATCGAGTGCGTTGAGGGCTTTGGGACGGTCCATGACAGCGACCCCGAGGACTCCTTCTGCATGATTGAGAGGAACGGTGTGGAAACGAACTGTAGGCTCTGACATCAAAACTCCATTGAACATAAAGATATCTTTATATTATTATATCAGCATGTGGATATCATATGATGATTACATCGTCGCGTTAAAAGCGATTGCCGAACCAACCCGGTTCAGACTGACGCGTTTGTGCGCTCACGGCGAATTGACTGTATCAGAACTGATGCGGATTGTCGGCCAATCGCAGCCTCGCGTCTCTCGTCACTTAAAATTACTGCAAGACGCCGGCGTCTTGGAGAGTTTCCGCGAACAGCATTGGGTGTTCTATCGAGTCGCACAAAACGCACATTGCCAACAACTGATTTCGGGTCTTTTGGAACAATTGCCGATGGACGATGACCTCATGGAGCTCGATCAAGCCCGACTCAATGAACTGCGTGATGCACGAGCGAAGCTTTCGGAGGAGTTTGTCGAAACCGAAGTCCCCGATTGGCTCAGGCTACACGAATATCATGGCGATGAACTTCGATTCAGTGACGCCGTCAAGCAAGCCTTAGCGGGACGGGATGTCGGGCATCTATTAGATGTCGCAACCGGCACCGGACGCATGCTGAAGATTGCAGGGCCACTCGCCGACAGCGGCGTCGGTATCGATCTATCGAAAAAAATGGTTATGGTCGCGCGCAACGCACTTGCAGAGGCAGATCTTCCGCACCTCACAGTCCGTCAAGAAGACATGTATCAAATGCGATTTCCTGCGCGGCATTTCGATACCGTCACGATTGACCAGGTACTGTATTTCGCATCGAACCCGGATGCTCTGATCAAAGAAGCGACACGCGTTCTTAAACCGCATGGACGCCTTCTGGTAGTCGCATTTACTGAAGCCGTCCAGGCTAAAACCCCACCATCAGTGGGTATCGCAATTTCTGATATTCAACATTGGCTTGAAGAAGCAGGATTGAAGATTACCGCAACCAACGTACTGCCTGGCGATGTACTGGATATTAGTTTGTTGGTCTCTCAGAAAAATCAGGATCGCCCATGAACGCGCCACGCGTGTCATTTGAATTTTTTCCACCGAAGACTCCGGAAGCCGAAGCAAGCTTATGGAAAACTGTAGAGCGACTCGCTCCGTTAAACCCAGAGTTTGTCTCGATCACATATGGTGCTGATGGGTCCACTCGGGAGCGTACGCAGCAAGTCATTGAGAGTTTGTTAACAAAAACGAACCTTAAGCCCGTTCCGCATCTGACCTGCGTCGGCGCACCGCAGGAAGAAATCAATTCAATCGCTGACGAATACTGGAGCATGGGGGTCCGCCAGATTGTCGCTTTGCGCGGTGATCCTGAGGGTGGTGCCGAGGCCGATTATGTGCCGCATTCTCACGGTTACGCCTATGCATCTGATTTGGTTCAAGGATTACTTGAGAAACATCCATTTGAATTATTTGTTGCGGCCTACCCAGAAACACATCCTCAAGCGATTTCTGTAGATGCAGACTTGGAGAATTTAAAGCGTAAAGTCGATGCCGGTGGTCGCCGAGCGATTACTCAATTTTTCTTCGATAACGAGATTTTTTTGCGCTTCCGAGACCGTATCGCCGCGGCACAAATTGATGTCGACTTGATCCCTGGAATTTTACCTGTCACCAACTTCAATACACTGGTGCGATTTGCTAGAGCCTGTGGCGCATCGATTCCACAATCTCTTTCCACATTATTTGAAGGGCTCGACGAGGACCCGACAACACGCCAGTTGATCGCAGCACATGCGGCTGTTTCACAAGCAGAGGATCTTGGCCGAGAAGGCGTTGAGGATTTCCATTTCTACACACTCAATCGCTCAGATCTCAGCTTTGCTGTCTGCCACGCGTTAGGAGTTCGAGGTTGAGTATGACACGCGATGAGCGCATCCAATGGCTTGAATCCACACTGACAGATTCTATCATCATCCTCGATGGTGGGATGGGTACTATGATTCAAGGCGCAGGCCTAAGTGAGAGTGATTACCGTGGCGAACGGTTTAGAGATTTCCCACAGGATTTAACGGGGAACAACGATCTGTTAACACTCACGCAGCCAGATCTGATTGCATCGATTCACAAAGACTACATCGATGCAGGAGCAAGTATTGTCGAAACCAATACTTTCAATGCAAACCGACCATCGATGGCTGATTATGCAATGGACGAACTCGTCGGCGAATTGAACCGTGAGGCCGCGAAACTCGCACGTTCAGTTGCAGACTCCTATGATAGGCCAATCCTAGTGGTAGGCGTTTTAGGACCAACCAACAGAACGTGCTCTATTAGCCCTGACGTAACTGATCCAGGTGCGCGCAATATCACGTTTAATCAACTGGTCGATACCTACACAGATGCGACACGAGCGCTCCTCGAAGGTGGTGCTGATCTCATTTTGGTTGAGACCGTTTTCGATACCCTTAACGCAAAAGCCGCCTTGTTCGCGATCGACGAAGTTGCTCGCGAGACCGGAATCCAAATCCGCATCATGATCTCAGGAACGATAACTGATGCATCAGGTCGAACCTTATCTGGTCAAACAACAGAAGCATTTTGGTTCTCGGTTCGTCATGCCAAACCACTGACAATTGGTTTGAATTGTGCACTTGGCCCCAAAGAACTCCGCCCGTTCTTATCAGACCTGTCTCGCGTTGCCGATACCTTTGTTTCCGCGCATCCAAACGCGGGGCTACCCAATCAATTTGGCGAATATGATTTAGACGCAGCCGAGATGTCTGAAATCGTTGCAGAATACGCTGATGCTGGTCTTGTCAACATTATCGGCGGTTGTTGCGGGACCACTCCGGAACACATCCGTTTGATCGCAGAAAAAGTTGCAAGACACCAACCACGTGAGATACCGGTAAAAGAGCGTGTGATGCGCCTATCCGGGCTTGAACCATTTATTGCAGACGATACGACTGGCTTTGTGAACGTCGGAGAACGAACCAACGTCACCGGTTCTGCGATGTTTAAACGATTGATTCTCAATAGTGAATTTGACGAAGCGCTTGCGGTCGCCCGACAGCAAGTCGAGAACGGCGCCCAGGTCATCGATATTAATATGGATGAGGGCATGCTGGACTCAAAATCTGCCATGGTGACGTTCTTAAACCTGATTGCTTCAGAGCCTGACATATCGAGAGTCCCTGTGATGATTGACTCATCCAAATGGGACATCCTCGAGGCCGGCATGCAGTGTATTCAGGGAAAAGGAATTATTAACTCCATCTCCCTAAAAGAAGGCGAAGCCAATTTCTTAGAGCAGGCACGAAAAATCCGACAGTATGGGTTTGCCGTTGTTGTCATGGCTTTCGATGAAACCGGCCAAGCAGATACGCGTGAACGCAAACTCGAAATCTGCCAACGCTCGTATAAGCTATTAATCGACGTTATCGGCATTCCACCGGAAGACATCGTATTCGACCCAAATGTCTTCGCTGTTGCGACAGGTATCGAAGAGCACAATAACTACGCGCTCGACTTTATCCATGCGTGCAAAGACATCACCGAATACTGTCCACACAGTTACATTTCTGGCGGCATCTCGAATGTCTCCTTCTCGTTCCGTGGAAATAACCCGGTACGCGAGGCGATGCACTCCGTGTTCTTGTTTCACGCGATTCGTGAAGGCCTCTCAATGGGAATCGTCAATGCGGGCCAGTTGGCGATTTATGAGGATATCGAAGCTGAACTCCGAGAGCTTGTCGAAGACGTGATATTAAACCGTCGCGATGACGCGACAGAACGTCTTGTTGAGATCGCACCGAAATACAATGTCGGTAAAGACGAGGATGACACGACAGTTGCCGAATGGCGTAACGGCACCTGTGAAGAGCGCTTAGCGTATGCACTCATCAAGGGTATCGATACCTATGTGGTCGAAGATACTGAAGAAGCGCGGCTGAATGCGCCACGCCCACTATCGGTGATTGAAGGACCACTGATGGATGGGATGAACACCGTCGGGGACCTCTTCGGTGCAGGAAAAATGTTCTTGCCACAGGTTGTGAAATCAGCCCGCGTCATGAAAAAAGGCGTCGCGCATCTCATCCCTTTCATTGAAGAAGAGAAAGAAGCCGCAGGAGATACCAGCCAAGAGCATGGCGTGATCATCATGGCGACTGTCAAAGGTGATGTCCACGATATTGGGAAAAACATCGTGGGCGTCGTTTTACAGTGTAATAACTTCAAAGTGATCGACTTGGGCGTCATGGTCCCAACACAGACGATCCTCGATGCGGCACGCGAACACAATGCAGACATCATCGGCCTGTCTGGCTTAATCACACCATCCTTGGATGAGATGGTGACCGTTGCCTCAGAAATGGAACGCCAGGGCTTCACCTGTCCACTTTTAATTGGCGGAGCAACCACTTCTCCTGCACACACTTCAGTGAAAATTGATCCTGCTTACTCTGGACCCGTGCTGTACGTCAAAGACGCATCACGCGCAGTTGGGGTCGCATCAAAGTTATTGAGCGATGAGCGTGACAGCTACCATCAGGAAATCGTAACCGATCATGACGCGAAACGAAAAGCGCATGCCGGTAGAGCGCCAAGAAAACTGCTATCGATTGAAGACGCCAACTCGCGTCGGCCTGAACTGTCTTTTGATACCACCACCATTGTCACCCCCAATGCGATTGGACGCCTGACTCTAAACGACTATCCATTGGATGCACTGTTAGACACGATTGATTGGATGCCCTTCTTCAATGCGTGGGAATTCAGTGGCAAATTCCCTTACATCTTGAACGATCCCCGAAAAGGACCTGAAGCGCGGAAACTCTTCAATGATGCTCAGGCGATGCTCGAAAAAATCATCGATGAAAAATGGTTGCGAGCCGACGCGGTCGCAGGATGTTTCCCAGCATACTCCGAGGGCAACAGTATCGTTATTTTGGATCCCGATAATCACGATCGTGAATTATTGAGAACTCACTGGTTGAGGCAACAACGGCCAATGCCCGACGGCAAACCTCAACTCTGCTTAAGTGACTTCATTGCACCGAAAGAATCAGGTCAGCTCGACTACATCGGCGCATTTGCAGTGACCACCGGTCACGGAATTGATACCCACGTCAAAGCGTTTGAAGATGCGCACGATGACTACCAAGCGATTTTACTGAAAGCACTCGCCGATCGCTTCGCTGAAAGTTTTGCTGAGCATTTACATCGTCGAGTACGGACCGAGTTCTGGGGATATGCAGCCAACGAGGCGTTGTCGAATGAAGAACTCATCCGCGAAAAATATCGTGGCATTCGGCCAGCTCCAGGATATCCTGCATGCCCTGATCATCGTGAAAAGCGCTCACTGTGGTCACTCCTTGATGTGGAAGCTGCAACAGGGATCTCAGTCACCGACAGCTTAGCGATGTGGCCGACAGCATCAGTGAGCGGCTTTTATTTTGCTCACCCGGATGCACGATACTTCACCCTCGGCCAAATCGGGAAAGACCAACTGACGAGTTACTCAGCATTAAGAAACGAGGCTGTTGACGAGAATGCACGGTGGCTTTCACCGATTCTTGGATAGGCACTCAACACGTCTCATCAATCGGAGACAGTAATGTCTTTCTGCAAGCCCCTAGAGGGGCGACGGCTCCGATTCGCGTCGTAGGCGATAAGTTTTCCGAACTGAATCAAAGAGGTGGGGCTTTTCCAGTTCGAATGCGCGAAATACCGCCTCGCGAAGCGCACGATCCGTTTCAGCCAACGGACAGGCCGTCAGGATCGTATCAATCATCGAACTGGCGACCACCCGAATACCACCAACGGTCTCTAAAAATTTTTCTTCATCGAGCTGATTCAACTCAAACCCGAACACCGACGCCGCCTCGTTGACTATCAGTTTTGTTCCCCGATATTTACCCTCAACTGAATGACCCGCTATATGCGGCGATATCCGCCATGCACGACTGATCAACGCATCACTGATAACGGGTTCATTCGGAAACACATCCAGCACTAAATCGAAATGCGTTTGTTTGATTAGGTCATGCTCATGCAAAACCTGACCGCGTGATGCATTCACCAATAGCGCAGATCGCTTAATCTGTGACAAGACATTCTCATCGAGAAGCCGGTCTGTCACATAATCACCTGTCGTCACGCGTGGTACATGTAGCGATATGACATCGGCCTGCCGAACAACATCAACCAACGGCAAATGATCGAGTCGCCGCCCCGAATCAGCCCGCGGTTGGTCCGAAAGTAAGGTATTGATCCCCAACGCTCGAGCGCGCTCATCGAGCAGTGAGCCCACTGCACCAACACCAATGATGCCTAGCGTTAAATCAGTAGTGTTCCGCCCTCTCGATTTTGCCCAACTGAAAACATGAGAAAGGACGTAATCAGTCACCGCAAAGGCATTACATCCCGGAGCGGATACAACGCGAATCGCTCTATCCAATAAGTGCTGAAGTGGAAGGTGATCGGTGCCTATCGTCGCTGTTCCAACGAAACGAATCGAGTCGGGGAGATTATGCGCCGACACCCGTGCCGTCGAGCGGACCAAAAGACCATCTGCACCCTTTAAAATGGTTTGAGGAATATCGCGCCCTGAGTACCAACGAATTTCGCAATGACTGGGAACAAGCTCGGTCAGTCCCAAAAGTCCTTCGTCAGCCACCAAAATCGTCATTGAAAGTTCCCTCAAGCGAAACCATTGATTGTCACCTATACTTTCCTCTCAGACAAAGCCACGACACCACATGCTAACAATCCAACCACCACTGATTGATGCAATACCGATAGCCGGCAGTCCACTGCAGACACTCTCGAACCTTCCGATGAGTGCGATACCACTGGCAATTGCTGAGATCGCATCTCGTTCCGATTCACTAGTCCTGATACTGGTTGAAAAATCGCAAGACGCGCAACAACTCGCCAATGCCCTACATTTTTATCTTGGCCAGGAACATCACTTAGATGCCGAAGGAGAGGCCGATGGTTTGGCTGATATTCCGATCGTACATTTGCCAGACTGGGAAACACTACCCTATGACAGTTTCTCGCCCCACGAGGACATTACGTCTGAGCGGTTAAAAGCGTTGAATCAGCTCGGCGACCTGCATCGAGGGTTATTGATCCTACCAATACAAACGCTCGCACACCGGCTTCCACCTCGAGAACACCTAGATGGCCAGCGGTTCATTTTAAAAACTGGTGATTCATTCGATCTGTATACGGAACGAAGACGGCTTGAGGCCTCGGGATACCATGCCGTGGATACTGTCCGTGAGCATGGAGAATTTGCGGTCCGCGGCGCCATTCTTGACGTCTTTCCGATGGGCTCTGACCAACCGTTACGCGTGGAACTGTTCGATACCGAAATCGAGAGCTTGAGGGCGTTCGATCCAGACACCCAGCGTACTGTCACCAAAGTCGAGTCAGTGACTCTACTGCCCGCACGAGAAATTCCACTGACTGATTCAGGAATCGCCACATTCCGGCAAAATTGGCACGAAACCTTTGAGGGAAACCCCAGAGACTGTTCGATTTATCAGGATGTCTCATCGGGGCTCACGCCACCGGGGATCGAGTACTACGCTCCTCTTTTTTTTAACAAGATGGCAACCTTGTTCGATTACTTACCAGCGGACACGCGTACGATCCGTGTTGGCGCCTTGCATCAAGCACTCGAACAGTTTTGGACCGATGTCACTACACGATACGAAAGCTTACGATATGACCGCAGAAAACCAATCATTCCACCTCAACGATTGTTTGTTCGAACGGAAGAATTATTTGCTGATTTAAAGGCCTTTGGCTCGATTGAGATCATCGAACCTGACTCGACACACGCACGCATTCGCCCACTTCCTGATGTCACTTTTGATGCGAAAGCAGATGAACCAGCCGCGCGAATCAAGGCCTTAATTGAAAGTGGTCAAACGGTATGTTTCGTCGCCGAATCAGCGGGCCGCCGTGAAGCACTTCTTGAGCTATTAGCAAAACATGGGATACGTCCCGAACCCATTGAACGATTCAGTGACTTTCAATCGAGCAACCGAAATGCAGTCATCACGCTTGGTTTATTGGATCAAGGAATCATGGTCGATCAATTGGCGATCGTTCCAGAAAGCCAGTTATTCGGCCGCCGCGTGCCTCAACGGCGAAGACGGAAACAACATGAAATTGCGACAGATCTTATTGTCCGAGATCTCTCTGAGATCGAAATTGGCGATCCCATCGTTCACATTGATCATGGCGTCGGGCATTACAAAGGACTCGAAACAA
>CACBSE010000006.1 GCA_902541775.1 uncultured Litorivicinus sp. | reverse complement strand
CGATAACGCGGATAACAAATGTTCAACGGTGGAGACCTGAGCACCGTCGGGCGAAGACAAACAGGTTGAGAGGGTCGTCTGAGAGACGCTGTCTGCATTTGCTCGGATGAGCCCAGGCGGATCCAAATCTACTCGTTTGAATTGGATGCCATGGTTCTCAGGGGCCGGCCTCAATGTGAGGTACACAGTATCACCCGAATGCAAACCCACTCCTGTGGCTCGCACGACATTTTTCAGCGTTCGCTGTGCAATCAATTCAACTCTCCTTCCCTCAGCCCGCTAGTTTAACAGGCTTTTATCCGTTGCATCTTGCACATCGGAGCGGAAGTGTAGAGTTTTGTTCATTAGTCCGCCTGACGACGAAGGAATGCAGGAATATTCAAAATTCGCTCCATTTCCTGACCCTCGTTGCGCTCTTCCACCGCATCTTGCGCAAGCGCTGTATTACCCACCGCTTGTGTTCTCAGAACCTGTGGAGCCGCTACACTGGTCGGACTATAAGCCTCACGAGTTGCTCGCTCGAGATACGCATTATCAACTACAGTTTTCGGTGCTTGCGCACCACCAAGACCCGTTGCTACAACCGTCACGCTGATCTGGTCACTCATCTCAGGATCTATCACTGTCCCAACAACCACATTAGCATTGTCATCGCTAATTTGTTCAACGACATGACCCACTTGATCAAACTCACCCAATGTGAAATCCGGACCCGAAGTAATGTTAACCAAAATACCGCGGGCACCCGATAAATCGACGTCTTCCAATAATGGTGATCGGATCGCCATCTCTGCTGCCTTGGCAGCACGATCCTCACCCGCAGCGATACCCGTACCCATCATTGCCTTCCCCATTTCGCTCATGACAGTCCTAACGTCAGCGAAGTCAACGTTGATCATGCCTGGACGAATAATCAGATCTGCAATTCCACGCACAGCCCCTTGCAATACATTGTTCGCTTCGGCAAACGCAGCCATTAAAGACGCATTCTTACCCAGCACAGGAAGCAATTTTTCGTTAGGTACAACGATCAAGGAATCCACATACTTCTCGAGCGCTGCGATACCTTGATCAGCGACGTGTGTGCGACGACGCCCCTCAAAACCGAACGGGCGTGTCACGATTGCAACCGTAAGGATACCCATTTCACGAGCGATTTCAGCAACGACCGGAGCAGCGCCTGTGCCTGTACCACCTCCCATGCCTGCGGTGATGAACACCATATCGGTATCTGTTAAGACTTCAGCGATCGCATCGCGATCTTCCAGCGCCGCATTACGGCCCACATCAGGGTTTGCTCCAGCCCCCAAACCCTTGGTAATGTCACCACCCAGTTGAAGCGTTCTATCAGCTGGAATTACCTTCATCGCTTGCGCATCCGTATTGGCTACAATGAATTCAACACCTTCAACTGCGTGTTTCAACATATGGTTGACCGCGTTGCCGCCACCACCGCCGACGCCAATCACTTTAATGATCGCGTTTGATTCGATTTGATCGATGATCTCGAACATTTCATTACCCTCTCAGTTAAAAATTTCCCTGGATCCACTGCCGAACCCGATTGAACATGCTTCCCTGCACACCAAGCCAACGCGGTCGAGGCTGAACTTCTTGGTCGCGTCCATACGCCAGAAGACCTGCCAGAACTGCATTGGCTGGATCTTGTAATAACCCATCGAGTCCGTTTTGATGGGCTTGTTTCAGTACCCGACATGGACACTGCAACATACTCTCGAAGACTTGTGCGATCCCCGGTAATGCAGCCGTTCCGCCACACAACACAATGCCCGTTGACGCTTCTTCAAACCGTCCAGATTGACGAAGCCGCTCACCTAAGATTTCAGCGATTTCTTCGACACGTGGCTGAATGAAGGCCGTTAACTGCTGCAAGCTGATGGTTTCTGCCGGGCGATCGGCAAGCTTCCTGACCCGCACCATTTCGGCCGGTGGTGCAAAGCGCGTGTGCGCATAAGCGGATTGCACCTTCAAATCCTCGGCATCGCCGAGTGGAGTCTTTAATGCGACCGCAAGATCGTGCGTCAACAATTCGCCACCCATGGGCATCACTTGCAACCAGGCGGGTGCGCCTTCTGAAATCACCATGACATCAATCGTACCGATCCCAATATCGGCAATACACACGCCAAGTTCGCGCTCATCTGGTAACACCAACTGACTGACCGCAAGCGCAGATGGAATCAAAACGGAAGCTTCGAGGCCCGCGATTTTTAGGCATTTTTTCAAATTATTGATGACGTGGGTCGCACCAGTAATGACATGAACATGCGCATCCAACCGATTACCTGTCATCCCCTGGGGTAATCGAATACCGGTCTGACTATCCAACGTAAATGATCGCGGAATGACACTCAAAATCTCACGTTCAGATATTTGCGCCTGAGCCTGCACTTGTTCCATCGCTTGGGTCAAAAGGATATCAGTTACCTCGTGATGATTCAGAATCACGGTCCCTGAAATGTGTTGTCCCAGAATATGCGATCCACCTACGGATACCAGTGGATCAGTCAGTTTAGTCCCAGCCATCTGATTCGCTTCAGCCACCGAACGAACGAGTGCGTCGACCACTGAATCAATCTGAATCACCACGCCTTGCTTCAAACCACCAGAGCGGGCGCGACCGAGACCTCGGACAGCGATACGACTGTCCTCCGTGATCTCAGCAACGGCAGCTATAATTTGACTTGAGCCGATATCGATGACCAGTAAATGACTCACTGGGCAACCCTCCAAGCCAAAGCAACTCCATTGTCATAACGCGCGTCAATCTCTTGCAGCTTCGCGAGCTTGTCGCTATCTAAATGGTTCAAGACATCACGTGCGCGTGCGAGCCGCCCTAAAATATCAACGCGCCCAAGCTGCAGATTGATTCCATTATGCAAGGCGATTTGCCATCCCAAATCATGACCACGTGATACAGATGCGACGTCGGAGAAACCTGATAGACGGTCTGAAAACACACCGTAATGGCTATAAACCTGCATGGTTTCAGATAACGCTCCATAGAGTCGTGGCAGTGGTTCGTTTACCGGAGTCGGTGGCTCAAAAAGATCACCGGATAACCCGAGGTACTGCGTATCGTTATAAATTGCGACCGGACGCTGCTCAGTGATTTCGATCAAAAGTGTATCTGGCCAAACGCGCCGCGCTGATGCACTGGCAATCCAAGGATGCGATTCGACTTCGGAGATGACCTGTGGGAGTGTGGTTTCTAGGTAATTCACGTTGAACCTAACACTTAGGTCACGGGTCAGTGCCTTGGCATCCAGGTAGCGTAAATCACCTTGCAATTGAACCTGCCGAATCTGCACATGCTGTAACAGATGGCTCAGGCCACCTGCCGCGATAGACCCTGTAACACCAAGCCCCAGCAAGAGCAATGCCATTTTCCAATGCGTGCCTGTTCGATTGCCAATCTGTTTCATCATCATGGCGAAACCTCCGCATCAAGAAGGATTTGTTCAATCAACATCGGCATATCCATTCCCGAGGCAAGCGCCGCTTTTGGTACCAATGAATGGTTCCCCATGCCGGGAACCGTATTGCACTCGATCAAGAGTAAATGACCTGTTTCGTCCATCATGAAGTCCATACGACCCCAAGTCCGGCATCCAAGCGCATCGAACGCCTCAAGCGCCAACTGCTGCGCTTCTGCCTCAAGCTCGGGACTTAAGCCCGATGGAATCTGATATTTAGTGTCGTCGGCCAAATACTTCGCTCTGTAGTCATAAAACTCTGAGAGTGGCTGAATTCCAATCACAGGAAGTGCCAAGCCTCGGACAATACCTACAGTGATTTCCGGTCCCGGCAACAAGGGTTCCACCAAAACCCGCGTATCGTGTTTAAGCGCATCGATGAGGGCTGCCTTTAACTGAACACCGCCGTGAACAACATGCGCACCAACTGATGAGCCCTCGTGCGCTGGCTTCACAAACAATTCAGGACCCAATCGCTTGATACAAATATCGGCTTGCTCAAGGTCATTCACTACAACCATCGGTGAAGTGGGTAGTCCGAGTGATTCCCACACTTGCTTAGTTCTTGGCTTGTCCAGGGCGAGGGCTGAAGCACCGACACCTGAGCCTGTGAATGGAATACCAAGCGCACATAACAATCCCTGTAACACGCCGTCTTCCCCTGGACGCCCGTGAACCAGATTGAAGACACGCGTTGGATTTGCAGCCATCAATGGTTCAACGAGTCCATCTTTGATATCCAGCTCAATCGGTGTGATACCCAATTCACGCATTGCGGCTGCCACGATTTTTTTTCCATCGCGTGAAACATCAGCTTCAGATCCAAACCCACCGTAGAGAAGCACAATCCGTTCATTGGCCCAGTTCATTGCTCACCTCCAAGCGTTGCAACCATCTGGAATGGCAATCGTCCAATCGAGCCGGCACCTTGCACCAACACAACATCGTTTGGTTCCACTAACGCACCGACCCGCTCAATGACCTGATCAAATTCGCCTTCAACATAAGGACGGCAATGACCAAGCCGTCGAATACTCTGAGCAAGATCTTTCGATTCCGCACCAACAATGGGTAATTCACCTGCGGGATACACCGGCATCAATACGAGCTCATCCGCACGATTCAATACAGAGACAAAATCATCGAATAAATCCTGGGTCCGGGAATAACGATGCGGCTGGAACACACTGACTAAACGACGGCCAGGATAAGCATCCCGAACTGCATCGAAGGTCACTTCTAGTTCTTTTGGGTGATGACCGTAGTCGTCAATGACTGGAATTTGCTGCCCACGCTTTTGAATCAGGCCCGTCAGTTGGAAGCGACGACCAACTCCCTGGAATTTACTCAATGCTCTGACCAAAGATTCGTCATTCACACCCAGATGATCAGACAACACGACCACGGCGAGCGCGTTTAACACGTTGTGACGACCGGGCATTGAAAGCGTCACTTTCAGATTGTTGTCATCCGGACGTACCACTTCGAAGTGAGTTGTTAAACCGTCAGCAGTGATATCAATGGCACGATAGTCCGCATCTGATTCAATGCCAAATGTCAGAAAAGTTCTACCGACAACGGGCAGTAAGTCAGTCACCACATCGTCATCAGCATTCGCTATCACCAGACCGTAAAACGGAAGATTCTGCAGGAACTGAACAAAGGTTTGCTTGAGTCGTTCGAAGTTGCCACCATAGGTGGACATATGATCAGCATCAATATTCGTCACAATCGCGATCATTGGCTTTAAGACCAAGAACGATGCATCACTCTCATCAGCCTCAGCCACCATGTATTCGCTGGCACCTAAACTTGCATTGGTATCTGCCTGATTGAGTTTTCCCCCAATGATGTAAGTCGGATCCAACCCGCCTTCAGCAAGCACAGAAGCCGCCAATGAAGTCGTCGTTGTTTTACCGTGCGTTCCGGAAATCGCAATGCCATGTTTAAAGCGCATCAGTTCAGCAAGCATCTGTGCTCTCGGGATAACCGGGATTCTCGCAGCCAAGGCGCTCGTAACTTCTGGATTCGTGCGGTCAATTGCACTTGATACGACCACCACCTCTGAGCCATCAATATTGGACTCGCGATGGCCGATGTGAATTGTTGCACCCAAACGCGCAAGTCGCTCAGTGGCTGGCCCTTCTCGTAAATCTGAACCCGATACATGGTATCCTTGGTTCAACAGGACTTCTGCGATTCCACTCATGCCAATTCCGCCAATTCCAACGAAATGCATGCACTGAATTTGGCCCATCCGATTAACCATAAGCCACCTCCATGACTCGATCGGCGACCTGTTTTGTGGCTTCAGGTTTTGCAATAGAGCGTGCAGCATGCGCCATCTGTTTAAGATTGTCGGGCGCAGCAAGAATATCAGAGAGTTTGGCAACAAAGATGTCGAGATCTTTTTCTTGGACCACAACCGCAGCACCTGCGTTTTGTAATTGCTGACCATTTTTAGTTTGGTGATCATCCACGGCGTATGGGAATGGAATGAGTACCGATGGCATTGCAGCTCCCGCTAATTCAGATACTGTCAGAGCCCCAGCCCGACAAACGACGATATCTGCGTCTCGATAGGCTTCATCCATCCGGCTTATAAATGCGATAACAGTGGCATCAAAATCAAGTGCTTGATACTGATCACACACCTGCTGCTGTCCTGAAACACCCGACTGGTGAGTCACCTCAATTCCGAACTTGTTCGCTACTGCTTGAAGCTTGTCAGGTAATTGCTTATTCAAGGATTTTGCACCCTGTGATCCACCGATCACCAAGACACGAGTGGTGTCACCAGGTTGACGTTCCTCGACAATTCGCTGACGACCCACCGAGTCGATTTCCGGGCGAATTGGATTGCCTACACACTCAGCCCCCTGAATTACATCAGGAAATGCGGTCAACACCTTAGTAGCGAATTTAGCCAAATATTGATTCGTCATCCCAGCCACAGCGTTCTGTTCATGGATGACAACGGGAACCTTCATGATCCTCGCAGCGATCCCACCTGGACCCGCCGGATAACCACCAAACCCGACACATACCGATGGTTTGAGGCGCATCATGAGAATGAGAGCTTGAATCAGTGAAATGCCAAGTCGTATTGGACCTGTAATTCGCTGAAGTCCGTGTTTGCCGCGGATTCCGCGAACCACGAGGTAATGAATAGGTATTTGTTTTTCGGGGACCAGTTGTCCCTCGAGACCGTGCTTTGAACCAATCCAATGGACTGTTTCACCACGCTTGATAAGTTCTCCAGCCACAGCCAACCCTGGGAAAATATGCCCGCCAGTGCCTCCGGCCATGATGCATATTGGTTGTTTCACGACCGTCCTCCGAGCAGATTATCAGCACTAATTCTCGCAATCACACCAAGGCTGACCGCAGTCATGACCAGTGAGCTACCACCGTAGCTCAATAACGGAAGGGTTAAACCGGTGGTTGGTGCCAAGCCAATGTTGACCCCAAGATTAATCAGTATTTGGAGAGCTATGAGAAGAACTAATCCATAGGTGAAATAGGCAGCAAATGGGCGATCACCCAATTCCGCTCGTCGCCCGATCAGAAGACCACGCCAGATCAAATATGTCATCACAGCGACCGTACTCAGAGCTCCAACAAGCCCAAGCTCTTCAGCTAGGATCGCGAATACAAAGTCGGTATGCGCCTCTGGCAAGTAAAAGAGCTTTTGAACTGAATTACCAAGACCCATCCCAAACAATCCTCCTCGACCAAATGCGAGAAGTGCTTGAGTCAGCTGGTAACCAGCGCCGTATCGATCGGCCCAGGGGTTGAAAATCGTTTCAATTCTCTCGAATCGATAAGGCTCAATCACTGCCAAAAAGACCAGACCGAGGGCAAGTGCTGAGCCAAAAACAAGATATTGGGTGAACGGCGAACCAGCGAGCAATAACACCCCCATCACGGCACAACTCAACACTAAAAGCGTTCCATAATCGGGTTCCATTAATAGGAGAACCGCAATCAGCCCAACCACTGCCATCGGCTTCACAAATCCACTGAATTGCCGACGAACTTCCTCAAGCCGACGAACGAGGTACGAAGCCAAGAACAACATCATCGTAAATTTGGCAAACTCCGATGGTTGTAGATTGAAAAATCCAAGATCTAACCATCGCGTCGCACCCTTCACCGTTAAGCCGATACCTGGAATCAAAATGATGGCGAGGAGGATCATCGATAGCATTAGAAAATGCGTGGCATAGTGGTACCACCATCGAGTCGGGATCAAATAAGCAACGACACTGCCGACCGATGCAATCGCAAGAAATAACCCATGCTTCACCGCAAAACTGAATGGCTGGCCATGCCGATCTGAAGCAACCTCAATTGAACTCGACGCAACCAATAGCAACCCAAGACATGCTAGTGCGCATGCCGCGAGAACAAAATGAATATCCGGTAGGCCCAAAGGCACGAAATCAGAGCGCCGAATCTCACGCTTCACGGTGCGCCTCCACCAAGGTCTCAAAATAGTCACCACGCGCTTGGTAATTCTGATATTGATCAAAGCTCGCGCAAGCTGGACTCAACAGTACAACATCACCGGCAACAGCCTGTTGGACAGCCAAAGCGAATGCCTCATCCAGAGTTTCTACCGCAGTGGTCTTATCTCTCAACACATCAACAAAACGTTGCCGATCTCTTCCAAACGAAAATATGCGACGACAATGGATACGAGCCGTTTTTGCCCAGGCAGTGAGATCAGCATCTTTGCTTTCACCGCCAGCAAGCAAATACAAATGACCGTCTACTTCAATACTCGACACTGCGGTTGCCGAGGCTCCAACATTAGTACCTTTAGAATCATTGATGAATCGAACACCATTGACTGGGACTAGCTCAACCATGCGATGTGGTAAGCCGGCGTATTCACGTATGGCAGCGACAGCAATCGCCTTATCGACACCGATGAAATGACAAATTCCAAAAGCAGCCATCGCATTTTGAATCATGTAGCGACCGGACATCGGTAAATCGGAAACGGCCATCCATGGATCAGCACCTAAAGAGATCCATTCGTCTCCATCAACCACCATCACGCCGAACTGATGAAAATCGGGATGCTGTAGCGCAAATTTAATCGTCGGCATCTGATCCGGAACCAAAGGTTGGGACAATGGATCATCCGAGTTGACGACAATGGCACCAACACCTTCGAAAATTCGATGTTTTGCTTGATGGTAAGCAATCATTGAACCATGCCAATCCAAATGATCAGCAGACATATTCAGACAAGTGGCAACCGTCGCTCTCAGGCGGCGCGTGCGTTCAAGTTGGAAGCTCGATAGCTCAAGTACAGCAACTGACTGATCTGTGCGCTTTGCCAATAAGTCGAGTGCTTGTGGGCCAAGATTGCCGCCGACTAAAACATGTCTTCCGTCAGCCTTTATGATTTCCGCAACCAATGAAGTGACTGTCGACTTGGCGTTTGAACCGGTGATTGCGATGAGCGGTTGATTCTCAGGCCAAGCGCGTCTGAATATCTGAATATCACTGATCAAGTGCGCGGAAGTTTGATCCAAGCCGTCGGTCGTTGGCGGAACACCCGGACTCACAACAATCTCTTCGAACCGATCCAAGTAATCAGTCTTTAGTGGTCCAAAATAAGTTGCAACATCAGGAAACTGTGCATTGAATTCTTGTTTCAACGCATCGGATTGCCGAGTATCGGCAACCTCAAAATGAATTCCTAACTCTTGAAAATGCCGCGCAACAGCCTGTCCAGTCGGTCCGGCACCGATAATGAGGCGTTTGCTGCTCGCGATCAAAGACATTGATTACCTCAATTTCAAGGTGGCAAGACCCACCAGAACCAACATCACGGAAATAATCCAGAACCGCACAATCACACGAGGTTCGGGCCATCCCTTTAATTCAAAATGATGGTGAATTGGAGCCATTCGGAAAAGGCGTTTCCCGGTGAGTCGGAAACTTGCAACCTGCAGCATCACCGACACCGTCTCGAGTACGAAAATTCCGCCCATAATAAAGAGCACCAGCTCTTGACGGACCATCACTGCGACGACACCAAGTGCTGCGCCAAGTGACAATGCCCCCACATCACCCATGAACACTTGAGCGGGATAGGTGTTGAACCAGAGAAATCCTAACCCGGCGCCAACCATCGCGCCAAGGAAGACAACCAGCTCTCCGGTACCGGGGATAAATGGGATGAAGAGATACTGAGAAAAAATCGCATTACCGGTCAGATAAGCGAAAACACCGAGGGCTCCAGCAACCAATACAGTCGGTAGAATCGCCAAACCATCCAGACCGTCTGTGAGATTGACAGCGTTGGAGGTTCCCACAATCACAAAATAAGTGAGGAGTATGTAACCGAAGCCAAGAGGGATCAGAAAATCTTTGAAAAAAGGTACAAGAAGTGTGGTCTCAGCCGGGGTTTTTGCGATTTGATAAAGAGCGATGGCTGCCAATAACCCCACAATTGACTGCCCGAGATATTTCGATTTAGCTGAGAGCCCCTCTGAGTTCCCTAAAACAACTTTTTTCCAATCATCAACCCAACCGATGACGCCGAATCCCAGCATGACAAGAAGAGCAATCCACACATACATGTTGGTTAAATCACCCCATAGAAGCGTTGAGGCGGTGATACAAACGAGAATTAATACTCCCCCCATGGTGGGAGTCCCCTGTTTCGAGAAATGTGTTTCAGGTCCATCACGTCGAACCGACTGGCCAATTTGCCGGATTTCTAGTGAGCGGATTACCCAGGGACCGACAAATAACGCGGTGATCAATGCCGTCAAAACACCTAAAATTGAACGAAGGGTTAAATACTGGAAAACAGCAAAACCTGGCTCAAATGTGCTAAGAAAATTAGCTAACCAGAGCAACACAGCTACTGCCCTCCCCGTCGCAGTTTGAGTGTGTCAATCACACGGTCCATATGCGCGGATCTTGATCCCTTAACCAGAATCACATCTGCGTCTCGAGCGCTTTCAATTAACGACGCACTGACCTCTTCGTGCGTTGGGAGGTACTGTGCGTTCTCGCCATAGCCCTCAGCAATTGGATTAGCAGTTCCCGTTGCAATAAGTCGATCGATCCCTTTTGATTTGGCATAAACACCAAGCGCATGCATTTCCTGTTCGGCTAAATCGCCCAGCTCACTCAAACCACCCATGGTCAAAATACGAATCCCAGAACGAGTCGCCAGCCAGTCAATTGCAGCCCTCACAGCTTGTGGACTCGCGTTGTAGGTATCGTCGATCAATAGGGTTTTTCCCATTTGAATCGGCGTCATGCGACCCGGCTCAATCGATGCTGCTTCAAGGCCTTGAATGATCGCTTGATCAGTTGCACCGGCAGCGATGGCCATTGCCGATGCAAGCGCTGCGTTTTCCATCAAGTGGAGACCAAGTGTCGGTAATGACGCATTGATCTCCCGATCGGCATAAACCATTCGGACTCCTTGATCAGAAACTTGAGACCAAATCAGATCCGCATTCGTTCGTCCGACACTGATGATTTGACGGGAACCAGCTCTCTTAACCCATTCCTCGAATGCAGGCTCGTCGCTATTAAGGATAATTGTTCCGTCGATTGCAGTGTGATCAATGATTTCACCTTTACCTCGAATCACACCGTCGAGCGATCCAAAACCCTCGAGGTGAGCAGCTCGCGAATTCAGAAGCGCTGAGATTTGGGGCCGAACAATCGATGCCAGATGATCAATCTCGCCGATCGCGGATGCCCCAAGTTCAAATAAGGCGTAGCGGTGGTGAGGACGAAGACGTGCCATCGTCAGTGGTACACCTAAATGATTATTCAAATTCCCTTGAGTCACGAGTATCGATTCCGAGCTTGATGCTCTGGCCATTTCAGCGAGCATTGACGCCAAAAATCCACGTGTACTGGTCTTCCCTTGGCTTCCGGTTAGGGCGAATACTTCACCCACAAATGAATCACGGATTGCGCGTGCGATATCACTCATCGCGCACTCCGTATCTTTGACGAAAATGGATGGTAGTGTTGTTGTTGGCTTTGATACGAGTGCAGCAGACGCGCCACCTTCCGCCGCATTATCGATGAAATCATGGCCGTCACGCTCGGCCACTAAAGCAACAAATAAATCCCCTTCAGTCACCTTTCGGCTATCGATTGCCAATCCAGAGATCATCGGATTCCCCTTAAAGGTTCCACCGACAATAGACGCGATATCACTTAATGCACTAGGAAGCATGCTGGACCTCTGAGTTCGCCAAACCGATTAATCGCGCGACCTCAGCCCGATCGGAGTAGACCGCTGTCGTTTGGCCGATGGTCTGGGTATTCTCATGACCTTTACCGGCAAGCAATACCCAATCGTCGGTAGCCGCATTTTCAATTACAAATCGAATTGCTTGCGCTCGATCTAGCTCTTCTAAAACCGGCGCTTTTGTCATGCCTGATCGAATCTCGTCGACAATCTTTTGAGGTGACTCAGAGCGAGGATTATCCGAAGTCAAAACAACATGATCTGACCATTCTGATGCCACACGACCCATCAATGGTCGCTTCCCGACATCCCGATCGCCCCCACAACCAAACACTGACCAGACCTCGCCGTCACAATGGGTCTGGCAAGTCTTAATGGCATTCTCAAGGGCGTCAGGTGTATGCGCGTAGTCGATTACAACGGTGGCAAAGTTTGGCGCGCTAAACCACTCCATTCGCCCAGGAGCTGACTGTAATGTCGAAATAGTTGCCGGTACTTGCTCGATATCTTCAGGGAATAATGCGCTGATCGTAGCAATCGCAGCCATCATGTTCGATGCATTAAAGGCACCCAGCAAATTCGTCTTCAGTTCATAACCAACCCCATTGATCGATACGTGGATTCTTGATCCATGAGCAATGGGCTGGATCGCCTGTATATCGATATGCGCTGCACCGTATCCATATGTGATGATAGTTGCGGGTAGGGCGTGTTCTGACATTGTGCGACAGAAGGCGTCATCAACGTTGAAGACAGCTGCCTGTAAATCGAAATCTCTAAAGAAACGCGCCTTCGCCTCACCGTAGGCCCCCATTGTTTGGTGATAATCCAAGTGATCGCGCGTGAGGTTAGTCATCACACCAACAGTAAAGGGAATACCATCCACACGCCCCTGATCCAGTGCGTGCGATGATACTTCCATCGCAACGAACTTAACGCCTTTGTCACGAAGTTCAGCAAATATCGAAGCGAGCGTGATCGCATCTGGCGTCGTTCGCTCTGACTCACTGATCTTTTCCGCGCCAACCGAGACACCCAGCGTTCCAATTCGCGCCACCTTCAGACCAAGTTGATCCGCCAGTTGCGCTATGAAGTGAACGGTGGTCGTTTTTCCGTTGGTGCCCGTCACTCCGACAACGTGCATCCCTGAGCAAGGGTTTCCATAAAATACATGCGCGATGCGTCCAATCTGATGCCTCAATCCAGGTATGTGCAAAGCTGGGATCATGTTGGGAACTGGTCCATCCCAACCATCATAGATCACTGCCGATGCGCCAGATGTGATTGCGGACTCAATATAATCCATCCCATGCCCAGCCGAGCCCTGAATCGCGGCAAACAGTGTTCCATCGACAACTTGGCGTGAGTCAAGAGTGAGCCCTGCCACATCAACACCTGATGCTCGATCATCATCAAGACCGATCTCTGCGAGTAAGCGATCTAAACGCATCAGTGATCCCTCCCTGCAAACATCGACGGATCGAGTTTGTCGGGTGGAATGTCATAAATTCGCATCACATCATCCATGACATCAGCGAACACAGGGGCTGCCACCTGCCCACCGTAGTATTGTTGCGATCTTGGATCGTCGACGGAGATCGCCATAACAAACCGAGGGTCGGCCATTGGTGCTAGACCTACGAAACTGGAAATGTACTGTCGGCTTCCATAGGACCCATTGGCGTATTTCATCGTTGTTCCGGTTTTTCCGCCAACGTGATACATCGGAATCTGAGCTCGTCGTGCTGTACCACCCTCCTCGGTCACCGCTTGCAGCATCGGTAGGACCTGCCTCACCGTCTCTTCTTCAAAGATCCGAGTAGACTTCGGTGGCACCCCCTTAGCTAATAAGGTTAATGGCTGCAAAATACCGCCATTGGCAAACACACTGTAGGCTTGAGCCAACTGGATTGTTGTAATGTTCAAGTTATACCCGTATGACAGTGCTGCATGATCAAGGTCTCGCCAGGTCGCATAGCTTGGCAGGAACCCCTCTTCCTCACCAGGAAATCCCGTTGCAGTTGATTGCCCAAGTCCCAACAATGCAAGACGATCTCTCAACGTAGAGGGTTCCATCATCATTGCAATTTTTGTGGTACCCACATTGGATGACTTAGCAATCACTGTATTGACATCAATTTCACCGTAATTTTTGATATCGCTGATCATATGACCCTGCACTCGCATCCGACCCGGCGATGTTTCGATCAATGTCTCTGGTTTAACAAGACCCAGATCGAGCGCAGTAGCAACTGTAAACGGCTTAATTGGCGAGCCTGGCTCCATCAAATCAGTCACCGGACGATTACGTATTCGCTCCGGGGTTCGAGTCGACATATCATTTGGATTGAATGCGGGTTGTGCCGCCAAAGCCAGCACTTCACCGTTCCAAGCATCCACCAGAACCGCACTACCACCAGCAGCTCTCGCTCGCGCAACGGCCTCCTTGAGTGCACGGTAAGTCAGATACTGAAGACGTAAGTCGATTGACAGTCGAAGATCGCGGCCTTGCTGAACCTCCTGACCCGCGCTAACGTATCGAACAACGTTTGCACGACGGTTTCTGAGCACATGACGAAGACCATCCTGACCCGATAGCCAGTTGTTGTATGAGAGCTCAAGGCCTTCTTGACCTTGATCCTCAATATTGGTGAATCCAACGAGGTGAGATGCAACCTCGCCGGCAGGATAAAATCGACGAAACTGTCGAACTACTTCTACACCCTCAAGCTTAAGGTCTTCGATCTGACTTGCGCGCTCCGGTGTCACATAGCGAGACAAATACAGAAAAGGAGAGGAACTTCGAGCTACCCGATCACGCAGCTTTTCAGGGTCTGTATGCAGGAATGGCGCGAGTGTTTCAGGCCACGCAGAGTCCGCCAGTTTTTTCGGTCTTACAGCGATTGCAGCGACTGGTGTCGAGATTGCCAAAGGCTGCGCAAATCGATCGGTAATCATACCACGATATGCTGGAATTTTTTGATAGCGAATCGTGATCTCATCACTGATATCGCGCAGATGTTGTGTTTCAAAGACATGCAGCCAGACAAGACGGCCACAGACTGTCGTCACTATAAGCCCAAGAATGGTTCCGACAAACCAAAGTCTCCAGCGACTTGACGCCTGACGAATTTGCGTGCTCATTATGGACGTTCCAAAATCATGACATTGTCGCGAGCTGGCGAGTTGAGCAATAAATGATCGCGGGCCATTGAATCGATGCGCATGTCAGCCGACACCGCACCGCGCTCCAGCATCAATCGCCCCCACTCAATCGTGAGGCGATTGCGTTCAGCACGGAGCTCTTGTAATGCCGAGTACATCTGACGCGTTTGGTATGCTGTTTCGATAACATAAATTGAGGTCACGAGGACGCTTATCGCCAGTAAGATCGACAGCCAAATATCTGACCGATGAAACCATTGCATCAGGCTGCCTCCGTCCGTTCAGCGACTCGAAGCACCGCGCTTCGTGCTCGCGGATTGAGGCGAAGTTCCTCAGGCCCCGCTTTAATCGCTTTGCCGACCAGCTTCAATTTCGGTTGTGTAATACTGTCAGGCAGAGGCATCCGAGGATCGCCCTTTGGTGGACGCGACGCGTCACGTAAAGCCTGCTTCACCAAACGGTCTTCCAGCGAATGGAAAGAAATCACGGCCAATCGCCCACCCGCCTCAAGACGATTCATCGCCGCTTCAAGGCCTTGCTCGATCTCAGCTAACTCACGGTTGACGTATAAGCGAATCCCCTGAAACGACCGGGTTGCAGGATGTTTATTCTGGACTTTTTTTGGTTGAGCGTTAGTCACAATTTGACTGAGCTGAGTGGTCGTTGCAATCGGAACAAGTTCCCGTGCTTCGACGATTGCTTTCGCAATTCTTCGCGAAAATCGCTCCTCACCAAATACCCAAAGAACATGTGCGATCTCATCGGCATCAGCGCGCGCAATCCAGTCGGCTGCTGATTCGCCTGCTGTTGGATCCATACGCATATCCAGGGGGCCATCCGCTTGGAAGCTAAAACCACGCTCGGGCTCATCAAGCTGTGGAGATGACACACCAAGATCCATCAAAATCCCATGGACTCGATTGACTGCGAGAGAGTCAAGCGCCGGCTCAAGTTCCGAGAAGGCCGTATGCGCAATTTCAAATCGTGAATCCTCATGAGCAAGGTTGCGAGCGACAGCGACTGCGGAGGGATCCCGATCAAGCCCGATCAATCGACCACTGGCGCCCAGCTCAGCCAAAATAGCGCGTGAGTGACCACCTCGGCCGAATGTGCAATCGAGATACAACCCGTCATGCTGAATACAGAGGGCAGACAGCGCTTCGTGAAGTAGCACTGGTATGTGACTCATCGCAACCTCCCTTACAAAGACAAATTGATCAGTTCGACAGAGGCATCATCATCAACCGTCTCGTTGAGGTATGTCTCTGTAATCGAAGTCCAGCGCGCCTCACTCCAGATTTCGAACTTCTGACCCTGACCGACCAGAATCAATCGTTTATCGAGTTCTGCGTGGTCTCGATGCATCGCGGGGAGGAGAAGACGATTGGCTGCATCAAGATCGAGTTCGGTGGCATAGCCCACCATCAGGTGCTGAAGACGCCGCGCCTGACGACTGGTTGAATTCGGGAGCGCATTGACCTGGGACTCAATCACTTCCCAGTCGGCTAGCGGGTACAATAAAAGACAGCGATCAAATGGATGTACCGTTAGAACCATATGGCCATCACAACGATTGGCCACACTATCCCGGTATTTAGCCGGTAACGCCACGCGCCCTTTCGCATCGAGATTGATCGGGTTAATCCCGCGAAACACTGCCTTCTCCCTGGTCAATTCCGGGTCAGAACACGTCAATTACCCACAACTCACCACTTTTTCCCACATTAAAACTCTATTTACCCACCCAGAAACAGTCAAATCATCTGTGCACATTTTACCGAGACATTGAAAATTGGTATTCAAAGAAAGAGTTAAAATATTAAAAAATATAAGAAAATTAATTTGATCAGCGGCTAAAAAAAGCACAAGAATTCAGTGCTCTGATTTGTGGGGCAAAGCGGAGAAATTTGAGTTAGCCGATAAGCCGGGTTCTGTCGTGGACAATCATTCATCTAGGCATAGCGTCACCGCTATGCTCAAGCAACCTACCCGAATCCAACGCGAGGCACGCAGAACGGATTCCTATTTGGTCTTGCTCCAGGTGGGGTTTACCTTGCCATCACGTGTTACCACTGATGCGGTGCGCTCTTACCGCACCCTTTCACCCTTACCGACTGTGTCGGCGGTCTGCTCTCTGCTGCACTTTCCGTAGGCTCACGCCCCCCAGGAGTTACCTGGCACCTTGCCTCGAGGAGCCCGGACTTTCCTCTCCTGTAAAACAGCAGCGATTGCCTGGCTAACTCGCGCGCAGTGTCTATGCTTCGGTCTCGCCAGTCAATTGGCGATATAAGATTCGCTTCGGCACTCCAGTGAACTCAGATGCCAATGCAGCTGCTTTTGATGGTGGTAATTCACGAGCAAGTACACGAAGAATCCGAGTCGCATCAACACTCGATTGTGTTCGATCAGCACTCCCAGGCCCCACCAGAACAACAAATTCTCCTCGGATCCGATCGGAATTATCTGCAAACCAGTCTGCACACTGTCCTGCGACGACACGAATCAGTTGTTCATGGATTTTTGTGAGCTCTCGAGCAAACACAACTTTTCGCCCACACGCTGTCCGGTCCAGTCGTTCTGCAAAGTCTACGATACGATGCGGAGCCTCATAAAAAATCAATGTCCCATCGTAAGACAGAGCGCGTTCAAGCTCTTGCTCACGCGCACTCGATTTGGTTGATAAAAAGCCAAAAAAATGGGAAGGCGCGGCTGGGAGACCACTCACTGACAGTGCGGCTGTCAACGCAGAGGGACCCGGCACCGGAATCACCTGGAATCCTTTTTCAACGACCTTTTCAATAAGCAACCGTCCCGGATCACTTATCCCAGGGGTCCCAGCATCTGAAATAAGGGCTAACGATTGCCCTAACTCGAGCGACTCGATAACTCGATCCGCTTTCCCCGCTTCGGAATGGGCATTTAGCGACACCATCCGAGTCGATACATTGACAAATTTTAAAATCTGGCCGCTTACTCGAGTATCTTCCGCTAAAATCACATTTACACGATCCAAGACATTAATTGCTCTCGAGGAAAGATCAGTCCATTCGCCAATCGGCATTGCGACAACATAAAGCGCTGATGGTAAAGTGGTAGCCTGATTATTTTGCGACACTATGGGGATCCATTTGTTGTTACGCGTTAAGCCTGCACGAAAACCTACGATAAGAACAAGCGCTTTAGTCGGTCTGGTATTCATCGCCGGATGTCAACAACAGGTAAAGCCCCCTGTGATAGAGTTTCCTCGCGCAGAGCAGACGACAAAGGCGCCTGCACCACCTATTGAACCCAACGAAAAACCGCAGATCGATGTATTGCCAAAGCAAATCGATTGGAACCGTGGTTCTCGTGAGATTGCGCGAACCGAGATATCGCCAGCAGTTCGCGACAGCGCCCAACCAAGGCGCCAGGATTCACCAGCGCTCCAAGAAGAGAGAGCGATCTCAGTCAATCCGTCAACGACGATTGAACCGAACGAAATAGGATCTTCAGGAGCAATTGCACTAACTATCATACCCTCGATCAAGCCGATCGATGAAACACCAGCAAGCGCAGCGCAACCAGCGACCTCAACTGACCTTCGCCAACCAGAATCAGAGCGTGAAGTCATTATCACCAGGCAGCCTAATGAGAACCAGCTAACCATCGATGATTCGGTGAGGACAGCAGCCGATAAGTTAGCAGTCAAAGAGCCTGAACTGGCGATACTGGCGATCAATGCGATCAATCCAAAATCACTCTCCAGTGCTCAACGAGCTGAAGTCCTTCGGTTGAAAGGAGAGGCATATCGACAACTTGATATGTCGATTGCCGCACTTCGTTTCGATGGGGAGCGTTTGCGATATCTCGACGATCAAACTCTCAGTAAGGCTGCACGCAACATCCTTGAAGCGCTGGCCGATCTACCCGAGCGTTTACGACAGGATTTGAGTGCCGGGACCGATCCATTGGCAGGGCTGGCCCACGCATTATCCTTGCGAATGGCTCCGTCCGAAGACGCGATATGGCAATGGCTTCGGAAGTACCGTACTCACCCACTACTTCGCGCGGAACTTCCTGAGTACAGTTTCCTCACCATCGTCAATCCACCCAAGGACTTCAATGTCACCGTATTACTCCCTCTGTCCGGGGATCTTGCGAACGCTGGGCGTGCGATCCGTGATGGAATGCTCTATGAATACCAACGACAGCAAACTGACTTCAGCGTTGCACTGCGAATCCTAGACACAGAAAAGCTGTCAAGCACAGACTTAATTGCGATTGGACAATCCACAGATACAGAATTCATCATCGGCCCGCTGCGAAAAGACAAGGTGGTCGGATTACTTGAGTCAAAGCCGCGCGTGCCTGTTCTCGCACTGAATCGTGTCAAAACAGATGCAGTAGATCTATCGACTCCAGTTTACAGTCTCAGCCTCGCTATCGAGGATGATGCCCAATCGACCATCAATCATGTCGCGCGTGACGTGGATCAGCCGCGTGTTCTGGTATTTCATACCGATTCCTCTCTCGGCGAGCGTGCAGCAAATGCCATTCAGAGCCAACTCACAGCGGTTGGTGGCTCGTCTGGTGGTCAATTCGCTCTCGATAGTAAAAATCCTGAAACAGCAATCATTGCGGCGTTTGGAGTCAATGACAGCAACAACAGGCGCCGACAATTGTCAAACACCTTGGGTTTACGCCTCGAACATACCACCAGAATTCGACAAGACATGACTGCGGTGGTTGTCCATACAGATCCAAAAAGAGCACAACAAATTCGCCCCCTCCTCGATTTCTATTATCTGGATGATACCCCGGTGTACCTCATCGGTGCCTATCGACCTGATATCAACGAGATCGCTGAAGATCTCCGCAATAGCCAATTAATGGTCACTCCGTGGGACCTCGGAACAGAAGAAAAACAAATGTTGGCGGATCGGACAAATGCCCAAGGCGTCTTCGGCTCGCTCGTTGGTATTGGCATTGATGCAGTCCGCATGGCCATACAACTAGGGTTCGGTGGCTCAACCTCCATCCGAGGACAAACCGGATATCTGACGCTGGGTCCTGATTCCATGATCTATCGTCAACTATCAACGATTCGGATAACCGACAACAAGCAAGTCATTGCGACCGACTGGGAGCCTGCGCCCTCACTGCTGGACTCGGAGTTGCTTCATGCAAACTGACGAGATTCTAGAAGAACGGATTGCGATGCGAATCGCCAAGGCGACTGACGCATTACAGCAAAGTTTCGAACTTACGCCACGGTTGCTGACTGCAGCCACACAACTCACCAATTGTATTTTGAATGATGGAAAAATCCTGGTCATCGGGTCTGGCTCATCTGCTGCGATCGGTCAAATCTTTTCAACACATCTGATGCATCGGTTTGAGCGAGATCGACCTGGGCTTCCAGCAATTGCCTTAAATGCGGATGCGATCACAATGAGCTCACTGACTGATGAATCCCGTTCAGAAAAGTATTCACGGCAAGTAAAAGCGCTCGGAAAATCTGGTGACAGCATGCTGATCGTGTCAGCCACCGGTACACGCTCAAGTCTGGTTCAGTCGGTGATTGCGGCCCACGAGCTGGAATTACCAGTGATTGCCTTAACTGGCGGTGGCGGTGGCGAAATTGCACCATTACTCAATTACGGAGACACCGAGATTCGGGTAAACTCTGACCATCCGACTACAGTTCGCGAACAGCATTTGATGCTCGTGCATTGCCTAAGCGAATTGATTGATCTACAAATATTTGGCTAACTCAAGGAGTTGATGATGCGTTTACCTCCGATCCTGGCAATTCTCACGCTTGGCCTTTTAACGGGCTGTGCGGCGGTCATCGAGTCAACCATAACAGAGCCGATTTCGGATAGCCGAGGCAGCCGGACAGCTGGGCAATTTATTGATGATGAAACAGCTGAAGTAACGATTGCCGTGAATCTTAAAAAGGCGTCACCTGAGCTAAAACTCAGCAACATCAACGTCAAAGTCTACAACGGGGTGGTGCTAATTGCGGGACAGGTGCCGTCTGAGGATGCACGACAGATCGCTGAAAAAGTGACTTCACAACATCGCGGTGTAGTCCGTGTGATTAATCAGCTCGAAATCGCAGGAAAAGCCACAATCATCTCCGAAATCAATGACCTCACCATTTCAACACAGGTCAAAGCACTCGTTCTCAAAGACTTGGGACGCAACGTATATCAGCGAACCTTGATCACTACTGAAAACAGTGTGGTCTATGTAATGGGTTTCGTGTCGAGAACCGAAGCTGCTGCACTCGAGAATGTCGTGAGTTCGGTGCGAGGGGTGAAACGGATCGTACGCGTATTCGAATATATCGATTAATCGTCCGATTTCACGATTCGCAATGCTGGCCGCTCGCGCTTGGGTGGATCAGATTCCACAGGAACTTCATCCTGAGCGGGTTCAAAGGTTGGCGAAGGAACATTGGTGTGCGGTAATTCAGGTACACCACCTGGCTCCTGACCGAACCCCATGCCAAGACCTGATTCCTTCCCATAAATCGCGGTGATTGCACCGTAAGGTAAAACCAAGTCCGTTGGGACCCCACTAAACCTTGTCTGGAACGTCAATCCGAAGTCTGACGCGTTCCAGGCATTCAAAGCCCTCGGCGCAAGATTAAGGACAATTTGGCCATCCTTCACATGCGATTCGGGCACTTCAACACCTGGGTAGAAGCAATCAACCACCACGTAAGGATCCTCATCCCCGTTGACTATCCAATCATAGAGAGCACGGATCAAATAGGGGCGCGAAGAACCGAGGGCCATAACTTAAGAACGTGGCATTTCCCGTTCGGGCTCAGACAGACTCGCCTGGAACGCATCCCGGTTGAACATACGATATTGATAATCCTGCAGTCCACGCGTTTGCTTTGGAGGTAATTCCACACCCAAATGTGGTAGACGCCATAAAATCGGAGCAACGGTACAGTCGACTAGTGAAAACTCTTCACTCATAAAATACGGCATTTCCTCGAAGATCGGAGCGACAGCGACCAACTGCTCCTTCAGTTCTTTAGTCGCTGATGGTGAGCGCTTGTTGTTCCGCTTGGCAGCCTCGATCGTCCGGATCAATGGCGTCCACTCTTTCTCAATCCGGTGCAAAAACATCCGCGCATTTGCGCGCGCCACTGGGTACACCGGCAATAATGGTGGATGCGGAAAGCGTTCATCGAGATACTCCATCATGATGTTGGGCTCGTACAACACCAAATCACGATCAAGCAATGTTGGGAGATTGTTATACGGATTAATCTCCGATACTTCCTCTGGAATGTCATCCGCATCGCAATCAACGATATCGACAGTTACTCCCTTTTCCGCCAGTACGATCCGTACACGATGGGACATGTGATCCGTCGGATCCGAGAAAAAGGTCATGGTTGAGCGTTTCGTCACGAGCGACATAAATATTTCAATCTCCGTAAACAGACAAAACAGCCGGCGTGAGCCGGCTATTCGTCGAACTTAGGCTTGGTTATGCTTAATGCACGTCTTTCCAGTATTCACGCTTCAGCAAATAAGCAAATACAAAGAAAATCATGATAAACAACAACACGTATATACCCATGTCGTGGGCTTTCGCTTTCGAAGGCTCTCCGACATATTCTAGGAAGTTTACCAGATCGTAGATCAACTGATCGTATTCAGCTGGTGTCAACTGTCCAGAGCCATCAACAACTTCAAGAATTCCGCACTTATTTTCAGTAAGTGGCTGTCCCGAAATTGAATCCGTTTGAACCGTTCCATTCATACGAATTGACACCTCTTTACAGACAGTCCGTTGGACCCCTTGCAGTGGCTCCAGCACATGCGGCATCCCAACTTTCGGGAATACTTTGTTGTTGACGCCTAGTGGACGCGATGGATCGATGTAGAACGTCTTTAGGTAAGTGTAGATCCAGTCTGGTGAACGCTTCCGAGCGACTAGTGTCAAATCAGGGGGCGGTGCGCCGAACCACTCAGCAGCTCCTTTAGGTGGCATGGCAATCGTCCCTAAATCACCAATCTTCTTATCAGATGGCACAATCGTTTGCACCATCACATCCGTGTTGATGCCGAGATCAGAGGCAGTTCGTTCGTATCGCTGATAGCTCAACGAATGACAACCCATACAGTAATGAGCATAGGTAGCGAGGCCTCGTTGGAGCGATGCCTTATCGTCATAATCAGGCTCAATCGTTTCAAGTGGGTAACCAGGTCCACCGGCAGCAAAAGCCACTGAACAGACCAATGAAAAAATCAGAGTCCATACTAATTTCATTGCGTTACCCTTTCTGGAACAGGCTTCGTCGATTCCCATCGGGTATACCAAGGCATCGCAAGGAAGAATAGAAAGTAGATCGCAGTACCTAACTGAGCTAACGCTGTTCGCATTGGTGTCGATGGCAAGGCCCCTAGAATACCCAACATCACGAAGGCGATTGCAAACAACATCAACATGATCTTCGATAAATTGCCTTTGTAGCGAATTGAACGGACCGCGCTTCGATCAAGCCATGGCAGGACAAACAAAATCGCAATCGCAGCACCCATAACGACGACACCCCAGAATTTGGCATCAAGACCAAACATTGGGAACGTAATCGCTCGAAGCATCGCGTAAAACGGAGTAAAATACCAAACAGGTGCGATGTGCTCTGGCGTCTTCAAAGGGTTCGCTGGTTCAAAATTTGCGTACTCAATGAAGTACCCGCCCATCTCGGGGAAAAAGAAAATCACTACTGAGAACACAAATAGGAATACCGCAACGCCAGCGACATCTTTAACCGTGTAATATGGGTGAAAGGCGATTCCATCGAGTGGCTTACCATTCGCATCTTTGTTGTCTTTGATGTCAATGCCGTCTGGGTTGTTAGAGCCGACTTCATGCAACGCCAAAATGTGAAGTACCACAAGGCCAGCAATGACGAGCGGTAGCGCAATCACATGCAACGCAAAGAATCGGTTCAGCGTGATTCCACTAATGAGATAGTCACCACGTATCCACTGGGCCAAATCTGCCCCGATCACAGGAATCGCGGAGAACAAAGACACAATCACCTGTGCACCCCAGTATGACATTTGCCCCCAAGGCAGCAGATAACCCATGAACGCTTCAGCCATCAACAGCAAGTAGATCGACATGCCAAAGATCCAGATCAGCTCACGTGGCTTCTGATACGAGCCATACATAATCCCACGGAGCATGTGTAAGTAGACAACAACGAAGAAGGCAGATGCCCCTGTTGAGTGCATGTAGCGAATTAACCATCCCATCTCCACATCCCTCATAATGTATTCGACAGAGGCAAATGCACCCTCAGCGCTCGGCTCATAGCTCATGGTCAGCCAAATACCTGTGAGGATTTGGTTCCCTAACACCAAGAGTGCGAGTGAGCCGAAGAAATACCAGACGTTAAAGTTTTTAGGTGCATAATACTGCGCGACATGTGTATTCCAAGCATCCACAATAGATAGGCGCTGGTCGACCCAACCGACCAACCCAGTCGCCTCAGTTTTCCGTAAACCCATTACGCAGTCTCCTCATCAATACCAATGATAAGCACGTTGTCGCTCTCGTAAGAGTGTGGCGGTACCAGCAAGTTCGTCGGCGCAGGGACCGCTTTGTACACGCGTCCGGCTAAGTCAAATTTTGAGCCGTGGCATGGACAAAAATAACCACCCCGCCAATCATCACCCAGATCTGGAGCCCCAACCTCAGGGCGAAACTGTGGAGAACAACCCAGATGTGTGCAGATCCCAACTAACACGGCGATTTCAGCATTGATTGCACGTGCTTCATTGGCGGCATATGCTGGTTGCTGTGGTTGTTCACTGTTTGGGTCCGCTACCACACCGTTGGTCGCTTTTATTGCTTCCAGCATCTCAGGCGTCCGACGCAACACAAATACGGGCTTGCCACGCCATTCCGCCCGGATTTGTTCACCCGGCAGAATTTTTGAAATATCAACTTTCACTGGAGCCCCAGCCGCTTTTGCTTTTGCGCTCGGATTCCAAGAAGAAACAAAAGGAGTCGCTATACCAACGGCTCCGACGGCACCAAGCGTAGTGGTGGCACCAACCAAAAACTTACGGCGTGCAACATCCGCAGAATGCCGTAAATCTCGTAGAACTGCATCAGACATAATCCATCCTTTAGATTATTTTTGGGAAATTAATTACCCGATAATAGTAGAGATAACGCCGTGCCGAGGCAAGCGCCTTATAGCTTTTCGATCTTAAACTTTATTGGTTCAAAACTCGTTCAAGTAGGTTTTGAAATGCTGCAGTAGTTTAACGCTTCGAGAACTGCGGGCGCTTCCGAGCTTTACGAAGACCGACCTTCTTTCGCTCAACCTCACGCGCATCGCGAGTCACGTAACCGGCATGGCGGAGGTCGCCTTTAAGATTCTCATCATATTCGACTAAAGCACGCGTGATTCCATGACGGATCGCGCCCGCTTGACCCGATGCACCGCCACCTTCAACAGTGATAGTCACGTCAAATTTCTCGGCCATATCAACCAATTCTAGCGGTTGCCGAACGACCATACGAGATGTCTGGCGTCCAAAGTAGTCATCAAGTCCCCTGCCGTTAATGATGATTTGGCCAGAACCTGGACGTAAAAAAACACGCGCTGTGGAAGTCTTTCTACGACCTGTTCCATAATTCTGTATAGTCGCCATCTCTTATCCTATGACAAAGTCAGAGTTTCGGGTTGCTGTGCTTCATGTGGGTGTTCCTGACCCGCATACACTTTCAGCTTCCGGTACATTGCACGTCCTAAAGGATTGCGTGGCAGCATGCCCTTTACAGCAAGCTCAATCACTTTCTCGGGTGAACGTTCGATCATTTGAGTGAAGTTAGCTTCTTTCAGGCCGCCCGGGTGGCCTGTGTGACGGTAATACATCTTGTCGGACGCCTTACGCCCCGTCACTTGAACTTTCTCCGCGTTCACTACGACGATGTAATCACCTGTATCGACGTGTGGAGTATATTCTGTTTTGTGCTTACCGCGTAAGCGACGAGCAACCTCGGTTGCGAGACGGCCGAGTGTCTGTCCGTTGGCATCGATAACATACCAGTTATGCTGTACGGCTTCTGCTTTAGCACTAATTGTCTTCATGTTAATCTTCTTGCCTTCAGCGGAATTCAAATTTTAGCGAGGCGCGGATTATAGTGATGGACGACACTTTGCGCAACAGTCTTTTATCAATCCGGTCGGTGCGGCATCTCGAGATATTCGACTGATTGCATCTCTAACAAACGTGAGCAACAGCGCTCCATCTCGAATGCTAGGCGTCCGGACGCGTAAAGTCTGTCCATCGAGACGTCAGCACCCAAAATTAAATTAATCGAGCGGTCGTAAAATTCGTCCACTAGATGCAAAAATCGGCGAGTCGACTCATCGCCAGTAATACCAAGATTCGGCAAACCAGTAATAACCACTGTATGGTAAATCCTCGCAATCTCGATGTAGTCGGGGGCAGCACGACCGTCACCGCAAATAACGTCAAAATCGAACCAGACCACATCCTCAGCCACGAAACGCACAGCCAGTTGACGCCTATTAATCTCAACAAAGGCACCTTCACTCTTCGTGGCCTCAGGCGCCAGCGCGAGAACCGACTCCCAAATTGCATCAATCGCGTGACCATCGCATGGCGTGTAGTACAACTTGGCATGTTCAAGCGTTCGCAAGCGATAGTCGGTCCCGGAATCTAAATTGTAAACTTGGCAATGCTTCTGAATCAGAGCAATTGCTGGCAAAAAGTGGGCCCGTTGCAAACCATCTTTATATAAGTCATCCGGTACAATATTACTGGTCGTCACAAGTGATACTCCACGCCTGAATAGTCCGTCAAAGAGTTTATCCAGTACCATCGCATCAGTGATGTCTGACACGAAGCACTCATCCAAGCAAAGCACCTTCGCTTGACGTGCGAATTCATCAGCAATCACCTCAAGTGGATTCTCCGTCCCCTGTAAAGCAGTCAGCCGCTCATGTACTTCGTTCATGAATCGATGGAAATGTAAACGCATTGCAGCGCCTTCAGGCAAAGAATCGACAAACAAATCCATCAAGAATGTTTTTCCTCGACCGACACCACCCCAAATGTATAAACCTTGCTCTGGTCGATCCCATGACTGACGACGGAATAAACCTTTCCGACCGCCACTCCAGTACTTTTTTAACCCAAGCTTGACCGCTAACTGATCGAGTAATGCAAGAGCGGCTCGTTGATTCTTATCTGGGCTGATTCGCCCAACCTCGACAAGTCCATTATAAATATGCGATGCAGGAACCCTCGTCATAGAATGCCCCGCCTGCGATAGTGGGATGAAATCACCTCCTTCAAGCGAGTAAGTTCGCCATGAAAGAAATGACCTCCTGTCGTTGCTTGGATCAGTTCTGCGTGAACACCGATTGCATAAGCACGTATCGCCCGGGGATCGACGACCTCGTCATCTTCGTTGTAAATCACCGTTCTTGGAACATCCGCAAGCACCGAGTGCTCGATTGGAAAGTTTTCAACCGCCGGGGCCACCTGGATTAGATCGATCACTTCAACATTGAGGCCTTCATTTCCAATTTTCTGTATAAGTCGCGCCGCAATTGATCCACCGAATGAAAATCCTGCTAAACACAATCTCGAGACACCACTACGAACCATCAATGAGGCGACATGAAAGGCATCCATCAATTCACCTTTGCCATGATCCCAAACACCCTCGCTAAGACCTACGCCACGAAAATTAAAAGCAATAGTCGCTAACCCAGCATCCCGGGCGACACGAGCAATTGTTGTCACAACCTTGTTACTCATTGTTCCGCCATACAGGGGATGTGGATGCAAGATCAAAAGTGCTTGCTCTGGCATTGGTTGTAACAGATCGCACAACAATGATGCTGTTTCGATGCGACCGACTGGACCATCGATACAATGGATAACAGGCGTATTCATGAATCTCCTCAGGAAGGCGAAGTCTAACGACTCGCCGAAACAACGCAAACTGCGTACACTAGACAAAAATGGAGATGACATCGTGGAATTAAATGCCGTCACTTTAGGAGTTGTTGCTCTCGCGTTTGTCGCGGGTAGTCTCATTGGCTGGTTTTCACGCCAGCCAAGAACCGTAATTGTTGCACCACCGGATCTTGAACGCGAAAAAACGCTCGCCGAAGCCAGACATGAAAGTCTGATGGATGATATCGACAATCATCTCAATGCCACTAAGGATGCACTCGTTGAACTTGCTGACCGACAGCAACAACTTGCCGCGGAATTACGCGGCGAACAAACGCCTGTCAAAGTAGAGCAGGAAACCAGTGACCAAGATGCGATTCTCCCGCCGCGCGACTATGCAGATGCTCGAGGACAACTTCAGTAGCTAAGCGGGGTTATGGTCGTCGAAAAAAGCGATCTCGAGCCCCATGTCATGTTTGATTTTAGAACCCAGTGCCTGCACGCCATACCGTTCTGTTGCATGATGGCCGGCTGCAATGTAGTGCACTCCAAGCTCACGTGCTTCATGCGTTGTCCGCTCAGAGATTTCACCTGACAAATAGGTGTCTGCCCCGTAGCGTTGGGCTTTCGCGATGTAATCTTGAGCACCACCGGTACAGACAATTATGCAGTCGAGACGATCTTTTGCCCGCGGAGACTGAATGACCATCGGTGTACGATTTAATCTGGATGCGATCCGAGCTGCCAATTGATCGAGCGTTAACTGACCGTCAAGCGCGACTGACCACAGAAGTCCTCCCTCGCCATCAATCGGAGATCCACCCGGTAACTCCAGTCGATCAAGCAACGTTTTGTTATTCCCAAATTCAGGATGGCAATCGAGCGGCAAATGATACGCAATCAACGATATTTGATTCTCGAGTAAGGCTCGAATCCGACGACCTTTGATCCCAGTCAACGTGGCCGGCTCATTTTTCCAAAAGTATCCGTGATGCACCAGTAGAGCATCCGCACCCCACGCAACCGCTTGCTCGATCACAGCTGCCGATGCGGTCACGCCAAGGGCGAGTTTATGAATATGATCGCGGCCCTCAACTTGCAGACCGTTGGGCGCATAATCGTTAAATGAATCCGCTTGCATCCAATCATCGAGCGTTTGGATCAGTGTGTGTAAACTAGTCGCCATATCGTCTCTCTTTCAGGACTATCTATGCTACTACAAATTTCTCGATTTCTCTGGCCTGTCATAACTGGTATTTTGATTGCTCTTTTAGTGATCCGTGAATTCCCTGAACTCGCTGGTCGAACGGGTGGTGTTGAACTCAACATCTTTGATAACAGTGCACTTTTAAGCCAAATCCCAGCCGAAGGGCCTGCTAGCTATGCTTCCGCCGTTGAGCGTGCGGCACCGGCGGTCGTTAATATCTATACAACAACCATTGTTGAAACTCGCGCCCATCCACTGGCGCGAGATCCACTCTTCCGAAATTTCTTTAATTTGCCAAGCGAGCCGCACCGCAAGCGGATGGAATCGAGTCTTGGGTCCGGGGTTGTTGTTTCTGGGAACGGTTACATTCTCACCAATCATCACGTCATTGCAGGTGCAGATGACATCGTTGTTGAATTGAAAGACGGTCGAGTTTCTCAGGCATCTGTGGTCGGAACCGATCCAGATACTGACATAGCGGTGTTGAAGATCGAACTGAACAATCTTCCAAAATTAATCCTCACAACGTCGCCGGGCCGAGTCGGAGATTTAGTATTCGCAATTGGTAACCCATTTGGCGTCGGGCAAACCGTGACGATGGGAATTCTAAGCGCAACCGGCCGTAACCAGGTTGGTGTCGCCAATTACGAGAACTTTATTCAAACTGATGCGGCTATCAATCCAGGTAATTCTGGTGGCGCATTAATCAATGTCCGTGGTGAATTGATTGGCATTAATACGGCGATATTTACGCGGAGTGGTGGATCCAATGGAATCGGATTTGCCATCCCCGCGTCCATTGCCACCGATATTATGCAAGAGCTGATCGATCATGGACAGGTCATTCGTGGCTGGATTGGCGTTGAGACGCAACCATTGACAGACGACTTAGCCAGATCCTTTGGGGTCGGTAAAGATGCTGGTGTTCTGATTTCAGGGGTATATCGTCGGGGTCCTGCTGCGACCGCCAATATTTTACCGGGAGATATTTTGACGCACATGAATGGTCAAAAAATCACAGACGGGCGACTCGCCATGAACCAAGTTGCAGATTTTGAGCCAGACACGCAAATCCCGATCAAGCTACTCCGTGAAGGTCAGACGATCGAACGCGTCATCACGGTTGGCCAGCGTCCGAATTCAACAACCAACTAACTGATCAAGCGCTGCTAAGAGCGCATCAGACTCGTCGGGAGTGCCGACGGTTAAGCGGAGAGTGTTCGTCAATCGCGGATGTGATCCATCCAGGCATTTCACCAGCACTTGATGCTGTTTCAATCCCTCGAACAGATCTCGAGCAGCATGCACTCCGCAGTCCATCACCACAAAATTGGCCTCCGAGTGCCATACAGAAAATCCTCGCTTGCTCAATCGCATCGACAATCGCGTGCGCTCTTGTCGAATGAGCCCACTTTGTTCTTCAAGTATCGATGCATGCTCGAGAGCGAACTGCACAGCGGTTTGTGACATTACATTAATGTTGTAGGGCAATCTGATTTTATCGAACTCAACAATCCATTCTTGATGCCCGATCAACATACCAAAACGACTTCCTGCCAATCCAACTTTTGATAACGTCCGCATAACTACAACGTTCGGGTAGCGATTCGCCCAATCCAAAAAGTCAGCATCAGTAAAAGCAGTATAGGCCTCGTCGATCACAATCAGTGCCTGCGTTGACTCCACAATCTGCGCGAGCCGATCTTTGGAAAACAAATTTCCAGTTGGATTATTCGGTTGTGGAACGAAGATCAGCGCAGAATCCGCCTCCATGAGACCATTCATCCATCCATCGACGTCAATATCGAACTCAGAATCCAGTGGTAATGCCCGAAATGGAACCGAATACTGATTAGCAATAACTTGGAACATCACAAAACTAGGATCCGGGGCACAGACGCTGCGGCCTGTACCAATGAGGTTAGAGATCAATAGGCCGATAATTTCATCCGAACCGTTCCCAAATAATAGGTCGAGCGTATCTGGGATTTGCATCCATTGCGCGAGTGGAGCTCTTATCAAATCTGCATGCGGGTCTGGATACCGGTTCAACGCGCAGCCAGCCAATCGAGTGGCGAGTTCATCATGGAGCGATTGTGGCCATCTATACGGATTTTCCATCGCATCCAGCTTCACCATCCCAGTGGCATCAGGGATCTGGTACGCAGATACCCGCCGCACTCGCTCCGGTATTAATTCTTGGATTATTTCATCACGCGTCACGACGGTACTCTGCTGAACGTGCGTGCGCGGTCAGACGTTCCGAATGTGCCAAAGTCGACGCGACACCGGCGATTGTTTTAGATCCATGAGCAGTACAATGGATAATCGATGAGCGCTTAATAAAATCATAAACACCGAGAGGTGATGCAAAACGCGCTGTCCCTGAGGTCGGTAATACATGATTTGGACCTGCGCAGTAATCGCCCAAGGCTTCAGGCGTATGACGTCCCATAAAGATTGCGCCGGCATGATAAATCTCAGGCAACATGGATTCTGGATCATCCACACACAACTCGAGATGCTCTGGCGCCACACGGTTAATTACAGCAAGCGCGTCTGATCGATCCGATGCTTCGATAAATACACAGCGATTGTTGACTGACTGTTCAATAATCGATGCGCGCTCGAGTGTTGGTAATAAACGGTTCATCGAGGCCAAAACTGCAGCCGCTAGCGAGGGATCGCAATGGACAAGTATTGGCTGTGCGTCTTCGTCATGCTCAGCCTGACTGAAGAGATCCATAGCAATCCAGTCTGGATCCATGGGTGGCTCGACATAGACGAGAATTTCAGATGGCCCGGCGATCATATCAATCCCCACCTTGCCAAAGACTTGCCGTTTTGCAGTCGCCACCCATGCATTACCAGGCCCAACGATCTTGTCAACCGGTAAAACACTCGCCGTTCCGTAAGCAAGTGCTGCAACGGCTTGTGCCCCACCAACAGTCACGACACGATCAACTTTCGCCAGATACGCGGCTGCCAATACTACGGGATTGAGCTCGCCTTTTGGTGCCGGGACAACCATTTGCACCATTGAAACCCCCGCAACTTTTGCAGGGATTGCATTCATCAGAACAGATGATGGGTAGGTCGCTTTGCCGCCTGGCACATAGAGTCCTACTCGACTCATCGGCCTAACTTCCTGACCCAGAATGATTCCATCGTCTTGGCTAGGAAGGCGCCAACTCGATTCTTTTTGAGCTTCATGAAACGTCCAAATCCGATCGCGCGCCGTCCTCAACGCTGTTTTCAAATCAGGAGATAGGCCATGAAAAGCGGCCTCAAGGTCGGATTCATCTAAAATAAGATCAGAAACCACCTTCACTGGATTTTGATCCAACTCACGGGTCAAACGCACTAGGGCCTCGTCACCTTCTGACCGCACTGCTTGAATGATTTCGGCAACGCGATCCTGACGACTCAGATCACTGACTGATTCCCAAGCGGTGAGCTCTTTTAAGCGCTCATCGAAATTATCATCTCGTGTTGCTAGCGTTACAGGCTTAAGTTGCATACTGAGTTTTTACCCATTCGTTAAGTCGTTCAATTATAGGAGAGATATGTTGGTGACGCGTCTTCATTGCAACCCGTGAAACCACCAACCGAGCACTGGAATACGCAATCAAATCACGCGCTTCGAGTCCATTCGCTCGCAATGTATTTCCGGTATCCACAACGTCAACAATGACATCAGCTAGGCCCACAATCGGAGCCAGTTCCATCGCTCCATAAAGCTTAATTGGATCAATTTGACGACCTTGCGATGCGAAATACTGACGCGCAACATTCACGTATTTTGTGGCAACCCGGATTCGACCAGTTGCCGGAAGTTCAGATCCCTTCTTTATCGCTGTCATCAGCCGACACTTCGATAGTTGCAGATCTACAGGCTCACACAGCATGTCAGACCCGTACTCTAGTAACGTGTCTTTGCCGGCAATACCGAGATGTGCACCACCGCGTTCAACGTATGGAGGGACATCACTTGCGCGGAGCACCAGCAACCGAACATCGGGACGATTTGTTTCAAACATCAGCTTTCGACTCCCCGTAAGGGACTCGCTCGGCTCAATACCCAATGCGGCCAGCAAAGGGAGTGTTTCATCCAACAAGCGGCCTTTTGCTAATGCGAAAGTCAGTGGCTGACTCATATCCGGACTCGCTCAATATCTGCGCCTAAGCGTCGAAGCTTCTCTTCAATTCGCTCGTAACCACGATCGATGTGATACACCCGATCAACGACAGTCTCACCGTCTGCAACCAAGCCCGCGATCACTAGCGAGGCAGACGCACGAAGATCCGTACTCATCACCGGCGCACCCTTTAATCGTTCGACGCCTGTCGTGCTTGCAGTCGCTCCATGCAAATCAATCTGAGCACCCATGCGTTGCATTTCAGGAATATGCATCATGCGATTTTCAAAGATGGTTTCAGTCACTCTGCCAGACCCCTGAGCCACTGAATTCAGAGCAACGAACTGCGCCTGCATATCGGTTGCAAAGCCAGGATACTCGACAGTCGTGATATCAACCGATGTCGGACGGCGACCCCACATATCCAGAGTAATGGTCGAATCAGTTCGATCGATCTGTGCACCGGCTTCTTCAAGCTTCAGAAGCGTTGCATCCATATGCTTTGGCTCACACTCTGTGAGAGTACACGATCCACCGGTGGCAGCTGCTGCCACCAAAAATGTCCCAGCTTCGATGCGATCGGGGATGATCCTGTGAGTCCCGCCGTGGAGCCGCGCGACACCTTGAATACATAAGGTATCCGTTCCAATACCCTCGATCTTCGCCCCAAGTGCAACCAAGCAATCAGCAAGATCGGTGACTTCAGGCTCACGTGCAGCGTTCTCAATAATCGTCTCGCCTTGAGCGAGTACTGCAGCCATCAAAACATTTTCAGTTCCTGTCACGGTAATTTTTTCGAACAGCACTTTTCCGCCAATCAATCCGCCCGCAGCATGGCCTTTGATGTAGCCATCGGTTACTTCAAACTCCACTCCCAATCGTTCGAGAGCTTTTACATGCAAATTCACGGGGCGCGCTCCGATAGCACAGCCGCCTGGCAGAGAGACTTCAGCTTTATGGGCCCTTGCCAGTAGTGGTCCTAAAACAAGGATACTCGCTCGCATCGTACGCACTAGATCATAGGGGGCGACAACTGAATTCAATTGCGATGCATCGAGTTCGACCGAACCTGTATCATCGAGTAGAACCTCAACTCCCATCCGCCCAAGGAGTTGCAACATCGTGGTCACATCATTTAGGTGCGGTAGATTTTCAAAACGCACCTTGCCAGAGACCATCAATGCTGTCGCCAAAATCGGCAATGCCGCATTTTTTGCACCACTGACTTTCACGTCACCACTGAGCTGACGCCCACCGCGAATTAACAAACGATCCATCGTTAGATACCCAGTCCCCGGCGCTTACTTTTTTCTTCGGGTGTCAGGGCTATTACAGTGATCGCGTGCAAGATCCCATCAGCAATTTCATCGGTAATTAAACGCAAAACAGCCTGCTGCCGCTTGACCCGGGTCATTGATTCAAAATCAGCACTGACTGCTTCAATCTGAAAGTTACGTCCCTCGCCCTCGACGGCAAAGGTCCATTCGGTGTTTTTAGATTCCAATAATGCGTGCACTTCAGTGGCCAGCATCCGATTCTCCTGTCTCAATACACATTACGCCACCGAGTTCGGCCAGCGTCTTAAAAGTGGGATTCAAACCAGTTACAGTCAACGACTGATTCATCGCACGCGCAGATTTCCACCAATACACCATCACCGCTAGATGTGCGCTAGAGGCCTCTGTCCATGCACTGACATCTATGGCCGTCTCACCACGCTGAATTGCATCAACACCCAACGTTTTGAGTTCAGCCCACGGCCTTGCATATGCACTTGCATCAACAGTGAACACGGTTAGTTTGAGCTCGCTGATTGGAACGACCAAGCGTCGATTGCGCTAGACACACTACCGGTCGACTTCACAAGATCTGCAAACTGGTTACGCAAGGTCAAACCGAGATTGATACCTGCAATCACAACATTCTCGACCAACCAACCTTTTCCTTCTCTGTAACCAAGCGCAAATTGAATCGGTAATGCCTCACGACCCGGACTTTCTAATCGCGCCTCGACCACCGCCCGACCCGGCTTTAGGATTACGCCTTCGTCGGGAAGCGTAAGTTCCTCGCCACCATATGCCGCAAGCCCCCTCGCATAGGCATCAACAAGGCTTATTTCCAATCGATCCGTGAATCGATCGCGCTCTTCTTCGGTTGCCTGACGCGCGAATCGACCCATGACACGTAAAGCAACCATCCGGTCATTGATGAGTGGCGCAAACTGTTCAGAAATCCGAGTCACCAGCTCCTCTTCGGTCAACTGACCCACTTGAAACTTCGATACATCGTGATAAAAGGTCTCGCGCGCGATGTGAAGCGGCTCAACCACAGCCTTTGGATCGGTATCGCCAAACGCAGTGATTGAAAGAAGAAGTACTAAACAACCGACTAACCACGTTTTCATTTGTCGCTGCTCATATTCAGTAAGAATTTACCGATCAGTTCCTCAAGAACGATCGCCGACTGCGTATCATAAATCACGTCACCGTCTTTGAGGTTGCTCGGATCACCGCCAGTTAACAATCCGATGTATTTTTCACCCAAGAGACCTGCTGTCAAAATTGAGGCCGATGTATCTTCTGAAAATTGAGCAAAATCTTGGCTGATTTCCATATCAACAATTGCCGCAGCCGTTGCGTCATCGTAACGAATACCAACGACACGACCGATAGTCACACCCGCCGCACTGACCTTCGCACGCGTCGTTAAGCCAGCCACGTTATCGAATCGCGCGCTGAGTCGATAGGATCCAGAGTCACCAGTTTGGGTCAAACCGCTGACCTCAAGCGCCAAAAAGCCAAGGCAAAATGCACCCAACAAGACAAAAGTCCCGACACTCAATTCTAAACGACGCGAATACACTTATACCTCCCCAAACATCACTGCCGTCAGGAAAAAATCCAATCCAAGCACGGCCAACGAGGAATACACCACCGTTTTCGTTGTTGCTCGTGCGATTCCTTCTGATGTTGGAACCAAATCATATCCCTGATATACAGCAATCCAAGTTACGACAACGGCGAACACCACCGACTTGATCATACCGTTGAACACATCTTCAGAAAAATCTACTGAGGCTTGCATGTTAGCCCAGAATGATCCGGAATCCACTCCGAGCCAACTCACACCCACAAGTGCCCCACCCAAGCAACCAACACTTACAAAAATGAGAGACAGTATCGGCAGGCTTATCACACCTGCCCAAAATCTCGGTGCCACCACACGTCGCAACGGGTCGACACCGATCATCTCAAGACTGGCAAGTTGCTCGGTGGCCTTCATCAACCCAATCTCAGCGGTCAGCGCTGAGCCTGCACGACCGGCAAAGAGGAGTGCTGTGACAACAGGCCCCAATTCTCGAGTCAATGACAGAGCGACCATTTGTCCAAGCGCTTGCTCACTACCGTAATCAGTCAAAATCGTATACCCCTGCAACCCAAGGACCATACCGATGAATAAACCGCTAACGATAATAATACTAAGCGACAACACACCAACCACATGGATTTGATCAATCGTCAGATGCCAATGAACACCGACGTTTGATCTACCAAATATGGCTTGCATCAGGATCAGCGTAGCGCGCCCTAAATCAGAGAGTTGTGACAGTGTCGATCTGCCAACACCTGCAATCCAATCGATCATGACACCGAATTCTCAAGTGATGGCGCAGGAAAATGGAAACGCACTGGGCCATCTGGATTCCCGTGCAGAAACTGGTGTACCAATGGGTCACCCGATGTCTGCATCACGTCTGGTGAACCCTGAAATGCAACTCGATTATTCGCAATCATGATCACATGATCCGCAATCGAAAGTGTCTCTTGTAAATCATGCGAGACCACCAACGAGGTCAAACCAAGCGCCTGGTTCAATTGTTTGACCAATGAAAGTAGAACACCAAGGCCAATCGGGTCCTGTCCAACGAACGGCTCGTCGTACATAATCATTTCAGGATCCAACGCGATCGCTCGCGCGAGAGCAACCCGCCGTTGCATCCCGCCTGAGAGCTCTGACGGCATCAAATCAACCGCGCCGCGAAGACCAACGGCCTCCAACTTCATCAAAACGACTAAACGAATCAAATCGTCGTCAAGATCTGTATGAACCCGGAGTGGAAACGCCACATTTTCAAAAACGCTCAACTCAGCGAACAGCGCACCCGACTGAAACAGCATTCCCATCCGTTTCCTTAAATCAAACAAGGCTGAGCGTTTGAGTGACTGGACTGACAGCCCATCAACACATACATGACCAGATTCAGGTTTGAGTTGCCCGCCGATCAAACGTAGTAGTGTCGTTTTTCCGGTCCCAGATGGACCGACGATCGCCGTGATTTTTCCTCGAGGGACTGAAGCCGTCAGACCATCGTAAATCACACGCTGGTCGCGACGAAATACAACATCTCTAATCTCAACAAAGGCTTCTGTCGTCACAATCGATTGGTTTCACTTCATTTAAATAATCCAGGCCGAGTGTAGCAGAGCTTCGCGACAACATGTTTAATGTCGCATTACGTTCGGGAGTCATAACATGATTTGGGCCACGGTTGCTGTCGTTCTCGGTATCGCACTGATCGTCATTAGCGCAGATAAATTCGTTGAGGGCGCAGCAAGCCTTGCTTCACGACTTGGCATGAGCCATTTTTTGATTGGACTCACCATCGTTTCCATTGGCACATCGGCTCCCGAGCTCATCGTGTCCGCTGTCGCAGCCTTTGATGGTAGTCCCGGGCTCGCGCTCGGAAACGCACTTGGCTCAAACATTACCAATATCGCGCTCGTGCTTGGGGTCACAGCATTTATATTTCCGCTACTCGTTCCGAGAACCTTGGTGCGGCGCGAACTTCCTTTACTCATCCTTATCTGTCTCTGCGTTTATGCATTAGCAGCTCGAGGAACGTATGACTTATTGGCGGGAATGTTTCTGGTGGCGACACTTCCCATCGTGCTGTATCAGCTCATGAAAGACGAAGCGCAGATCACTGGAGAAACAGAACTTTATGAGTTGTCGCTACCTATTTCGTTGATCCTGACAACTGGTGGGCTTTTGGTCTTGCTTGGTAGCTCAAAAGCATTGGTCTGGGGAGCCACTGAAATAGCGCTTTTTTTTGGGGTCTCCGAACTGATCATCGGGCTCACAATCGTTGCTATCGGAACGTCACTACCTGAACTCGCAGCATCGATTGCGTCTGCTCTGAAAAATAAAACCGACATGGCACTTGGAACAGTCATTGGCTCAAATTTCTTCAATTTCTTAGGTGTTATTGGAATTGCTGCAATGATTTCACCCTTCGCAATCGAAGCAGACGTGTTCACTCGAGATCTTCCCTGGACTCTCTGCCTGACCGTCCTTTTATGGCTTCTCGCCCGCTATGGATCAAACGGAACACTCAACCGATTACACGGAATCCTTTTGATTCTCCTATACGTAAGCTATCTTTGGCATGTAACTGCAACGATCGTGCCGAATTAATGAGCTTTATCAAATCCGCGAAACGTACCATCCGACTTGAATCCCAGGCGATCGCACAGTTAGCTGAACAACTGAACCATGAGTTCAGTACCGCCTGTGAGCTCTGTCTGAACTGTGAGGGCCGGATCGTCGTCACAGGGATGGGTAAGTCAGGTCATATCGCGAGTAAAATCGCCGCGACGCTTGCCTCAACTGGGACCCCAGCTTTTTTCATGCACCCAGCAGAAGCCTCACATGGGGATTTGGGAATGCTCACATCAAAAGATGTAGTACTCGCGTTATCTAACAGTGGGACGTCGGCCGAAATTATTTTACTGCTACCACTGATGCAACGGCTCGGGACACCATTGGTTAGCCTGACCAGTGATGCAAATTCAACACTTGCTCGTGCATCCGGTGCACATCTATTAGTATCTGTCTCCGAGGAGGCCTGTCCACTCAATCTCGCACCAACTTCGAGTACGACAGCGGCACTAGTGATGGGTGATGCGCTAGCGATTGCATTGCTTGAGGCGAAAGGGTTTTCACATGAAGATTTTGCATTCAGTCACCCGGGCGGCGCACTCGGTCGCAAACTTTTACTTAAGGTCGATGACATCATGCATACCGGTGAGTCCCTTCCGTCTGTCTCTGAAGCCGCGACTGTGTCAGAGGCGCTCCTTGAAATGACGGCCAAACGACTTGGCTTCACAACTGTTTTAGGTGACGACGGCCATCTGATCGGAGTGTTCTCGGACGGTGACCTGCGCCGGGCCATTGAGACAGGACATGACCTCAGAGATCGACAAATTCGCGACCTAATGACGCAGGGTGGTGCGACGATCGAGCGCGGGGCGCTGGCAGCGATGGCTACGCGTGTCATGCAGGACAAACGGATCAATGCAATTGTCGTGGTCGACAACGATCTACCAGTTGGCGTACTCAATATGCACGACCTGTTGCAAGCAGGGGTTGTATGAGCGCGAAAACTGTTCAGCTCATGGCATTTGATGTTGACGGAGTCTTTACAGACGGCACGCTCTATTACGGTATCGAGGGTGATGCGCTGAAAGCATTCAACACCCTGGACGGGCTTGGATTGAAACTCCTGCAAAAAGCGGGCATCAAAATCGCAATCATTACTGGCCGGCAATCACCGATGGTTGAGCGACGCTTTTCAGAACTGGGTTTCGATTTCATCATTCAGGGCCGTGAAGACAAAGGACATGCGCTTAAATATCTCGCAGACCAGCTCTCGCTTAAGAATCAAGAGGTGGGGTATATGGGGGACGACTTCCCTGACCTGACAACACTCGATAGTGCTGATTTTTTTGCGACTGTGCCGAACGCACCCGCGCAAGTTCAAGAGGCTGCGTCTTTCGTCACTGTGAAATCAGGAGGTCATGGTGCCGTGCGTGAGCTCTGTGAGTTCTTGCTTCAATCGCAAGGTTATGATCCGCTAGGGCTATATCGATGGGTGCCATCGTGAGCAGCTGGGGGCGTCTGTTCCTCAATTCACTAGGCTGGAGACTAGCGGCTGGAATCGCCCTAGGAATTGCATTTGTTGTGATTGGACTTTCCAAACCCATCACAAAAACAACGCTCGATCCGACGCTCAAAGAAATTGCTGATCTGCGCCCTGATGCATTTATGGAGGGAGTCCATCAACGCCAATTTGACGCTAACGGACAACTCGAGACAACGCTCGTCGCAACGAGCCTTCTTGATTTTGGTGATCGCGCAAATGCGGAACTTATCGAACCTCAGCTTTGGCTCGAGCGTCCACCTGCAACCTGGTATATTGAAGGTAACCGAGGCGAACTGACTGCCGACCGACATCGACTGCATCTCACAGATAACGTGGTTGCAAACCGATTCGAAGACGGCAAAGACCCATGGCGCCTCAGTGGGAAAACCCTAAACTGGGATCAGACAACGGATCTTGTGACATCCAAGACTACGACCAAATTGGTCCAAGGGGAATCAAAGAGCATCGGTAATGAACTCGTCATAAATCTCAACACCAATGAATACAACCTAGGAGAGAATGTGAGGACAGAATGGCGAAGCACTACTTCATCGCAATAATCTGGCTGGTCGTGCCCTCAGTTTTTGCACTCCCCGAGGACCGTGACCGACCGATTGAAATCGCTGCCGATAATGCAGTCATCAACGAAAAACAGAACCAGGCAGAATACACAGGCGCTGTCCTCGTAACTCAAGGCACACTGAAGCTCGAAGGTGAGCTCGTCAAACTGAAAACCAATGAAGCTGGTGAAGTCGAAACTTTTATCTCCAAAGGACAGCCAGCACGCTTTGAAAACCTACGCAGAAAAACAGATAAGGAGCCAGTCCGCGGTCGAGCAGCAATCATTGAATACTCATATGAAACCGATCGAGTAGTCTTGACTGGAGATGCAGAGATCACCACAGAAGATTCTGAATTTTCCGGTCCTGAAATCACATACGACCTCAGCACCGGCGAAGTCGCTGCATCAGGGAGTCGCTCCAAACGTGTCAATATGACCATGCAACCGAAGAAGAAATGACAAATCTTATCGCTCGACATCTGAAGAAAGCATACAGGGGACGAGAAGTTGTTTCTGATTTGTCGTTGACCGTGAGCCCTGGCGAAATTGTGGGTCTGCTAGGACCAAATGGTGCGGGTAAAACAACGAGTTTTTACATGATCGTCGGTCTGGTCTCGCAAGACGCTGGCCAAATTTCGATCGGCAACCGGGACATAACACGCATACCCATGCATGGACGCGCGGAGGCAGGGCTTGGATACCTTCCTCAAGAGGCTTCAGTCTTCAGAAAACTCAGCGTATCAGATAACTTGATGGCGATTCTGGAGTTACGTTCTGACTTATCGAGAACTGATCGTCAACAAGAGCGCGAGCGTCTGCTGGATGAATTTCACCTCGGTCATCTTTCATCGATCAAAGGGATGGCACTGTCTGGTGGTGAAAGACGTCGCGTTGAAATCGCTCGAGCACTATGTTCGGCTCCCAAATTCATGCTGTTGGATGAACCTTTCGCGGGCGTCGATCCGATCTCCGTGGCTGATATTCAAGACATTATTATAAAACTGGCGCAACGTAGAATTGGTGTATTGATCACAGACCACAACGTGCGCGAAACGCTCGGCATTTGCCATCGTGGGTACATTGTCAACGCAGGTCGGGTCCTTGCAGAGGGTCCACCGGCGAGCCTGTTGGCCAACCAGGATGTTCGTAAAGTTTATCTTGGTCAGCAATTTACTATGACGCTTCCCGAATGAAACAGGCGCTCCAGCTTAAAATTGGGCAAAGCCTGACTATGACACCACAATTGCAGCAGGCGATTAAACTGCTGCAAATGTCGACTCTTGACCTACAACAAGAAATTTCGCGTGCACTTGAGGAGAACCCCCTGCTTGAACGCGAAGATGAAATCGAGCAGCCACTCGAGTCCACCGATAATGCGGTTCGCGAACAAGAGACTCCACTCGAATCCATTGAGGTTGCAGTCGAGACCGATTGGTCAGATACCAACCATTTTGATTTAAATCGGCCGATGACTCGAACAGCATCTGAAGATGAATACGACAGTTTCGAGAATCGAACAACCGAGGCTCTCACACTCTCAGATCACCTGCTCTGGCAATTGAATCTGATGCCTTTAACCGAGCGTGACATGCTGATAGCGCGGGTTTTAATAGATTCAATCGATGCAGATGGATTCCTCGACGCCGATCTGGAAGAAATTACCGAGGCATTGGGTGAGGAGCTCGAGGAGCTCGAGCTTGACGAGGTTGAGTGTGTACTTCACCAGATTCAACGATTGGATCCTGTCGGAGTCGGTGCCCGCGGAATTGCCGAATCGCTCGCAATTCAGTTAGCCGCACTTGGTTTACTAGGCGGCGATGTCTCACTCCCTTTATCCCTGGTCCAGAACCATCTCGATTTGCTGACTAAAAAAGATCGCACTGGACTCAAGCGAGTCTTGAAATGTACAGATGAAGCCTTGAACTTTGCACTCGAATTAATTCGATCGCTGGATCCAAAGCCAGGCAGTCACATTGGCAGTAGTGAACCTGAGTATGTCACACCAGATCTCATTGTGCGTCGCAACGAAGAGGGGTGGGTTGTGGAACTCAACCCCGATGCCTTACCTCGTGTCGGAATCAATCAGACTTATCAGAACTACATCAAGTCAGGTGACAAAAGCGAAACTAATGACTACCTCAAAAACCAGCTACAAGAAGCTCGCTGGTTTGTCAAAAGTCTGAGATCTCGCGCAGAAACATTACTCAAGGTCGGTACTTGTATTGTCGAAGAGCAAATAGAGTTCTTTGAAAAAGGGCCCGTTGCGATGAAACCAATGGTGCTCGCTGATATCGCGGAACGCGTCGAAATGCACGAATCCACAATTTCCCGGGTTACGACGCAAAAATACATGCACACCCCACGTGGAACGCTCGAACTAAAATATTTCTTCTCAAGTCACGTGGGCACCGATGGTGGTGGCGAAGCATCATCCACAGCCATCAAAGAACACCTGAAAGAGTTAATTGGTGCAGAGAATCCAAAGAAACCACTGTCTGACAATAAATTGAGTGAACTTCTTGCAGCTCGGGGATTCAAGGTTGCGCGACGTACCGTTGCCAAATATCGAGAAATGCTAGGTATTGGTGGATCGAGCGAACGAAAACAGGTGTTTTAGACTTTTCGTCTGAGATGAAAAAGCGCATAGTGAAAGTGAGGTGGGGACATACCTCGATGCACTAGTAAAAGGAGAAAGGTATGCAAATCAGCATAAGCGGTCATCAACTCGACGTTACGAATGCGCTGAAATCTTATGTGACTGAAAAACTCGATCGAATCGAACGTCACGCTGAACACATTACCAAGGTCGAAATCACTCTCACCGTTGAAAAACTCCGCCAGAAAGCGGAAGGTAACGTGCACGTAGCCGGCGCCGACGTCCATGCGTCCGCAGAGCACGATGATATGTACGCAGCGATTGACGCAATGGCTGACAAACTCGATCGCCAATTAGTCAAACATCGCGAAAAAACGATCAGTCGGATGCACGGACACTAAAAGCATCATACAATTATGGAGGGCGACATCAGGTCGCCTTTTTAATCACAACAAGATATCAACTGCATGCAACTTTCTGACATCATTACTCCAGAACGTGTTGTCTCGAGCCTCGAGGGTGCGAGCAAAAAACGAGTACTGGAACTGACCGCTGAGTTCATTGCCGAAGAGAGCCAAATGGATTCGGAGGACATCTACCAGGGCCTGATTGATCGAGAGCGTCTGGGATCCACTGGTATCGGCTATGGAGTCGCTATACCCCATTGCCGCATGGCTTCTTTGAGTACTGATGAAACTCGGGGTTATCTTATCCAACTGAACCAAGGCGTCGACTTTGATTCCATTGACGGACAGCCGGTGGAATTATTGTTCGTATTACTGGTTCCTGAATCAACAAATCAAATGCATTTGAATCTGTTAGCCCAACTAGCTGACTGTTTCTCCAACGATCAGTTCCGTCATAAATTACAAATGGGAACTGATGCGAGCGAATTGTTTGAAATCGCCTCCGAGGCGTTTAAGACGGCTGCGACATAATGCATTTGCTGATCGTCTCAGGTCGATCAGGAGCAGGGAAATCCTCGGCTCTTGGCGCCCTGGAGGATCTTGATTTCTACTGTATCGACAACCTTCCAGTTGCTCTTTTGAAAGATACAGTAACGACACTGTCAACATTATCACCAGGACGCAATCTGGCCGTATCCATCGATATTCGTACACTAGGGCATCCAGCTGACGTCCCTGCTCTCGTCAATGCCTTAATGGAGCATGTTCGTCGCCTGGATGTAGTTTTCGTTGACGCAATTGACGAATCGTTAGCCCAACGGTTCAGTGAAACCAGGCGGCTTCATCCACTCTCCACGGGTATTGAACGAACGCATTTATCGGATGCGCTGAAACGAGAAAGTACGCGTCTTGAGCCCATTCAACAGATCGCAACATACAAGATTGACAGCTCCGGACTGTCGATTCATGCGCTAAGAAGCCAAATCCGGGAACTAGTTGCGGGCGATAAGGCGACGCGATTAATTCTGAAGCTGCAATCATTCGGCTTTAAACGAGGCGTCCCGATGGACTCCGACACCGTATTTGATGCCCGCTCTCTACCCAACCCCCATTGGGAACACGAGCTACGCCCATTGACCGGGCAAGATCAGCAAATCAAAGACTATCTCTCTCAATTTCCGGAGACCTTTGAACTGCTGGATGAAATCGAGGCGCATGTCAGACGATGGGTACCTCGTCATACTGAGTCAGGTCGCCAGTATTTCACCCTGTCGATCGGATGCACGGGCGGCCAACATCGTAGCGTATTTCTCGCCGAGGCACTCACGCAACGTCTCACTGATCTCGATCTTGATAGGCAGGTTGTTCATCGCGAGCTATCATCTGGCCAATAGAGGAAGCCTCACCGATGATTACTACTTCTGTCACCGTCAGAAATTTATTGGGTCTGCATGCAAGAGCAGCCAATGTTCTTGCACAACAGGCTTCATTATTTTCATCAGTCGTTGAGCTTGAGGATCCGACAACTGGTCGCAGAGTTGATGCTAAAAGCATCATGCAACTCCTGATGATGGCGGCAGGCCAGGGTAGCGAACTCGTTTTACACATCACGGGTGATGATCAAGTCGAGGCAACTGACGCGTTGACAGCGCTATTTGAGGATGGATTTGGAGAACCTTGCGCATGAATGAGCAAGTCATAGACCCCATTTTGGAATCCAACCAAGTCCATCTCGAGCGCATCAATCTCGCACTATCGCAAGGTGCGATCGCTCGCGCCAGACAACTCATCAATGAAGACTTGGCCGCCCCAGATATTGCACATCTCCTGTCATCCGTACCACCCAAACAGCGAAACATTCTTTGGAATTTAGTTGAAGCTGAAGAGTTAGCAGCTGATGTTTTGGCATACCTCGGTGAGGAAGAACGATCCGAAATTATTGCCCGACTTGGGCCCGAAGAACTCGGCAATCTGATCGAGAGCTTTGAGTTCGACGATAAAGTTGACCTTTTGCAGGAATTACCAGAATCGGTCATTGAAGAAGTCCTTCTTTCGATGGATTCTCAAGACCGTCAGCGGGTTGAAGATGTTCTCTCATACGACGAAGATTCCGCCGGTGGTTTGATGAACACCGACGTGGTGACTGTTCGTCCAGATATCACGATTGATGTTGTGCTCAGATATATTCGTCGATATCGCGAGCTCCCGCCTATGACCGACAATCTTTGGGTGGTCAACCGCCGCGATGAATTCATTGGACAGGCACCCATCTCGAAGGTTTTGATTTCCGACCCAACAACTACGATCCGCGAAATCATGGAAACCGAAGTCGAACCTTTGCTTGTCTCGACGCACGAAGACGAAGTCGCTCAGCGTTTCGAACGGCTCGATCTTGTGAGTGCGCCTGTTGTGAGTGGGAACGGAAAGTTATTAGGTCGTATCACCATCGATGATGTGGTTGACGTGATTCGGGCGTCAGCTGATCACAGTTTAATGAGTCAGGCGGGCTTGGATGAGGATGAGGATATCTTTGCTCCACTGGTGCGAACCGTCCGTCGACGCGCAATTTGGCTTGGGATCAATCTATTAACTGCCTTCGTAGCGGCAGCTGTCATCGGCATGTTTGAGGCTACAATTGAGCAAGTCGTTGCGTTGGCCATCTTAATGCCTGTGGTCGCATCCATGGGTGGGATAGCTGGCACCCAAGCACTCACAATTGTGATTCGAGGCATGGCGCTGGGGCGGGTTGGTTCAGCGAACATCCGTGCACTCGTCGCCCGGGAAGTGTTAATTGGCGTTGCCAATGGTCTCTTCTGGTCACTGATCGTTGGCTTGGCTGCCTTTGTCTGGTTCGGTGATCACACGCTCGGATACGTGATCGCCGTTGCGATCATCATCAATCTCCTGGTTGCTGCATTGGTAGGCACCTTACTACCAGGCTATTTGAAATCCATGTGCGTTGATCCCGCATTAGCTGGTGGTGTTGTGTTGACCACCGTAACTGATGTTGTTGGCTTTTGCTGCTTTTTGGGCATCGCTACGCTTGTCTATACGTAACTTAACTGCCTGCAACCATCATTTTTTCGAACAGCATAGAACCCGTTGTAATCGAGCGCCGTAAATCGATATCGGAGCCAACTGCAACAAGATCTTGTTTCAACATCCGATCCAAGTTTGAGGCAACGGTCACCTCATGTACCGGATAAGCAATCTCGCCATTCTCGACCCAGAATCCAGAGGCCCCACGCGAATAATCACCGTTCACAAGGTTCACACCCTGTCCCATGAGTTCAGTGACAACCAGTCCCTGTCCCATCTCTGAGACCAGGGTCTTAAAATCGTTTTCGCCTTTGAGAAAGAGATTGCGGACGCCACCAGCATTGTGAGTGGATTCCAGACCAAGTCGATTAGCTGAATACAGGGATAACACATAACTCGACAAAAAGCCGTCTATCACAAACGCTTGCTCGCGTGTAGCCAGCCCGTCGCCATCATACGCTGATGAACCCATCGCACCAGGAATAAGAGGGTTTTCAGACAGTGACACCCAACTCGGAAATACATCTGTACCGAGGCGATCCAAAAGATAACTAGATTGCCGATATAGTGCTCCACCACTTATGGCACTGATAAAGCTAGCCAGTAGGCCTGATGCAGTCTCCGGGATAAACAACACTGGAGCTTCAGATGTCTGACACTTCCGGGGATTCAACCGAGCCACCGTTTTCTCTGCCGCTTCGCGTCCAACCATTTCGGGTGACCAAAGCTCATCGGGACGACGCGATTGCGTATATGCATAAGATCGTTCTCTACTATCTCCATGTTCGGCCAACAACACACAGCTCATACCGTGAATACTTGTTGGCTGGCTAACCAACAATCCTTCGGTTGTGCCATGGACCGAAATACCACGGGTTGAAGATACAGATCCGCCCTCAGAGTTCGTAATTCGCGCATCAGCTTGCCGCCCAAAGGCTTCGACCTCAATGGCCAGATCGAGTGCCTCCTTCGCGTCGATCTCCCACGGATGATCAAGTTCAAGATTCGGAACAGTTTGAATAATTTGATCTCGAGATGCGAGCACAGCAGCAGGGTCAGGGGCTGTCACCTTCGCGATTGCAAGAGCGGCTTCAAGCGTCCGCTGCAATGCGCCATCTGATAAGTCAGTTGTTGACGCTGAACCGCGCGATTCACCAAGAAATACAGTGATCGATAGTGATTGGTCCCGGGTCATTTCTAATTTCTCAGGTTGACCTAGTCGTGCCTGCACATCAAGCCCAACAGATGTACTCGCGGCAACCTCACAGGCATCCGCTCCGACGTGTTTAGATTGTTCCAATATCCGGGTTGTTAAATCTTCGAGGCGGTTTTTTTCTTGTTGTGAGTTAAACTTCGCGGACATGAATGACAAACGCTCCCTTCAAAATGATGAACTGATCGACGATGAACGCCCAGAGGTAAGGTCGAAAAGTGCAAAAAAACGTGAAATGCTGGCGCTTCAGGCGCTCGGCCAAGAACTTGCAAACTTGTCTGAGAAGCGATTTCAGAAAATTCAATTTCCCGAAGATGCACTGCGCGAGGCGCTTGAATTTTACAGAGGTATTCCAGAAAAAAAGCATGAAGCGCGCCGTCGGCAGATGCAGTTCATCGGTAAAGTAATGCGGGGCATTGAGCCCAACTCGCTTCAAGCGCAGTTGGACACGATGAAAACCACTGACAACGAAGAAAAGCGTAGGCATCATCAAGCCGAACAGTGGCGTGACCGCTTGCTGGACGATCCGAAACAAGCAACCGATTTTCTGAATGAATTTGCCACCGACGTACAACGACTGAACCAGTTGATTCGCGCGGCCAAAAAGGCACGAGAACTGAACAAAGACAAAGGTGAGGCACGTAGTCTGTATTCCGCGCTCTATGCGGCGATTGCCCATTAAGCCGTTCCGCCGACCGTCAGACGATCGATCTTGAGACTCGGCTGACCGACCCCGACAGGAACACTCTGGCCATTTTTACCGCACACACCGATCCCCGGATCAAGTGCAAGATCATCACCAATCATTGAAATTGCGCTCATAACCTCTGGACCGTGCCCAATCAGTGTTGCTCCTTTGACAGGTGCTGTTACTTTCCCTTTCTCGATCAAGTAAGCCTCGCTAGCTGCAAACACGAACTGCCCAGATGTAATATCCACCTGGCCACCTCCAAAGTTCACGGCAAAAATCCCACGATCGACGGATCTGATCATATCCTCCTGAGTCTCATCACCAGGCTCCATGAAGGTGTTGGTCATGCGAGGCATTGGGAGATGTGCGTAACTCTCACGACGACCATTGCCGGTTGGTGCCACATCCATAAGACGCGCATTCAGCTTGTCTTGCATGTAACCCACCAAAATACCGTCCTCGATCAGCACGTTTCGCTGGCTCACATGTCCCTCATCATCGATATTCAGTGACCCGCGGCGATCGGACATCGTTCCATCATCGACCACAGTGACGCCCTTTGATGCAACCTGTTGACCTACCTTGCCTGAATAAAAACTCGAGCCTTTGCGATTGAAATCGCCTTCAAGTCCGTGACCGACAGCTTCATGGAGTAAGACACCTGGCCAACCTGATGCAAGCACCACTGGCATTTCGCCTGCAGGACAGTCAACCGAGTCCAAATTCACAAGCGCTTGGTCCACGGCTTCGGAGACTAACCGATTGGCATGCTCGACCGTCAGCAGACGATTTAAATCATATCGACCGCCGAGGCCTGAACTACCCCGTTCCCTACGACCATCCTTCTCAGCTAAGACTGAAACAGAGAGACGCACCAATGGACGGACATCTGCTCCTAGCGTACCGTCTGTCGCAGCGATAAGAATCTCGCGATATGAGATCGATAAGGTCGCTTGCACCTGCTGTACCAAGGCGCTTTCCGCACGTGCTTTGGTATCGATATCCAGTAGGAATGCGATTTTATCGATCGCACCCTTCTCAGGAATCGGATTTTTTGCGACATATAATTGTGGTGTTGAAACCTGATCGAGGTTAACCCCACCCCGCGACTGACGACCGTCTTGGATCGCTATCGCAACATCACGCGCTTCACGAATCCGGGCTGCTGTTATCTCTGAACTGTATGCAAAACCTTGTTTATCACCGGCACATGTTCGAACACCAACCCCCGCGTCTTGGTAGTAACTAGCATCTTTCACTTCACCATCTTCAAGCGAGTAGGTCTCCGCCTCAGCTCTTTCAAAAAACAAATCTGCGAAATCGACCTCACCGACGGACAATTCACTCACAAGAGGCTCCAAATCGTCCAGAGTCAGCCCGCCTGGTCCTAAGATCGATTCACTGACTGTTTGCAGTAGTATCGGCATTCACATTGTCCTTTTTTTTCATAAACGGTGGTATGAGGGAGACTTGGGGGTCATCAAAGGATCCTTCAATCCTGTAACTTGTCTTACCCACCTTAATCAACTTTTTCCCTAGCGCCTTCTCCACGAGATAAATTGCACCTCCGACCTGTGGCGCACCGAGAAGCACAGATGCCAGCGGCAAATTATTGGTGAGAGGGATATCGACTTCGAGCTCTTGATTCAATTGTTGATTCACAAGATCAGCGACTCCAGTCATTCGAAAACTCGATGAGGGCCCTTGCATCTCGAACTCAGGGTCAAACCGAAGTAAGCCATTCACAATCTTCGCCTTCGCACTGACGCGATCAAAGGCAACACCGGGTTGAACTAAATCAAGAAAATCAAGACGCAAGCGACGCGTAATGGTTTCGATATTCAGAATGCCAAACAGCCGAAGAACTTCGGCTGAATTGCCGAGATCGACAAAGCGTCCATCTTCGAGCGATAGCTCCACGAGACCTTCACTGGTCAGCACAGAGAAACCTAGTGGTGATCCCTCCCAAGTGAGGTTCGAGATAAATCGACCGGATGCCGCTTCAAGCAGGGGCTCGTCTTCGTTCACACGGAGAATGTTTCCAAGCTCAGTTCCCTGAGCCCTAAGTAACAAAGCGCTTTTTGCCTGTCCGTTTTCGAAAACCCACGCCAATTCCCCTTGGTATTTCTGACCATCACGATTGAATTCAAGCGTTGTCGCATCCAATCGCGAGTCACCGGAGACCAAGACAATATTCATATCTTGATAATCTGTCTCACCACGCTTAAGTTGATTTACCCGTACGTTTGCGGAAGGCAGTTGTCCAGGGTCGTAATCTAACAGTGGATCATCATCAGGCGCATCCAGCAGATCACCGCCTTCTGGTAACACCAGATGGGTTAGATCAATGAATAACGACCCCTTCCCGATCCGCCACACACGTCCGGACATTTCCGAGCCATCAAAGGAAACGTCAAATTCATCGGGTTTCAAGATGACTGCCGTCTCATCAACCTGTAGCGGCGTATCTCCCAGGACTAACCGATCTGTCTTCAATAATATCGATAAATTTGGACCGCTCCCATCGCGCGCAGGAACGGTCGCCCAATCAATGATTCCAACTTCAGGCGTGAGAATTTCGAGCACCAGAGGGTTTGTTCCAAGATCGCCACGTATTTCAGTCGTTTCGAAGAACGTGGCATTGAAACTTTTCATTTCAGGTGTATAGGTGAGGCTGACTCGCATATCACCAAACTGATCTGTCTCTTTGGATAAAGGAGGCGGTAAACGACTTCCCAAACCCTGCCCGTCAGTCTTGAGTGATAATTGAAAGCTATCATCATCGCCACGACCGCGAATTGACCAGTCGGCCTCCCCAAAAAGCTGACTTTCATCAAACCCCAGGGAAATCAGATCCGATAGATTTATTGTCCTCAAGTGAGCCTGCCCAACAAAATCAGTTTGACCATCGGATACGGTGACTGTGGCTTCTACAGGATCACCGAGTAATTTGCCACTCAAGCGCTCTGTGTACAAACCATCACCCAAGCGATAGGTCGCTCGACCATGCACTTGAGTAAAAGGCTCACTCAGTTCCGAGAGTGCAACTGTCAAGTCATTGGCCTCGATGACCACTTGGCCTTCAGGACGCTCGCCGATCGGTACTGTTAAGCTCACATCACCGCGAAGCATTCCATCGAGAATCACCTCAGAGCCCAAAGTGTCAGGTTTAACCTGAGCTTCATCCAATACCTCCAGCGCAACGGCAGCTTCACCTGATAACTGGCCAGTGATGTGAATTTGACGTCCATCCTCGCGATCTTGCACTGCAACAACCCGACTGACGTTCAGACCACCAAAATCCGGACCAATGAATTCTACTCGAGCGCGCTTACTTCGAAAATCAACGACTCCTTCTGTGCCGACAAATGATGGCCAGAGAGATAACGGTTGAAAACGATATGAGCTCATTGGAAAGTACATGCTGAGATCACGCCGCGACCGATCTACCTCAGTACCCAGGGGGCCAGAATAAGAAATACGACCCTCGCTGACATTAACATCGTCAATAGACTTAATCAGAAAATCATGCACATCCCCATCCAAATCATTTGGCAGTAGATCAGCCAGGGCATCTGTCGTCGCATCCACTGTCAGTTCGAGCTGAATCGACTGCTCCGTCGCCCGTGGTAGATCTAACAATAGTGCACCGCGTACATCTTGAACCTCACTCTGGACACGAAGATTCTGCCCGCGGAGCAAGAGCCCACCATCGCTTCGATCAAAACCCAAGCGACCCGACAGAGTCTGCTGCGCCCACGGATTCGGAAAGATCTCAGGGAGCGAAAATGTGGCTGATTTTGCCTCAAAATCGAACCATCCCCGAGATCCGTCAATAAACAGATCTCCCGTAACCGGACCGATGTGCGGAATTGAACGTCCAGCTTGGATCTCAAATGTGTTGATGTCCATCAAGATTGAGGGCGCTTGATCCAATGTCCAATCGAGTCTGAAATTTTGGGCCATCATAGTCGGCTGATTGGTAGTCAGTATTTGATTCAGTTTCGAATCGGGCAGATGTAGTTTTAACACTTTACCCAAAGCAAGACCGTCAACTTCGATAGAAGGAAGGTGAGATACTACACGCGATCCATCAAATTGAAGCCCACCACCTGAACCGTCGATTGTCAGACCTGGCACTTGCAGTTGGAGCGATGTGAACGAGGCTGAGATGGTATTCAATCCGGGTAGCTCGAATCGGGCAGTTAGCTCTCCACTCAACCCTAACCCTGCTTCCGATAATCCACTTATATGAGCAATTCCTTCAACGGGGACTCCATCCTTCACAGTCAGCCATGCGGTTGCATCGAAACCGATCAGCAGATCCTCGAGTCCAAAGTCGGATACTGGAGCTTGTCGAAGTTGGGTGTGTAGACGGAGGTCATGCGCATCACTGGTTCCTGAGGGATATCGCCAGTCGATATCTAGGGGAACAGAAATGTCCTCAGTCACTAACCGCGTTTGCGCAATCATTCCAATCTTTGGATCGATCGTCATTGAAAGGCGCTTGAGTGAGATATCACCTAATAAAACATCAACATTGTGCAGCTGAATCTCACCCATTGGCTCAACGATCTCGTGGAGTTGATTCAAAAGCCCAGCCCATGTTTGAGGATCTGAGAATGCGCCTTCGGCGGATTCACGTTGAATAATCTCTCCCTCGTCGAGAACCAATTGGTTAATCACTGGTTGAGACGACTCAAGCGATTCAGGAAGATCGAGCAACATTTGTACCCGGCGAATTTCAATCAAACCCTGTTCTTTCTCGATCACAATATTCAAAGCTTCAAGATAAGGCCCGGTCCAGGAAGCACGAGCACCGATCTCAGAAATTGTTACTTTCGCGTTAAGGCGCTCCGACAAAATGGCCTCAATGTCCGATCGCCAATAGTCGACCATTGGAAACGCAGCCAAAACCAAGCCTTGAAGTGCTGCAAGTATCACAACGATGATGGCTTGTGTTGTCAGCAACCCACGAATCATGAGAGCACAACCTCGTATCTATCCTGAGCGAAATTGGTATCGACCTGTAGGCGGATTGGACGATGAATAATGGCCTCAAGGTCGGCCAACGCGTCGGATTCTTCATCAATCAATCGATCGATTACCGTGGGCGCTGCGATCACCGTTGTCGTCTCCGTGGAGTAGGCTCGGTACTCACGCATTATTGCGCGGAATATTTCATAACAGACTGTTTCGGCGGTCTTAATCTGCCCCGATCCCCGGCAATATGGGCACGATTCCTGAAGCAGATCCGACAATCGTTCACGGCTCCGTTTTCGCGTTAACACCACCAAACCTGATTCATTGAAATCACTGATTCGTGTTTTGACAGGGTCGTCATCGAGTGATCGCTCCAGTGTTCGCAAAACCTGTCGCTTGTGCTCATCATCCTCCATATCGATGAAATCAACTACGATAATGCCACCTAGATTGCGTAACCGGAGTTGACGACCGATGGCAACCGCGGCTTCAAGATTGGTTCGAAACATAGTTTGTTCCAATGTATGTGCACCGACAAATCGTCCTGTATTTACATCGATCGTGGTCATCGCCTCAGTTTGATCGATCACCAGATAAGCGCCTGATTTCAGTTCCACATCGCAGGCAAGTGCTCGCTCGACTTCGTCTTCAATTTGATACAAATCAAAAATTGGGCGATCACCACGATAATGTTGAATCAACGGAGCGACCTCGGGCATAAATTTGGATGCAAACTCCGATAAATTGCTAAAGGTTTCGTGTGAATCGATCAACACGCGCTCGGTATCACACCGGATCTGATCGCGGACAAGCCGATGCGTGAGAGGTAATTCCGCAAACAACAGCGCCGGAGCCTTCACAGTTTTCTGTTCAC
>CACBSE010000005.1 GCA_902541775.1 uncultured Litorivicinus sp. | reverse complement strand
TAACTTTTTCTTGCCAGAGCGGAACGATATTATTGCCGGGTTTCGCACCTGCGGGTGATTAAAATTCAAATCAAAATTAGATGTTAATAAAAGGATATCCTATGAGATACTTTTGGCGCGCTTTTGCGCTTAACCTTCTCCTTATTTTGCACGTTCATGCCGAGGTGCTAGTTTTTACGGCTATTCCTGATGAGGATGAAAGCAAGTTAAAAGAACGTTTCGGCCCAATGAGCGAGTATTTATCAAAGACTCTTGATATTGAGGTTAGTTATGTGCCTGTAAAGTCCTACGCTGCTGCAGTTAGCGCATTTCGAAATGGCCAAGTTCAGCTCGCTTGGTTTGGTGCATTATCTGGCGTCCAAGCGCGCTCGACAGTACCCAATTCGCTAGCCTTGGCTCAAGGCTTTGAAGATCAAGCGTTTTGGACTTACTTGATCGCTCACAAAAGCACCGGTCTTCAAGCTGGTGATGTCATTGATAAGAGCATGCGCGGCATGACAATGACTTTCGGCTCGAAAAGCTCAACCTCAGGCAGATTGATCCCAGAGTTTTATTTGACCGAGCGGTTTGGCGAGTCACCAGATAAAGTGTTCGAAAAAGTCGGTTACAGCGGTAATCACAGTCGTACTTTGCGCTTAGTGGAGAGTGGAAGTTATGATATTGGTGCTATTAATTATGCCGTCTGGGAACGTGAGCTGGCCGCAGGCAGTATTGATACTGATGCTGTCAAAGTTATTTGGAAGACGCCAGCCTATCCCAATTACCAGTGGAGTATTCGCGGAGACGTAGATGAGCAGTTTGGTGCCGGATTTTCCGATAAAGTTAAGGCGGCCCTGCTGGCGATGGATGATCCCAAGTTACTGAAGAGCTTCGCACGAAGTGCCTTTATTCCCGCGCAGAACTCTGATTATGCACCTATAAAGCGAACCGCTCAGCAGGTTGGTTTAATCGACTGATGAGCCCGTTAATTCTCAATCAAGCTTATGCTGATTTCGGTGGTACTCAGGTTTTAGGGCCGATTAATTTGCATGTTCAACAAGGTGAACACATAGCGTTGGTGGGACGCAGCGGTGCGGGCAAAACCACGTTGTTATCCTTACTGTATGATCGCCGCCGTAGTGACATCACTCTCATCCCCCAAAACTTAGGATTGGTGGATACGCTTAGCGTATTTCATAATGTCTACATGGGGCAATTAGCTGCGCATTCGGGCGCGTATAATCTAATCAATTTAATTCGACCATTTCGCACTCAAATTCGAGCAGTGACGGCCGTATTAGAACAATTGGACATGGCGTCAACCCTTTGGAGCCGAGTCGGCGAACTTTCGGGCGGCCAACGTCAGCGTGTGGCCGTTGCCCGCTCATTGTTTCAAGATGCCGACGTGCTATTGGCCGACGAGCCGGTATCCGCGCTAGATGGGCCACGCTCTGAAGCGGTGATGCAAGCGCTTATCAAACAGAACACTACCACCATCATTGCGATGCATGATCTCGATTTGGCCCGTCGTTATGCCAATCGACTAATTGGCATTCAAGACGGTACTATTGCTTTAGATGCACCTAGCAGGGCGGTCAATACCCACGACCTTGATGCGCTCTACTAGACCGGAACACAAGCGCTGGAGTGTGCTGTCAGCACCGTTGGTGCGCACCAGCTTATGGCTACTCGGAATTGCACTAGTTTGTGTTTGGCTGGCTGATCTCCAAATTCGATCAACTGCGCCCTGGAGCGAATTAGCTCGTTTTGGCCGAGGTTTAATACAGCCTGATTTTGCAACTTTTGATACGGCGATTGTTGCTCTAACTCGAACACTAGCCTTTGCGTTCACTGGCGTAGGCGCCGCGGCTGTTTTGGGTATGGGTTTGGCCTTGATTTTTCATTACCGAGTCGTGCGAATTTTTTGTGCATTCGTTCGCTCCATCCATGAACTGTTTTGGGCACTTATTTTTTTGCAGTTTTTTGGTCTACACCCCATCACTGGCGTTTTAGCTATAGCACTACCTTACGCGGCGACCTTCGGGCGAGTATATAGCGAAATTCTTGAAGAAGGTGATCGCGGTGCAGTGGAGGCTCTATCAGCTCATAGTGGTCTAATTTCAATATTCTGGTATGCGCGCGTGCCTGATCTTTGGGCGCACCTTACCAGCTACACTAGTTATCGCTTTGAGTGCGGTATGCGCTCAAGCGCTGTACTTGGTTTTGTCGGTATGCCAACGCTAGGATTTTACCTGGAGAGTTCTTACGCCGAGGGCCAATATGGTGAAGTCGGAATGATATTGCTTATATTTTTAATAACTATCGGAAGCCTTAGACTATGGTTACGACCAAAACTAGTCGTTCTCTACTTACTAGCTGCTCCTTTTTTTCTAGGCGCTGGTTTGCCTATTGTGTGGGGCAATGCCACACGGTTTTTTACTGTGGATATCATTCCCTCGCCACTACGTAATGGTGAGGGTGTTGCGGGTTTGGCATCGTGGTTAGGCGATTTACTATTGTATCAAGCATTACCTGGCATTGTTACCACGCTCGTGCTCACGCAAATTGCGCTGGTGGGCACTGGAATCGTTGCTTTACTGACTTTCCCTTTAATTTCTCGATTGTTTGTCGACCGTTTTCGTCAGGTGCCTGGGCATGGACTTTTGATAATTGGTCGCTCAGTGCCTGAGTATCTGCTAGCGTATATCCTACTACAACTTTGGGGACCGTCTATGCTACCGGCGGCAGTAGCATTAGTTATTCACAACGGTGCCATCATTGGCCATCTCATTGGGCGTCAAAGTAGCACCCTCAGACTTAGACCTGACGTTGTCGGTGGCTTTAACTGCTACACCTATGAGGTAGTACCCCGACTTTATCGATCGTTCCTATCTTTTTTACTATATCGTTGGGAAATAATCATGCGTGAGACGGCAATTCTTGGGATATTAGGTATTACGACACTTGGATTCTACGTCGATAGCGCTATTCAAGAACTACGCTTTGATCGAGCTCTCGTACTGATATTTATTACCGCACTGCTAAACATTGGTGTTGACTCGCTAGCGCGCACTATTCGTTGGCAACTACGTTTGCGCACAACACCAACAAAACTTGAGGCAGGTTAAGTATGTTTTCAACTAGTTCAAAAACGAATTTGGGCAGCAATGTGCAAACACTAGGAGAGGCACTTGTTGAGGCACTAGAACGACCCGAGCATCGTATTTCACCTATTTGGTTTTATGACGAACGTGGCTCAGCACTTTTCGAAGACATCACCCAGCTTCCAAGTTATTACTTGACGCGAACTGAAATCAAAATTCTCGATGACAACTTAGAGGAAATTTCCAGAGCCATTGGCCGTGACCGGTTAGTGATAGAATTGGGGAGTGGATCGAGCCGAAAGACATTTCCTCTACTCAGGGCTCTTGATCGGCCAGCGGGCTACGTGCCTGTGGATATTTCGGCAAAATACCTGCGTCAAGCGGCTGCTAGGCTATCCAGCAAACTACCATCGTTACCCGTCGTGGCGTTGGTTGCTGACTTTACAATGGAGTTTCAATTACCACCTTCGTTGCCTCCACATCGTAATCGGTTAGGTTTTTTTCCAGGCTCGACCGTTGGTAACCTAGAGGTGGCTGAGGTGCAATCCTTGTTGATGCACTGCCACACAATTTTGGGCGATGAGGCTACATTTTTGATTGGCGTCGATCTTGATAAATCGCCTGATGTATTGATTTCCGCTTATGACGACCCGGAAGGTGTTACGGCTGAATTTAATCGTAATCTTTTGAAGCGTATTAACCGCGAACTCGGTCTTGCAATTGATCCAAGCGCTTTTGCTCACGAGGCACGCTATCTAACCAATCCGGCAAGAATCGAAATGCACCTAGTCGCTACAGTAGATCAGACGTTTGAAATCTCCGGCAAAGCATATAAGGTAGCAGCAGGTGAAAGCTTTCACACCGAAACCTCCCATAAATATACTGTCAAAGATTTTTCAAGACTTGCTGAAAAAGCGGGCTGGGAATTAAGCCACTGTTGGTGCGATACCGAAAAACGTTTTGCTGTTCTGCTCCTCAAAGCCGCCAAGGTGAAATAAGACTAAGATTTTTTCATAAATAATAATATTTGAATGTAATCGATTGGCATTCTTTACTCGAAAGGGTCCGAGATTTAACTTATTTCTAACAGGCAACCGAATCCCATGCCGATTGTGCGCTAGAGGCTACGTAAACAAAGCTTCTTTTTTTGACGAATGAGGCATCATATAGGTAAGCAACAGGGTCTTCGAGCTATTCAACGAGTGGCTATGGCTAAGCTGAATTTTTATTCAAGAAGAGGAAAAAAATCATTGCTTTCGATTTTTTTAGAGGAAGGGTTGGCTTTTACCGAGCTGCCGACGGTGCGGTAAGACCAAGTGATAAGGACGGGGTATACAACACTCAAATTGTGATTGAATTGCTACCAAGGGATTGAAATATCGAAAGTCTCAGGCTCTAGCGATCTGGAATCTTCCGCGCTAATCCCACGGCTTGTCAAATTTCAATATATTCCAGAAAGTATCTCCCGTAAGGAACTGGCATTTTTTATTTCTCAGTGTTGTATTACCTCCCATCGAGATAATGGAATACAACTGTAATGTTTGTAAATTTATGGAAAACGTGTAGCCCAGATCAAACCATAATTCTTCGTCATTTGCATAATAATTTGCTGACTGTGGGTTATTATGAAGGTCTGAATAATGGTTTTCCTGGTAGCTCTTAAGTCTTGCTACGATGCCTTGATCGAACCAAAATACAAGTGTCTCAGGTGACCAACCGTGTGCTTTTTCAGCGCGGCTAGCGATGGCATTTTCGGCTGGACAGATCATACCAGTACCGTCGAACTTACCTTTGATGCTAGCCGACGCAACATCGGCCATAAAAAAAATAACGATGAGAAGGATTGATTTATATTTTTCAGATGGTTCTATGAAGTTAGTCATCGCAATCATCAGTGTAGCCAAACATGGTCAAGACACAGTATAACAAGTTATACCTTTGGTTCAGTTGCAGCGATAAGTCCTCAATACTCATGATGCGGATTCACAAAATTTATAGTAGTAGGCCGTGCTTTGTGACTATGTTTGGTAATTTTCTCCAACCTCGAATAGAGATCAATCAGAGCGTTAATACCTTGAATCTATTGGCCAGCCTTGAACTTGACATCAGAAGTCAGACTAGCTCCCTGTTGCTCTAGCAAATATTCAAGCCAGCGAATCCTGATCATAACGCAGTTATGTTGGTGCGATTCGAATGAAAATGAGTGCTTGGTTACAAGAAATAAGATCCACTATTGGAGCGAAGGCACATTTGGATTTCCAGTCTTGAGGTAGTGGTACGCCTTCTTATACATCTGCAATACTTCTTCTCTGTCATCTGGCGCCAACTGATCTATAAGAGCCCTGAATGACTCAAAATCGTCGGTCTTCATGAACTCCATCGACCTATGGAAAAGTTCTACATTTTTTGTCTTGAATTTGGCCAACCCAAACCTCGATCCGTTGTTTTAAAAAGCTAGTGTGATTGTTATCTTAAAATACCTACCGTTGGATCTAGCCTCGACAGCCTACATTACTCCATACGGTAAGATAAATCTGAGAGCTTTTTTAGAGACTCTGATCTAATTATTGCTGGGTAAGAAATGCTGGGGAACGAAGTATGAAAAACATAGCGATCATATTTTTTTTGGTGATAGTTGTTGGACTCGAGAGCACTCATGCCAGCAATTTCAATACTTCTAGTTCAAGCGGTGCAAAAATTTTAAAAGAGTTTGCGGTGGGTGATTCACGATCGCTGGTTCCTAGTTCAAGGAACGCAAAGTCTGGCGACATTGTTAGCCGCGTAAATATTCATGACGAACCATTTGCGGAAATTTCCCTTTCATATAACGATGAGGGCGGTAAAGCCGATTGGGATCGAACAGGTGAGCGTAATCAGCGTTGGGAGTTGCGAGACAAAAAGAAAAAGTACAACTTAAATCAGCCATATTTTCTTACCTATCGGTTTAGAATCCCAGCCGGCTTAGATAACCGAGGTTCTGGGTCTGACAAATATTTGCAAATAATTGCTGCGAATCGTGATGGTGGAGCTTGGAATCCAGTTGCTCAACTCAAGAATCAAAGCGGTTTTCTCACTTTCACTTTCTATCTTAATTATGAGGTCTTCTATCTTTGCGGCGAAAACAATTCCAATATGAAGCATAGGGCGACACGGTTTAAACTCGCACCAATGGCCGATCTTGAAGAAACAACTAATCAGATTGACTTAAAATTTCTTCCAAGTAAGGGACACGATGGCGAGTTTATAATGCTCTTTAATGGCGAGAAGGTCATAAGCCACAAAGGTCCAAATACCACTTTGAGTCACGGCATCCTTCACAAATTTGGACTTTATCGGGGCGATGTAAATCTCGATACCCCCGATTCGTTAATCCAAATAAGCCGTTTTGGCACTAGCAAAAACTGTTCAGATATCGTTTCGAAAAATACCTGTGACTTTTTGACCGCTGAGGTAACTACCACATCTGCGTCTATACCATGGGAGAATTACAGTCATGCAGCATCTGATTTTGGGCGGAAAATATGCAAGAGGGCTAAAACGAACCCTATAAATTTTTTCTCTTTGGCTAAAGCAGAACCACCGCCTATTTCTGTTGATTTTTCGGTTTCTACCAAAGAAGTTTGCGAACTAGCGATTCAGGAGTGGGACAGCACTCCCGGTGCTTGGTCGCAGCATGCTGAAGCAAGGGGATTAACACAGGAGAGTTGTAGATTGTTTTTAAAGTAAGAAAACCCATTTGCAACTGTAGCTAATTTGGGTCACATGAACGCGCTTGGGCTGTTAGCGGAAAAGACAGCGGATGATAAGTGGAAATCAATCAAACAAATCTCAGCGTGGAATGATTGGAAAGCCGTATGAAGGAGAAATAGCAGTGTCGAAGCATAAGGAGTGCCAAGATGAGATCGATTAAAGGCCTATTTTCTTCTCTATTTGCTTCATTGGCATTTATCTTTGCCTTTGCGAACTCTGCATCCGCAGAAGGTATCTACAGCAAGGATGATGCTGCGCAGATGTTCACGATGTCTGTGAGCGACTGGAATGCAAATGTGATGGCTGTTCAGACTCAGGGGATCGGACAGGCGCTCGGTAATTCCAAGGACGGCTATGGGATGGCTATTCAGACGCCTGACGGGTACTTGATCGTACGGCCCAACTATAGGACTCCCACCAAACCTGAATTTCTCAGTGTGACAATAGGAATTCCACCAGCACAGACACAGTTCTTGACTGAGGACATGCTCCAGGAAGTCGTGAATCTATCAATAAAACAGCTAGAGCCAGAATTTGTGATGACGGCTGAGGTTGAAAAGGTTGAAGGAGGAATAGCAATCATGGCGATAATACGGGAGCACGACCCCTATTAAGCGCTCACAACGGACTAATGTTTCACTGGAATTATCGTTTGAGTGCTGTGTTTATACAGAAGATCACGAGGTCTGAGGGTGAATCCATATTTTCTCTGTATTAGTTGGTATATACAGAGAGTCTTTAGTGAACAATTGTTTCTCAGTGTTGGCACACACGAGCATGTGTCAGACTCACGCCATGAGAGTGAGAATTAAAGAGTGTCACAAATGCAATCAACCAAAGGACAGTCTGTTCCGGTGCCGTTACGGTGAGTCGCCTGATTGGAGATTTTTGTGTGGTCAATGTTTGAGTGAGATCAAAAGCACTCACGAAGACACCTGTCAGTATGGTGGTACTTGGAAAAGTAGAAAGAGATGACGAATTGATTAAGGGTGGTTCACAGGAGGGTCTTCAGAAACTGTCGGAGTGTCATCCCCTTGTAATCGAGGGGATGGGCGGATATGACATCAGAGATCCCTCGGTGGTTGCCTCAACAATCCATGATCAACTGCGAAAGCATTGGGAAAAAACTCCACCTCAGAAACCTCCTATCCTGGTGACGCAGGGAGATCCTCTTGAAGAGAGGGGTATTTCTGCAATCACACGCATCATGAGTGACCGTCTTGGTATTCCTCGGATTCTTATGTATCTCGATCCCTCGATTGCTTCATACCATGCTCCAAATGCTGATCGATACAGGGTGTCACACGAGATCTCCTATTCCGTGTTGAGAAACCGATTACATCGAGAGGACTCGAAGATCGTGGTATCGATTACAAAAGTCGTTGATGAGTATCTGCAGAATAAGACAGTGAAACGACTTGCAGAGGGAAACGATAAACTTCCTGACTACTATCGAGATTTTGCATTACTTCAGGAAATCACCAAAGTTGCGTGTAAGAAGATCTCTGGTGAGTTAACCGTTGCGCATACTAGTAGTGCGTTGAGTGAGTTTTCAGTATCCAGTTTCTATCGTGTCGGACTTGATCTGGGAATGATTGATTCATCAGAAATGGTTCCATTTCCTGCCGATACTAACGTTTCTCGTTGATCTAAAATCTATCTTTTTTCGATGTGGTCAATGTTAATGATTTCGAATGTTTACGGGGGAATACCAAAAGATCTGTCTTAAAGGTTCCTTCCTCTTGACGCCGCGACTTTAGGGACATTTAGATCACTGACCGTCAAATTCAGATCTAAAGACTGAGCAGAAAAATATTAAGAAACCAGTTACGGTAGCCACGGCGGTGGTTACTCTAATAATTCGAACAAGAGGTCAAGTTGTTGGAAGAGTTCTACCCCACTAGCCATGATCTCTTTTCTGTCATAACTCGCGCGGGCGAGCGATTACACCAAGTGTGGTACAGATTGTGGGACACAAATAAAATATATTTAAATAAAACATATTAAATCAATAGTTTATAATATGTATTAGGCGGACTACCTCTCCGTCAACTGTTGATTTCATCCTGTCCGAAGACATCTACGGGCTACGGGATCAGACAGTTCTTTATCGTTTGGGTTGTATATATCACTGCCAAGCGCCCACCTTAACGATGTTCACCTTGTTCACGTTCCCCGTTCGGTGTATACCTAAGCTTAAGTGAAACTCATGAGCAGCCTCAGAAGATCGTGATCCGATATTGAGCGTTGTCAACTTTTTAGTCGGGTAGCTATTAGTAGTTGATTTCGTGATACGGGGAAAGCTCGTGGTGCAAGAATTGGGAAGGCGAGAAGAGATGGCTAATCAATATTTGGATTTAGTGGCCCTCACGGGGGTGTGGGGTGTTCCCGATGAAATGCATGATGAATTCATCGAATTTGCGAACATTCATGCCGAGTTTATGGTAGAAAAATCTCAGCAGTCTGGTGAGTTAGAACTAGTCCATTTTTGGTGGGCGAAAAATTTGAGGATTGCAGATCCGTTTGATATGGACTCAGATCGAGTTGGTGGTTATCAGTTTGTGCTGACTGAGCTATACCGAACTGAACAGGGGCTACGTCATCATTGGACGGAAGCTGCTATGTTTGCTCCTGTTGTTGAAGAAATGGCCAAACGCGGACTGACAGTTGAATTTTGTAATAATGGGCGTGTCATTCACAGTCTTTGGGATTAAGCAATTTAGTAGGGCGTAAAGAGTCGGGAGCTTTAGTTTTGAAGAAGCTGGTTTTGGTTATCGACGATGATAAAGTGGCGTTGAAGTTAGCTGGCCAAGCTTGTCACGATCTTGGCTACAAGGTTCATGTCGCCGATGATGCTATTGAGGCTATAAAAGAGCTCACAGCGCGTCGCTTTGATTTAATACTTCTGGATCACAACATTGACGACGTCTATGGCTACGAAATTATTGATGAGATTGCCGCTTACATTCAGCATGCTACGGTTTGTGTGTTCACTGGCGATAAATCACAAGCAACTCGTCAGGCGTATGCTGAGCGTCAGATCTCGAATTTCATATACAAGCCACTCTCAAAATCTGCGATAGGCATGAAGGCCATGCAGTTGATAGGACAATAAAAAGATGAGTGAACCATGGTTTGATCAAGACTTTTGGGATGATAATTTTGGCGATTTTGATCAGGAAGATCTCGACGAGATTCTAGTGGAAGCCGTTACCGATATTGAGGATTTGTTGGCTGGGTTGCTGTCGGACGACCTTGATTTAATCGCAAAGAATGCGCACAAAATCGTGTCCACATGTGGAAACTTTGGGTATCTGCAGTGTGCTGAGCTAGCGGCTCACGTTGAGCAAGGAGCTAAGACGCGAGGTCTTTCTGAAGAAGATAAAAATCGGCTGATTGATATGGTTGAGCGGGTAGTGGCCGATTTAAAAAAATAAAACAGCTCAGGGTGTTAGATTGAACTGGAGGTCTTCTTGGTGAACACAACTGATTGGTTGTCGAATTGGACTTATCCCGATTTTCCAATCCCTGAAAATGAAGCAGCGCGGATCAAACGTATAGCTGAGTTGTCTCTGGAGCAGTTCCCGAAGTCGGAAATCCTCGAAAAAGTCTGCGAGCTGGCGGCGCTAATTACCCAATCTTCAATGGTCGCGGTGACAATAATTTCTAATGATAAGCAAATCATTTTAGCCCATCAACTTTCTGATTCAGGTGACCAACAGATGGATGCGGTTTCACAGACGATGCCGCGACACGACGCTTTTTGTAATTACACTGTGGCGGGTAACCAGCATTTTGAAGTGATCTCACCATTATCTGATCCGAGATTCAAAGAAAATCCTAACGTTCGTGGGCATCCGAATATCCAATTTTATTCGGGGGTACCAATTAAAACTGAGAACAACGAAGCGCTAGGATCTGTTTGTGCTCTTGATTTTACCCAGCAGTCGGGTTTGTCCGATGAGCAGGTAAAAGCGCTTGAGAACCTAGCTCAAATAGCCTACCGCGAAATTGTGCACCTGGAGACCTCAAAAACGGCGCGCTACCAACTTAAAAAGATGGAATTGGAGTCAAAGCTAAGACAAAACTTGGCAGCGGAGTTGGAAAAGCAGCGCATTGCGGCGATTGAGCAAGCTAATTTTAAATCTGAATTTTTGGCAAATATGAGTCACGAGATACGCACTCCTCTGAATGGTGTGATCGGGATTGCCGAAATACTTAAAGACACTGGTTTAAATGAGGAGCAGTTGGGGTATACCGAAACTCTCTTAGGTAGTGCTGAAAACTTACTTCGGATCATCAACGACATATTAGATGTATCAAAGATCGAAGCAGGGCAAATGACTTATGAGGAAGTCCCGTTTTGTTTGAAATCGGAGTTAGCTAAAACAGCAGATAACCTCTCGATCAAAGCGCATGAAAAAAATATCGAGATTATTTTGGAGATAGACCCAGACTTTCCGAGCAAAGTGGTCGGTGATCCGGTCCGTATCTCGCAAATTTTATATAACATCGCAGGTAATTCTGTGAAATTCACAGAGACCGGTTTTGTCCAAATTAAATTGGAAAATCCATCTCAAGATTTGATTCGAATTTCAGTGATTGACACCGGTATAGGTATGGATGAAGAAGGTGTCAAAACATTGTTTGAGAAATTTTCTCAGGCGGATACATCTATTACTCGTCGTTTCGGCGGTACTGGACTGGGGATGGCCATCGTAAAAAATCTAGTTGAAGCATTCCACGGTAAAATCGATGTGTCCTCGGTTCTTGGTCAGGGCACCACTACATCTATAGAACTTAAGCTCCAATGCATTGAGGATCAAGACTCTAGCCAAACCACTGGAGCTACCGGCGAACTTCAAATAGCAGGTAAATGTATCCTTGTTGTAGATGACATTGAGCTCAACCGGACGATAATTAAGCGCCCATTGTCGCGAGCTGGTGCTACGGTGGTTGAGGCGATGGGAGCTTCACAAGCTCTAGAAAAGATAAATGATCTGGAATCAAAGAAAGTTCACCTGGATCTTGTTATTACAGATTTAAATATGCCCGAACTAAGTGGATTAGATCTCTGTCGGGAAATTCGTAACAAGAAAATGACCGTGCCGATAATCATGTTGTCGAGTTCAGGCTTAACAGATGAGATGAAAGCATTGGACGTTACTCGTATGCTCAGTAAACCTGTCAAGGAAGATAGGCTTAAATCAGTGGTATCGAGTTGCATGTTTGGCGATGTTAGTAATCTTGGCTCAGCAAGCAGAAGTGCTGGTCACACCGAACCAGAAGGCGACTTTGCGGGCTTAAAAATATTGGTCGCCGAAGATAACAGCACTAATCAACTCGTGATTAGGAAGGTCCTACAAAAACTAGGGTGTTTGGATTTCAGCATCGTAAACAACGGAGCTGAAGCGGTGGAGTTTATCCAGAGCTGTGATGACCTTTCCATTGTATTAATGGATATCCAGATGCCTGTGATGAGTGGATTGGAAGCAACTCTCATGATAAGAAAAATGGAGGGTGCTAAATCAGAGATTCCAGTGATTGCTCTCACAGCAAATGCTGTTGAGGGCGATAAAGAAAATTATTTAAGCCAAGGCTTCTCAGGCTATGTATCAAAGCCACTTAGACGCGCTCAATTGGTTGCGGAGGTGAATCGACTCCTCACAGCTTGAGAGGTTGGCCGAAAGATGGGAATAAAGCTTAAATAAAGTACCGAAGGAGAAATAATGGATAAATTCATAATATATGGGAATTACACACCCGAGGCAATGAAAGGGTTCATCAGCCAACCTGACCAGAATAGACGAGTAGCTGCAGAGATGATTTCAGAGGCCGTAGGAGCCGAACTTTTAGACTTTTTTCTTACGAAGGGCGAACATGATTTCGTTGCAATAGGTCGAGGTACTAGTGAGCAGATATTAGCTATTAAAATGGCCACAATGGCATCGGGATCGCTTTTTAACGTGCATGTGCTGGAGGAGGTCGACTTGAAAGAACCTGCTACCTTGGCTAGTGCAGCACTCGCTAATTATAAAACGCCTTCTTCACTGGGTGCGAGTTGAAAATTTAGGCAGCGACAAAGACGATGACGGCTAATTTACTGCGGATAAAACAAACTTCTTGCGCCCTTGGTCATTTCTTTGAAAACTTGGAATTTTAGTTTGCTTATGGTTGCTGACCATTACACTGTAAATGTATTGGACTAGCGGTGCTCCGGAAACATTTCGGCTGAATGCAAAGCGACCTGGTTAATAGGGGTGATTCGGTGATGTCCAAGGCATACGTGTTAGCCAATGTCAGAGTCAACGATCCGGCTGGATATAAATCTTCTTATCAAGACCACGTAGGTGTGTTGGTAGAAAAATATCATGGGACGTTTCTAGTTCGAGGTGGTTACAAAACTGATATAGAGAACTCTTTCCCTTACGATCGGTTGATCGTGATTGAGTTTCCATCACGTCAACACGCTGAAGATTGGTATAACGATTCCGAATATCAGCAACTCGTAACTAATGCGGCCCCTTACATCGAAAGGACTCTTGTGATTATCGACGCGTTTATAGGATAGATAACGAGGCAGGTTCAAAGTGCTGTTGGATTTGAAAGCTAGCTAACAACTACCGGAGTTTTTAGAGCGTATCTAGTTCGATGAATGCCACAACGCAAAGGGTAGGCTCTGTAGTAAATCAGTAGGACTTGAAGATCAGATGGAAAGATATGCTAAGTACATAGGGCCAATAGTGATGACATTCATCGTGGTTTTCTTCGTCACCGGATTTATTACTTGGTTAAATGTTGGTTTCAGCGATGATTTTGTCGTGCGATGGGTGAAAGGTTGGCTATTCGGCTGGCCGATAGCTGCCTTAGCTGTTATTACGCTGGCTCCTGTCGGGAATGCAATCACCTATTTTATCGTTCGAAAACTGTCTTAATATCAAACATAGATAGGTATCATCTGTTGGGGCGTCTGAACTTCAGTTAGCTCGAGTTAGGTTCGGCCGAGAGCACTAAAGAGAAGAGTGTCGTACTCATAGGCCCATATACGCCTCAGCGCTGGGCTATCAGGATCAGAAAAAAGCGGCTGTCAGGCCGCTTTTTTCGTTTACTTCATTGTAGGCATTGAGAATTCGGCGCCAGCACGTAGGCCAGTCGGCCAGCGCGCAGTAATGGTTTTCATGCGCGTGTAGAAGCGCACCCCGTCCGGTCCATGCATGTGCAAAGGTCCAAACAGACTTCGTTTCCAGCCTCCAAAACTATGGAATGCCATTGGTACAGGAATTGGCACATTGACACCAATCATGCCAACTTGCACGGTTTCAGTGAACTGACGGGCTGTATCACCATCACGGGTGAAAATGGCTGTACCATTACCGTATTCGTGATCATTGATCAGTTGAACTGCCTCCTCGTAGCTCTTCACACGAACGACAGACAGAACAGGGCCAAAGATCTCTTCGTGATAGATGCGCATACCAGGTTTAACGTGGTCAAACAATGTTGGACCGACGAAATACCCATTTTCATTGCCTATAACAACAAAATCTCTGCCATCGACGACCAGTGCGGCGCCTTCAGAAACACCTTGATCGATGTAGCCAAGTACCTTGTCTGCATGCTCGCGCGTGACCAGTGGGCCCATATGAGGCTCATCTGGATCCATGCCAGCACCGACTTTCATTCCAGCGATCTCAGTGCTTAGATCATTGATTAGCTTGTCAGCGACTTCGTCACCGACGCAAACAGCAACCGAGATCGCCATACAGCGTTCTCCTGCCGAACCATAAGCCGCACCCATCAGCGAACTGACGACTTGACCAGGATCCGCATCAGGCATGACCACCATATGGTTCTTTGCACCACCGAGCGCTTGCACGCGCTTTCCATGTGCACTTGCCGTTGAGTAGATGTACTCAGCTATTGGTGTTGAGCCAACGAAGCTGACTGCTTGGATACGTTCATCTGTTAGGAGTACGTCCACAGATTCTTTATCACCATTGACGACATTAAATACACCGTCTGGAAGACCGGCTTCTTTCAGAAGCTCGGCTAAACGAAGCGGCGTTGATGGATCTTTTTCAGAAGGCTTCATAACGAATGTGTTTCCACATGCGATGGCTACTGGGAACATCCACATTGGCACCATGGCTGGAAAGTTGAACGGGCTGATGCCTGCACAGACGCCCATCGGCATCATTTGACTGTAGCTATCGACGTCACGTCCGACGTTCAGGCTATGCTCACCTTTAAGAAGTTGAGGGATACCACACGCAAACTCAACAACCTCGAGACCACGTGTCAACTCGCCTTTGGCGTCAGAAAATACTTTTCCATGCTCCGAAGTAATCAGTTCTGCAAGTTCACTGGCGTGTTTTTCAACAAGCTCTTTGAACTTAAACATCACACGCGCCCGATTCAGAGGGGTTACCTTGCTCCACGAGACAAACGCATCTTGTGCATTTGCAATAGCAGTGCGTGTTCCGTCGGCCGATGACAGGGCGACGTCGAAGCACTTTTCACCTGTTGCAGGGTTAAACACAGTTGCTGTACGCCCCGAGTTTGAAGCGGTTTGTTTGCCGCCAATAAAATTACCTAACACAGTCATCGTGCACCTCTTAACATTAAACATCGAGTATTAAATGCCTCTAAAAATGTTGATTCAATGGAAAATATGATGTTTTTGATGCAACAAATATGTTGTATCTTGGGCGGATGAAGCACAAGCAACTCAACTGGGAAGATGCACGATACTTGCTCGCTGTGGCGCGTGCCGGTCAGTTGGGGCGTGCAGCTGAGAACCTGGGGGTTTCTGTAATGACCTTGTCTCGTCATTTAAATCAGCTGCAGCATCGCGTTGGCACAAGATTATTATTACGTCATAGTAAAGGGATGCAATTAACCAATGAAGGGAGTCGATTGGTCGAATATTTGGAGCGCGCTGAGGCCGAAATTGAGGCGGCCGGTTCGATCTTCGAGGCCCGTGGACAGTCAGTGTCTGGAACAGTCCGGATTGCAGCGCCCGAAGGCTTTGCGTTAAAAGTGCTGACCCCAAATCTCGCAACCTTGCTGCACGAGCATCCAGATCTCAATGTCGAAATTGTCCCGCAAACGCCAGGGTTCTCGTTGTCTCGTCGGGAAGCGGATATTGCCGTGATGGTGGGGCTTCCAAATGAGGGCCAATTGCATTCAGAACTTTTGGGTACCTATGATTTAGGTTTATATGCGAGCGAGTCTTATGTGACCGCTTACGGAATGCCAACGACGATTGACGAGTTACTGAATCATCGGTTGATTGGTTACGTTGAGGACTTGCTCTTTAGCGAACGGCTCAATATCGCGAGGCAGGTAGCGAGTGAATGGGTATCGAATCTGGCCATTTATTCTCCGATTGGTCAGGTTGAAGCCGTCCGCTCAGGTCTTGGCATCGGTGTCTTGCACGAGTTCTTGCTGGATCATGACACGGGGCTTGTGTCTGTGCTTCCGGAACTTCGCTTCAGTCGTGAATTTTTCTTAGTATCACATCCAACGACTGCTCGGGTTCCGAGAATTCAGGCTATGCTGAAGTTCATGCGTACGCTGAGCGACTCAATGCACTCAGTAGTTTGACTACCCGTAATTGAGACAAGAGGGTAGACTCGAAGCCCTTTTGTCAGAAACCAGTGTGCATGTCTGATTCAACCACCCAATCCATTGATGCCGCCTGGGAAACCCTATTTTCAGCGCTCGACTATGACGAGGGTAATCAGCAAGCTCGCTGGTCCGAAGAGGTCGAGCGTCGTTTAAAAGAAAACGGATTGACCTATCAGGCGCATACGTCCAAGCACCGCCAAAATCGTCGTGGGCAACTTGATGTGGTGCCGTATTTGATGAGTGAGCCCACCTTTGAACATTTGGCTCGGGGTCTCTCGCAACGGATGCGTTTTTTTGAAGCGTTATTGAATGATATTTACGGTGAGCGTCATTTATTGGCCGATGGCTCAGTGCCGGCAGATTTATTGTTCTCCAATCCCGAATATCTCATCGAAGCGCATGGATTGAATCCGCAAACGCCATGGGTCAGCTTCTTGGCGCACGATTTAGTTCGTGATAAGGGTGGCCAATGGTTCGTTTTGGGGCAGAGTACACGAGCACCAGCGGGTCTCGGTTACGTACTTGAGCGCCGACTGATTATATCGCGCGTGATGGGTTATTTATTACGTCAGATGTCAGTTAAGCGATTATCGGGCTTCTTTCGGATGCTGCGACAGTTCTTACGTTCGGATGGACGTGACCAAGATTTATCGATCTTGATGACTCCAGGACAATCCGTTGAAAGTTATTTTGAGCATGCTTTTCTAGCAAACCACTTGGGTTTCACGCTTGCTGAAGGCGACGATCTGACGGTCCGTAGCAACCGACTGATGTTGAAAACCTTAAGTGGCCTTCGTCCAGTCTCTGGTGTTTTGCGCCGGGTCATTGACCAAAACATTGATCCTTTAGAGCTCAATAGTACAAGTCGGCAAGGCACTCCCGGCTTTATGGATGCTGTACGTCGAGGTGGTGTTCGCATGGGAAATGTCCCCGGTTCTGGTGTGATCGATTCGCCACTTTGGATGGGCCGACTGGAAGGGCTCTGCCAGAAGCTACTTGGTGAGGAATCGATACTGAAAACGCTGCCGGCGCTCTGGCTTGGCGATGCCGATGAGCGAGAGGAGTTCGAATCGCTATGGCCGAATATCTTGGTCCGTCATGCCTCCGCATTTCCGGCTGGTGAATCCTTCGTCGTCAGAGACCTTCCTGATGCCGAACGAAACATACTAAAAGCAAGGATTTCTGCCGATCCATCGAGTTGGGTCGCATGGCAATCGGTCGATTTGGAGAAAGTTCCTGTTGCTGAAGGGACTGCGCGACGCGAATCCTTTGCGGTACTGCGCATGTACACCGCGCAATCCCAGGATCAGAAAGTCGATGTTATGCCTGGTGGTCTTGCGTCATGCAACCATGATGCGTCCTGGGCACAACTGCGTCCCAACACACCTGAGCGTTACAAAGACCTCTGGATTATGGGGACGGAGCCTGATAATCAACTCTCTATGTTCGCTGAAATGGACGCGCCGGCACTGGGCCCAGTCGACCAGTCGATGACACCCAGTCGCGTTGCTGATGCCATGTTTTGGCTCGGTCGTTATGTTGAGCGTGCCGATGGGCTGACACGCTTGGTGCGAGAAGTGTTGGCCGGCGCTATCGATGTTCGTATCGAGCGGCAACAGGCAGCGCTCTGGCTTTTGGGTACGCAGTTGAAGATTGATGAGATCAATTTCGAAGATGCTGCATCGGAAATCCATCAACTGATTTTTACACGAACAGCACCGGGTGGTTTGGATGAGTTGATTACGGCCATCATGCGGAATGCCCGGGCGACTCCCGATTATTTGAGTGATGATGCGTGGCGTGCGCTTGTCAATTTAGAGCAGATGATAGAGCGGATTGGTTGGATGAAGCACGCTGATGCAGGAAGGTTGCTTGATCAAGTGGATTCGATTCTCATGCAGTTGGCCACCTTCTCTGGTTTGAATAATGACACCATGAGTCGCACGTTCGCCCATCGGTTTATGAATATTGGCCGATATCTGGAGAGGACGAGTAAGACATTGACGCTGTTGAACCATGCCTTCCAGACGTTGAAACCCCAGGACATCAACCATTGGGAGTTTGTTCTTGAGGTGACCGATACTGTGATGACGTACAGACGTCGCTATAGAACACGATTACATCCAACAGCCATATTGGATCTTCTGCTACTGGATGACGAGACGCCTCGCGCAATCGGTTACTTAACCGCGCATCTCGAGAGCTTAGTTCAGGCACTGCCCGTTCAGCAGTTAGGCGGTCGGAAGACGCAGCTCCAACAACTCGCTTTCCGTATTCATGCTGGGCTTCAGATGGCACAGACAGATGATCTTATGACTATTCAAGGGTCACCGAAGAAGCCGTTATTTGATATTTTGGATCAACAGATTGAGACGCTCTCGAGCTTAAGTGAGGCGATTACGCTTGCGTACTTCAGTCACGCGGATGTACCGCAACAACTGGTCAAGGTGAGTTGATGCGATATCGTGTGCGACACCGAAATCGTTATCAATATGGTCAGCCCGTGAGCCTGTGCCACAGCCATGCAATATTGCTCCCTCGGGATACCCTCAATCAGCAAGTATTGAGTGCGCGTTTAACGATCTTGCCGCTCATTGAGGATGTGCATGAGCGTCAAGATTTATTTGGTAACCGGGTGTCTCAATTCTCGATAGACGAGGTGCATACAGAGCTCAATGTATTGGCTGAGTCTGAGGTTGAAGTGCGACCGACGCGTGTTGATTTGGATCGTGATATTGCGTGGGATGATCAGTCGGTAATTCCAGCCAAAACGCGCCTCTATTGCCGGCCAAGTGTTTATGTACCGATGGGGCATCCAGAGATTCAGCGATTCGCATCTGAATTTTTTGCAGCCGGTCGTGGCCTCCTCGAATCCACCAACGCGCTTAATGAAGTGATCTTTCATGAGTTTGTTTACGATCAGAATTTCAGTGATCTCGAGACACCTGTTGGTCTTGTTTTATCTGAAAAGCGTGGCGTGTGTCAGGACTTTGCACATTTGATGCTTGCCACCTTGCGATCAAAGGGAGTGGCTTGCCGCTACGTGTCAGGCTATTTAGAAACCGACCCACCGCCAGGTCAACCAAAGCTGATGGGTGCCGATGCATCGCATGCATGGGTCAGTGTCTTTGTCCCCGGGACTGGCTGGATTGACTTTGATCCAACCAATGGACTGTTTCCGTCTGAACGCCACGTGACACTTGCTTGGGGACGCGATTATGGTGATGTTGTGCCGCTAAAAGGCTTAATGACTGGTGGTAGTCAACACGCCCTTGAAGTGTCTGTGGATGTCACGCCGTTAGAGTAAGCGTTCCCGAATCGCCTCATGAAGGGCGAGTATTCGTCCTGCTTCGTCTGCGTGCAGATTCTCAACCACTTTTCCATCGAGCACACAGAGCCCGTCGCCCCGAGTGAGTGCTTCATTCCATGCGGTCATGATCTCACTCGCTCGCTGGATGTCATTATAAGACGGCGCGAAGACTTTGTTTGCTGTAGCAATTTGTGACGGATGAATCAAGGTTTTTCCATCAAAGCCGAGTTGCCGCCCTTGTTCGCATTGCACCTGATAAATCTCTGGGTTGGCGAGATCTAAACAGACACCGTCCAAAACATCGACATTGGCTTCGCGTGCAGCAAGCACGCAATGTGAGAGTGCAAACAATAATCCCTCACGTTCAAGCGACGATGGAATTCGCAAACAGTTCGCCAAATCGGATGTTCCAACGACGAGTGCGCCCACACGGGGATGTGCTCGGCAGAGCTCCCGTGCATTGAAGACTCCTGCTGGCGTCTCAGCCATCAACCAGAGTTCGACGTCAGGACTGAAACCAAGGCCGTCCATGAATTCACCGAGTTGAGTAATATCAGCCGGCAATTCGGCTTTCGGAACCACGAGGGCATCCAAGGGGGCATCAGTGAACATACTCATATCATTGGTGTGCCATTCGGTTCCGATCCCGTTCACGCGAACAGCGATCTCGCGCGGATTGAAACCACCATCGTGAATGGCGGCTTTGGCGGTATTCCGAGCACTCTCTTTGGTACTGGGAGCCACTGCATCTTCGAGATCCAAAATCACCACGTCACAGTCGAGCATTCGTGCCTTGGCGATGGCACGTTCGTTGTGGGCTGGCATGAAAAGTGCGCTGCGACGTGGCGTCATGGTCATTCCCTAAGGTGATGGGTTCGGCTGGCTGGTGTGGATTGCCTCAATACCATCGAGTATCGCATCTGAGAGTGTCAGGTCGTGTGTATCAATGTTTTCTTTCAATTGCTCGATTGTCGTTGCACCGATGATGTTGGAGGTCACAAACGGTCGAGAAGTCACAAACGCGAGTGCCATTTCAGTGAGCGATAGACCGTGCTCAGATGCGAGCGCTGCATAGGCTTCAGTTGCCCACGTTGCTTCTGGATTAGAGTAGCGCCTAAAGCGATCAAACAGTGTCAAGCGGGCACCTTTGGGACGTTTGCCACCCAGATATTTGCCAGACAGCACCCCAAAGGCTAGTGGGGAGTAGGGCAATAAGCCAACAGACTCCCGGTGCGCGATTTCAGATAAACCAATCTCGAACGTTCGATTCAAGAGTGAATAGGGATTCTGAATCGATGCGACCACAGGAAGGCCCTCACGGCGCGCGATTTCAAGAAATGTTAGGACACCCCAAGGTGTTTCATTAGAGAGACCAATCGCACGAATTTTGCCGCTGACGACAAGGGCTTCAAGTGCGGTCAAAATCTTATCAATTGGTGTTTCATCGGCACTGTCCACGTGGGTGTATCCGAGTTGACCGAAAAAATTGGTCGGCCGATCGGGCCAGTGGAGTTGATATAAATCGACATAGTCGGTTTGCAGTCGAGCCAGCGATGCGTCGATTGCAGCATCGAGATGGCCTTTGGTGTGGCGTGGACCGCCTCTGAAATAGTTGACCCATTCACCTGGACCACAGGCTTTGGTGGCAATCACAAGGTCATCACGATGACCGCGCTGATTCAACCAGGATCCGATGTATTGTTCTGTCCGCCCTTGGGTGTTTGCTTTGGGTGGAACGGGATACAGTTCTGCGGTATCGATGAAGTTAATTCCACGTTCATCACAGGCATAACTCAACTGTTCATGCGCTTCGGCTTCGGTATTTTGTTCACCCCAGGTCATGGTACCAAGACAAATGGATGTGACGTCGATTCCAGTTTTCCCCAGTGGGCGTTTTTCGATCATGAGTGTTCCTTGCGGTTTGACGGGAGTACCGTGTCCATTCGGCGAAGCGCTTCGTGTAAGGTGGTGGGATCGGTACCAAAATTCAAGCGAACAGCAGTGTCTGAACCGAAAGGGCGTCCTGGCGACAGTCTGACACCTTGCGCAGCGAAACGCTCCGGTAAATCCATTTGATTGTGTGATTCGATCCAGGCGAGGAAGGTCGCATCACCTGTGGTCACTTCAAGTTCTGGATGACTCTTGGCCCAATCGATCAAGGTGTTTTGGTTGTGCTTTAACGCGGTCAGTAATTCACTATGCCATTGCCAACCATATCGAAGGCAGGACTCTGTGACTGCGTATGCTAGCGGGGCGACGTGTGGCATTGCGATCTGTGTTTCGAGGTACCGAGCGCGCGTGTTTGGCTCGGGAATGATTGCAACAGCGCAACCGAAGCCTGCCACATTGAATGTTTTGGTGGCAGCCATCAAAGTGATTGTTGGCTGGTCATTTGATGCAAAGAGACCCAATGGTATGTGTGGCTTGTCATTGAGGATCAGATCAGCCCAAATTTCATCACTGACGATGAGCGTGTTGCGTTTGGATGCTGTTGCAACGAGTGCCTCGATGAATTGTTTCGAATAGACCTTACCACCTGGGTTGTGCGGATTGCACCAGAGAATGGCTGAGGGTTCAGTCAGTGTCTCCAGTGTTTTCGAAATTTGAGCAAGTGACGGTTCGAGGGTTTCGCCCACACGGGTCAGTGCAATCGGATGTTCGATCCGGTTTTCAATCGAAGGAACGGTCTTAAAATATGGGTAAGCGGGTGTCGGAGTCAGAATTTGCTGAATATCTGGGTGTGCCATGAGCGCGAACCGCATCCCCGGAACGACGCCAGCAATAGGCACAATCCAGTCAGGATCAATAGTCCATTGATGTGTCTTGTGTAAGTGATCGACCCAGGCCTCCCTAAAGCCTTTGGGCTCGATACCGTAGCCAAAGATTCCGTGTTCTAACGAACGATTGACCGTGTCGCTGACACAAGGCGGCGGTGCACAGTCCATATCGGCGACCCACAGCGGAATTTCAGCGTCAGGGAATGTGGACCATTTGAGGCTCGCGTGTACGCGACGCTCAATCGGATTTGGATACCATCGCATATTTGGGTTCCCTGAGTGCAAGGAAAAGACCGGTGGCGATGAGTGCGCCAGCAATCCAGTGATTTGATGTGAGGGATTCGTTTAAAAAGATGTATGCCAGGATGACTCCATAAAAAGGCATCAAGTGAATGTATTGGCCAGCGACTTGTGCGCCAAGTTGTCCGACTCCGTAGTTCCAGCAGATATAGGCTCCGAGTGAGGCAAATATTGCAACGTAGCCGACTGCGTAAAAGGTCTCGAGTGTCAGAGCAAGTGGCGGCTCGTTAAATGGGTTGATACCTAATAACAACCCATTAAAGCAAACTCCAAAAAAAACGATGTATGTGAGAAAGCTAAGACCTGACAGCTTCCTTGGTTTTTTCCGAAGGGTCAGTGAGTAGAATGCCCAGCCGATTGATGATGAAATCACCCACAGGTCACCAGGGTTCACGGTGAGCTGACCGGTTTGTCCGCTCAAAATCAGGTAGGCGACACCAGTTAGTGAGACGAGAATTCCAGCCCCACGTCGCGGACTGAGAGTATCGCCAAAGAATACAACGCCAAAGAGCACAATCCATACAGGGATAGATGAGTTAATCAACAGTGCATTAGTGGCCTCTGTATCTCGTAAGCCGATATAGAGAAGAACATTGAAGCTCGCCACCGATAGGAGTGCGAGAATAGTCAAGATCGGTAGATTCTTGATGATCAGTGAGAGTTCTGATTGAGCTCGTTTGAAGGCAAAAGGTAGGAGCAAACACAGCGCGAATGCCCAGCGATAAAAGGACATAGTGATCGCTCCGATATCTGACGCGAATGCCCGACCGACGATAAAGTTTCCTGCCCAAAAGAGAGGCGGGAGTAGCAGCACTACATACGGCCAGGTGCGATCCATTAATCAGCGAGTCGGCGATATTTCACGCGTGTCGGGATGATTTCTCCACCCAAACGTTTCTTGTGATCCTCTTCATATTCTGTGTAGTTACCTTCGAAGAAAATCGCCTGTGAATCACCTTCGTAGGCCAAAATGTGTGTTGCGATCCGATCTAAGAACCAACGATCGTGAGAGATTACAAGCACTGTGCCAGGGAAGGCGAGCAGCGCTTCTTCGAGAGCACGCAGTGTTTCCACATCAAGATCGTTGGTCGGTTCGTCAAGGAGTAATACGTTACCGCCTTGCTTCAGGGTTTTTGCAAGGTGGAGTCGGTTTCGCTCACCCCCTGACAGATCTTTAACAAACTTCTGCTGATCACCGCCTTTGAAGTTAAACCGGCCTAAATACGCACGGCTGGGGATTGAGTAGTTGCCGACGGTAATCATGTCTTGTTCATCGGACACCTCCGCCCAAACGGTTTTTGATCCATCCAATGCATCACGGGACTGGTCGACGTAGGCAAGTTCAACCGTGTCACCTAGTTTAACAGTTCCCGAGTCGGGAGATTCTTGGCCGGTGATCATCTTAAAGAGCGTTGACTTACCTGCACCGTTACCACCGATGACTCCAACAATGGCGCCTGCCGGAACTGAGAAACTCAAATCTTCGACTAACATTTTGTCATCGAATGCCTTGTTGACATGGCTGAATTCGATCACTTTATCGCCGAGTCGTGGTCCTGGCGGGATGTAGATTTCTTGGGTTTCGTTGCGTTTTTGTGTGTCTTGGCTCTGCAGTTCCTCAAATGCTTTGAGACGCGCCTTCGATTTGGCTTGGCGACCTTTGGCATTTTGGCGCACCCAATCAAGTTCACTTTTGATTGTCTTTTGACGTGCTTCTTCTGACTTCTGTTCTTGCTCGAGGCGCTTTTCCTTGGCTTCAAGCCAAGTTGAATAGTTCCCTTCAAACGGGATGCCGCGGCCACGGTCAAGCTCTAAAATCCAACCTGCAGCGTTATCAAGGAAGTAGCGATCATGCGTGACGGCAACCACCGTGCCTTCAAAATCGACCAAGAAATGTTCAAGCCAAGCCACTGACTCGGCGTCCAAGTGGTTGGTTGGTTCGTCGAGCAATAACATGTCAGGTTTTTGTAATAAAAGCCGACACAGAGCGACGCGACGTTTCTCACCACCTGAAAGATGTTCAATGGTTGCATCCCACGGTGGTAGACGTAATGCATCGGCAGCCTGTTCTAGGATTCGATCTAATTCCCATCCATTGACCGCATCGATTTGGTTTTGCAGTTCACCTTGCTCCATCAAGAGATCATTCATCTCATCGTCAGACATAGGTTCTGCGAAAGCGGCTGAAATTTCATCAAATCGTGTAAGGAGCTGTTTGATTTCACCAGCACCTTCTTCGACTGCATCCCGCACCGATTGTTCAAGATTAAGCTGCGGTTCTTGTGGGAGATAGCCGACGTTGATTCCCGGTTGTGGGCGTGCTTCGCCGTCAATTTCGTTATCGAGGCCAGCCATGATTTTCAAAAGCGTCGATTTCCCTGACCCATTGAGACCGAGGACCCCAATTTTTGCGCCAGGGAAAAAAGAAAGGGAGATGTCTTTTAAGATTTCGCGTTTTGGGGGAACAATTTTGCTCACCCGATTCATGGTGTAAACGAACTGTGCCATAGAATGCCTAGAATCCTGTCGATAATCACATGTGAGGGAAGCAGGATAGCAAGATTTGATACTGACATGCGATCACTCGACCCGATCTCACAGTCGAGGTATCCTCAACCCTGACTGATGGGATAAGTTTGATGCAGATAGTTTCCGTCTTTGGAGGTCCAAAGACGCCAAATACACTGTGGTGGCTCACCGGTTTGATGCTGTTCTTGGAGGGCTTGGCACAGTTGTCCGATCGAGGATGGTTCGGTGTATTGGATCTGCGAAGTTTGATGATTTCATATGGTGCCTTTTGGGACTTTCTGTTTCCACCGGGCACCGTGGATCAGGCGCTATTTCTTGGTCAGTCTTATGCCATGTTGATCACCCATGCATTTTTGCATGCTGGTACGATTCATGTACTTATGAATACGGTGATTTTTATTGCCTTGGGGAAAACGCTGGCTGTGTATTTTGGCTTACGTTTGACGCTTCTGACCATGTTGGTTGGGGCGATCAGCAGTGGCGTGATGTTTGGATTACTAGAATCAACGTCTGCTCCCATGATCGGCGCATCCGGCGTGGTTTTCAGTTTAATTGGATTTTGGTTACAAGTATCGCGCGCTGAACTGAAAAGACTCGGACGTCCGGGCCGTTCAATAGCGTCAGTGATCATCAGCCTGATTGTGATTCACGTCTTACTGCACGTTTTTATGGGAGGCCAGATTGCATGGCAGGCACATCTTGGTGGCTTCGTGGCGGGTTATTTTTTGATGCCATGGTTTATTGATCGCTACCGGTTACCTTCCAATTAAAGTCTATCCATCGGATAGACTAGTTGCGACAGACGTTACCGGCAAGACATGGCACACTATCACCATGACACAAGAGTTCCCCCGCCAAAACCGTTTTTTAGCGATGCAATTCTATGAATTTGCCGGTATTTCGATGCTGGTTCTCGCATTCTTTCCGATTTCACTGGTGGTCAGTTGGATCGCATTTGGCACACAAACGACGCGTGAATTAATCGAAGCAATGATCAAAGACTGGTTGCAAACCATGCTGATTATTGCCGGCCTGATCGTAGTGTTGCTCGGTGGGTTGATTTGGGGTGTCTTTGAATGGCTTACATGAAGACTGGACTATGGCTATTGGCGACAGCCATTATTTTCGGTGCGTTTGGAGCCCATGGCCTTCAAGCTTCGGTCACACCTGAGCGGCTTGAAACTTGGGACACTGCGGATCGCTACCATGTGTGGATCAGTCTTTTCCTACTTGCAATTGCCCGGACGTCGTTTCAAACCTCGGATTGGGTATATCGATTGGTGGTTGTCGGTCTTTTGGTATTTTCGGGCTCGTTATACCTGTTGGTTTTGTTTGATACCCCGCTCTTGGGGGCGATCACTCCAATCGGTGGCGTTTTAATGATCACCGGCATCGTGACGACTGCAAGCACCTTTCGGAGCTTCGATTAGGCAGAATATTTCAGTCGAAGTGCATTGACCACCACACTGACTGACGAAAGAGCCATTGCCGCACCAGCGATGGATGGTGTCAGAAGCCCGGACATGGCAAGCGGAATACAGAGAACGTTGTAACCAAATGCCCAAAATAAGTTTTGTCGGATGACTTGACGAGTTTTTCGTGCATAGTGAATCGCCTTTGGAATAAGTCGAAGATCGGGCCGCATGAGCACAACCGGCGCTGACTTGAGTGCAATCTCACTCCCGCTCCCCATCGCGATTCCAACATCTGCTCGCGCCAGTGCGGGCCCATCGTTGGTTCCGTCACCAACCATGGCGATTCGTTGTCCTCGTGATTGATAGGATCCAATGACGTCAATCTTCTGGTTTGGAGTCAGTCTGGAGTGGACCTGATCGACCGCAAGTTCGCTACCGAGCGCGTTGGCAATTTGTTCATTATCGCCTGTGAGTATGATGGTGCGTTTGTTGTCTAATTTGAGCGCATTGACGACCAATTTTGCCTCGGCACGAGTTGTGTCTAAGAATTCAACATGGCCAAGTACCTTCCCGTTCTGACTTAAATAGCTGGTGGTGGATTGACCCATTATTGCGACATCAGTTGCGTCGTCAGTTACAAAATTAAGCTGACCAAGGCGATAGGTGATGCCGTCTATCATCGCTGATATTCCCCTGCCTGGCGATGTGACGGCCTCCTCTACGATAACGGCGGGAATCGATGAATTATCGAGACTTCGAACAATGGATTGAGCGAGTGGATGAGTCGATTCGCGTGCAACCTGAACGAGGTGTTGGATGAATTTCTCAGGATGCACATCGAGGGATTGGATGTGTTTCACTTTGGGTTCACCCTGGGTGAGTGTTCCCGTTTTATCGAATGCAACGACTTCGACCTCCGGAAGTGACTCAAGCGTCTCAATGTCTTTGATCAGGATCCCCTTGGTTGCGATCAGTCCGGTGCCCGCGACCAGGGCCGTTGGAGTTGCCAGGCCTAGTGCGCAGGGGCAGGCGATCACTAAAACACTAATTGCGGCGCCGATGGCGTAGTCGATCTCTGTCCCAAAGGTCACCCAGCCGATGAACGTGACAGCTGATAGAAGGAGAACCACGGGCACAAACACTCGGCTGATACGATCAACCAACCTTTGGATTGTTGCTTTTCCCATCTGCGCATTTTTTACGAGTTCGGCGACCTGCGATACGGTCGAAGCCTCGCCAACCCGCTCAGCGCTTACGCGGATGGTTCCGTTTACAAGCAGTGTCCCTGAAATCACGGAATCTCCTGTTGTCCGATATTCAGGGAGTGATTCTCCAGTCATAGCTGAGGCGTCGATATCCGCCTCACCCTTGATCACAACACCATCTGCCCCGATTCGCTCACCTGCACGGAAAACCAGTACGTCTCCGGAGACGATCTCATCGAGAGTAAGTTCAACTTCCTTTCCCTGTCGCAAGCAGGTGACTGTTTTCGGCCGCAGTGCGAAGAGTGAAGATACGGCAGAGCGCGCACTTTGTTTGGCTCGATTTTCGATCGTCTTGCCAAGCAAAACCAGTGTAATGACAACTGCTGATGCTTCGAAGTAGAGATGACCGGTTGCCTCCGATCCGAGCGTTACCCATTGATAGAGACTGTAGCTGTAGGCCACTGAAGTTCCGAGTGCAACCAAGGTATCCATATTTGCCTCACCGCGTTTCAGCGCGGCCAGAGTCCCTTGGTAAAACCGACGTCCGAAATAGAGCTGAATGGGGGTCGCAAGTGCCCATTCGAGACCAACTGGTAGATGCCAGTTCCAACCAAGCCACATCGCGATCATTTGTATGACGAGCGGTGCAGCCAGGCAGGCGGATATCCAAACACCGCGATCATCGTTTGGATCGTCAGTTGGCGGATGACGATCCTGTGTTGTGACTTCAACGTAACCACGTTCTTTGAGCGCCTGATTCAAGGCACTCATATTCACGTCAGGCAGGGTGGTGAAATCAAGACGTTGAAGCTGTGGATTGAGCTGAAAACCAATCACATGGGGATCACTTTCTAATAAAGATCTCAGATCGTTGTCATTGAATTTATCGCTGCACCCTCTGAATATCTGATGTTGGGTTTTCACACTGAAACCAATGCGACGGATCCAATCGATGAGTTGCTTTGGGTGAAGCGTCTTGTGACATTCGATTCGTGCTGATTCGGTGGCAAAATTCACTACACAGCTGTCAATCTCGGAACGTGTCTCGAGTTTCCGCTGGACCGAGGCCGCGCAACCTCCACAGGTCATCCCTTTGATTTGAAGTACGTAGTGATGCATGACGGTGTTCTTGCGCCTCGGTTAATGGTTCAACGAGCCTCGCTCTGGATCCGATGGTCGATTGTGACGAAGTTGCCACTAAATCTGAAGCAGGCCGTGTTGGCTGATGCCATAATAGCACTTGACTGTCATGCGACCATCGCGCAATGACTCAAAGCGTTTGAGTCAAGGTCACGTATTGTGTTTTTTAAAATCACGACGACTGCTCACTCGGATTTAGTGGCTGTCAGGTGTCGATCAATATGAAAAATCATTTGGAAATCCGTCGCTTTTCCTAAAAAAACATTTGTGTTCTGAAGAAGTTCATGTAAATCTCTGTTTTAGGTTGATTTTTGGAACACGTTTTGATGCGTATTGCCTACGTTAGTTGGCTAACAACATTACTCATTCTCGTTTTTGGTACCGGATGCGCCTTTGAGCCCGTCAAATCTGGCTACTCCAAGAATCAGGTCAGTACCACCTCGATGAATGCTGTTCTTCCTCACGGTAGTAAACATTCTCTGCTCGTCTTCAGAACCAGTGGTTTCAAACTCTGGGAGAACCAAGATGCTGAAGTGCTTATAAATGGTGCTTCAGTTGCCTTCTTCAAGGCTGGCGGCGCGCGGTATTTGCCTCTTACCATAGGTCAGAACACCATTGTGGTGCGCGAACCCGAGCACGTTTTAGAGTGTGAGCTCGAATTTGAATTCCAGCCGGGTACCGGCCAGTTCGTTGAAATTTATGAACGGCTTGATCCAGGTGCAATGTTGATAAGTCTTTTATTTGCAGACTTACAAAGCCGACTAGCTTTCGACCCACATCCAGGAACTAAGTGCGCTGGAGTCTATGGGTTGTCGATGGGCCTGCTAAAGCAGCAGAAACGAGCTAAGGTCCACAAAGAATTTAGCTTCCGGGTGGTGCAGCGCTAAGGCGTGATTGAAGTATCTTGTAATTGACGATGAATATATGTCTCAGTACTTGAGTCACGTTTTTTTAATGCGTGATTGATTCGTCTTTAGGGCTTCTGTGAGGTTTTTTTCCGCCTACCATCGGTTGCAGTAATCAGTCCACTGGGTCTAATGTGCCATGTTTTTGTCACAGGTTTGTCATGAAAATAACGGTGACTCAATTGCTTGAATGGTTTAGCGTCCTCACGGCAATCGTGTATTCGTTACTTGTCGCATCCAATACGGGCCTGGAGTTTTCAGGATTCGCCCTATTGCTAATCTCTGCATGCTCAATCGGATTATGGGCCTACTTGGGGGTCTTCTCGGCATTTTATTGCTGCAGTTTTTCTGTGCGATCGCGGGAATCATTGGTATGCTGGGGCGGGTTTAACAAGGCCAAGAGTGTGGCTTGATTCTTCGCAACGGCGGTTTTTCAGGTTTATCGACTTTGGCTTTTGTGACACTCCGTTTGACGTTGTTCCTCGGGCAGTTTGAAACAATAGTTACGACGTTCCAACGTGGCTGCCTGTTTCTCGGGTATTGTCTCAATAAAATTCTTAAACCAACGGGTAGCCTTTCCATGTGAGCCTGTTCTCGAGCGGTCATTTGGGTTTCGACAAATGCTGGGGCTGAGATAAGCTGGCAGAAGTAGTCCTCGAAGAAATATTGCTTTATCTCCTGTGTGGTTAAAGATCGATCAGCACTGGCGCGAAAGTCGTTCGTGATCCGCGATGCAGATAAAGATGCGAGTATGTATGCCAATGTGGATCTCGCCTAAGCTCAGTGACTGCGCGGTAAGTCAGACTCGTTAGCTAATTCAAAGTGGGTAAGGGTGTGGTCTTGAGGCTTTTGATGGATCCTTGGAGGGCGTTGCGAAGTAACCGTTTGCCGGTATCGTGAGAGATGTATCCACCACGGATAATTGCGTTGAGATAAGCCTGCATTCCCACGACAAATTCGGGGTATTTCTCGAAATAGGCGAAGACCGCTGAGGTACTAAGATTCGATAAGGAGGCAAATGATTTTTTGAAATCGCTCGGAAGGCCTTCTTTCGCACGAAATCTTGCGATGTAGGGCACATCAGCCTGTTGTCCAAAATAGGTCGCGATGGCGATGTATTGATTGTAGGCGCTACTGTAGTTTGTTGGATTAGTCTCGAGTATTTCGATTGGCTGCTGCTTTTGAGATACATCAATGGCTGAGCATCCAGCGATCAGAAGTATCGAGATGATAATCACTAACCTACGCACAAATATTTCCTCATAATGCTTGATTAATTTATCGGATCAATCTCAATAAACTGAATTCTTTATTTGTTCGAACACGGAGTTGGGATTTGGATCGCGGCCCTTATTGTTTTGATGAGTGCGACGTTTGCCGGAGACTGGAAAACCAGCAGGCTCGTAGCAAACTCTATCTGGCTGACGAAAACGGAGATCAAGATGCACCGCTTCCCCCGAACTCTGTCATTGAGCGTGCTCGCGACACTATCTTTCGCATTCGTTGGATGCAGTCTGACCCCGGAAGAGATCCTCAAGACGTCGACGGCAACGCTCTGTGAGAGAGTGACTTCGCCCACCAGCGTTAGTTTTGGCAATCGAAACATCCTCGCAGAGCTCAAAAAACGCAACGCGGCACAATGCGCGACACCAGACATCCTCGATGCTAATCGTATAGAACATCAAAAAGCACAAGCCCTTGAAAGAGAGAGAAATCAGAATGATGGAGGGGGCGGTGGCTACTGACTTTATGAACGATCAGTCATTTATCAACATGCGAAAATGGACATCGACCAACCAGGCTAGAAAGTATTTATGGTAATTATTGAGGTTTGTAAAACAACGATAGAGCTCCAACCAATTCTCGTGGGTGCAATATTTAGGAAGTGAGGGATTAGCATTGGCCGAGCAAAATGATGCCTCTAGCGATAGTGACAAGGCTGTCGAGGATCTTAAGAAATCAGCTGAAGTTAAAGATAGGGAAATCGCGGAGTTAAAAAAGAGAGTAGAAGATGAAAAACAATTAAATCAAATTCATCTTACTATGATCCGAGAACTCCAAGCTCAATTGACCTCTCAGTCTAGGTTAGGATTGATTTTCCTTTGTCTCCTTTTGATTTTTGGAATTATTATGTTTGTATTTTCCTAATAAAGAGTGTGACTTTGGGTGTGCGTTATCAGCCTCTAATTACAGATATTTATTTCTGGATATTAAGGGCTGCAAAAGGCTTTAAACTCTTACTACTGAAATATCATAACAGTCGGTACTGAGAGCTTTTATCTAACTCAATAGCTCTGATGTCCCTGTATCTAGATTCAAGAATGATGTGTATTGCGGGAATATAATGAACTGGTGTCGGTTCTTAGGCCTGCTCTGTTTTATGCATAGCAAATCTCCCAAGCTCTTGTGGGTAACGGGAAAGATTAAGGAGCTCCGTGCAGTAGCTCCTATTTTAAAAAGTTTAGGAACTGTTTAGCACTGGCGTGCAACAAAGCCCGACTCAGCACACGCCTTCGGATTTAATAAGAGGGTTAGATCAATATCACTTCAGCAGGGCTTGATGGTGCAGATCGCCCAGGCTCTCCGCCAAACAACAAGCAGTTTGCTCAAACTGCGCCTTCTGGGAGGCTGTTAATCTATCGTCGTCGACACTTGGTTGGACAAACATCACGCACTCAACTAGATGTACCACGCCATTGGAACCCACAAGATCTTTTGTAGTGACTACCACATCCTTAATGTAAAGATTATCTTTCTTGATCAAGTCAAGACTGTCGCCACTTAGGGTCGTAAGCGCATCACCAGCACCCATACCGTCGGCAGAAACTGACGCACCCAATACCATATGGGACGTTATGATTTTTCTTTTAAACTGATCATCATTGGCAAGCTTACTCTTGATTTGTGGAGGTAACTTAGCAAACGCACCATTATTCGGTACAAATAAAGTCCATGGGATAATGAGATTTTGCGTATTGAGAGCTTCAGCCAGCCCCAATTCGTTCGCATATCCAGCAAATACTGCAGTGTCAGGATTGGATTGAATCTTTGTCCAGACAGTGGCTTCATCCGCATTTACATGCGTAGTTAAAAAACCAGCCACTAATGAAGCCCCGACCACTGACAATATATTATTCGACATTTTCATAGATAATCCTCTAAATACAGAGCGTCAGCCCATGGAGATAAAGGCACAGCCATGGACTACGATAACTTATTATGGCTGATGGAGATATAAGAGACGCTATCTAGCGTGTAAACGCCTAAATTGAATGTCGGATATCAGCGTTTAACAAACGACTGGTACACACCCATAGCAGACCAGACTAACTCTTTTAAATGCCTCAGCAGTTACCACGAACACTTTTAAGCCTGCCCAGCGCCTCCCGATGGATCTAAACAGCCCACCTTGCCTAGGACAGTAGGCTAGGGATCGAGCAGTTTGGACAGAAGACAAATGAGTAGACAAAACGGTGCCGTTGTAGATGAACTGATGATGTGTAAGTCTTTGATTTTACGTAGATGTGAGTGGCTTATGGTGTCGTATCAAGTTATCAATAGCTGTTCGGGATACCATTAGGTCACCTTTAAGCACACCTAAGTGCCTCATAAGTCTACATAAAACTACTCAGACTCTGATGGTGGTAGCAGATTCTTAAATGGTGTTGAGTATTTTTCCTAGTTGGGCTGTCTCATATCCATCCCCATTGCCTTGATCAACATTCTGAAGACTCCAACCACCTAACTGGTCAATCATGTCAGTCGGAGCGTTCACAGCTGTGAACGCCCGTAAACAATGCTTCTTAATCCAAGTTCCTTTTTGTCTGTTGATTAAACGTTCAAATATCTTTACGGATATGACTGGTATGTAGGTATTTTATGTGCTACCTCGATACCTGACATGGTTAGTATTTAACATTGCGGGGTGTTCGATGGCGAAAGGTTATGTAGTTGCAAATATCAGGGTCACGGACCAAGACAAGTTTGAACAATTTTCTGGCATGGCAGGGCCAACAATTAAAAAATATGGCGGTAAAGTTCTTGCTCGTGGCCCAAGTGCTGACAGACTTGAAGGCGATGTAAGTGGCATCGTTATGATGATTGAGTTTGAGAGCAAAGAGGCTGCATATGTTTTTTACCATAGTGACGAGTATCAGGCTGCAAAAGCTGTCAGAGAGGAATGTTCTGACACTGATTTTATGATTATAGAAGGTGTGACTGAGTAAATCTAAGCACTCCATCTTCTGCATCCATCTCGCCAGTATGTCGACGCTATAGCCCCCCCGTAGCCTTGTCCGACACTCTGGAGATTCCAACCACCTGGCTGGTCTATCATGTCGGACGGTGCTGACACGGCCCCGAGTCTGTCTCTAAAGCTGTTGATGACGTTTCCTGACCCTGCTACTTGCTTTAGCGACTTATTAAGTGCGGCAGATGCAGAATTGCTGTTGCATTTGGTGCAATCTGTGTAGCGTGGGAAAGCGTAATCAGAGCCATTCTGCTTTATACGCTGAACCGCCCATAGAGACGCCCCAACAAGGGGTATGACTCTATGACTAGTCGATGTCTTTAGAAGTCTCCAAGCGTGTTGACGGACTTGTATGCAAGGCACGTCAGTATCTAGCACTAAGTCATCCTGATGTAAGCCAACAGCTTCTGCTAGACGCATATTAGTGTGAGAGATAAGGGCAACGATATGACCTATTTCATCATTCTGTCGGTAACACGCAGCCTAAGTAGGTTTATGAAACAATTTCAGTAGCTTATGAAGCCTGTGAAGGCTGAAGTGGAGCGGGTAGGGGGAATCGAACCCCCATCACCAGCTTGGAAGGCTGGGGTAATAGCCTTTATACGATACCCGCAAGCTATTGATTTTAAAATAATTAATTAACTTTAGCTCAATCTGAGATTCCATATAAGCATACCGTAAGCATACTTTTGGTTTCATGTCATCGCTTATCGAGGTTGGGAAGTATAGCTTTTAAGAAAAGCGAGTCAATTTCTTAATGCAGACAGGGTAAAGTTTCGACCTAGGCTTTTACGCTTTCTAAAATTTGATCCACGTTACCGACTTCTGTCCAGTCGAACTTTCCTTCAATGATGGTGGGCTTGTATCCAGCTTTCATAAGTACTTTCTGAATTACCTCTGGCGATTCGCATGTCAAATGTCCCCACTCAGTAGGCGTCGCGTTTAATTTGGATATCAGGGTTTTTGTCCAAAGCTCGCTCTTCTGAGGAATGTTAAAGAAACTTTCCAAGAACCATTCCAATCCCGAACTCATATGTAGTGGATTGGGGCCACTTAAATCCAAATCTTCGTAATCAAATGCGGGGTCAAAATCAGCTGTTTCAAGAACGATCACTGAGTTATCTTTAATCCGGAACTGGTCGTATACGCCATTCAAGAGTTCAACGAAGTACTCGTCATCGTTTAGAGCGTCTCTTGCTTGTTGCAATGTTTCAGCATACGAAGCTTTCAAGCAGTTTCTAATGATCTGAAATTCGTCCGGGGTACAAAGCCCGTAGCCGACGGAGGAGTAGGATATTTCATCATAATAAAGAATAAGAGCTGTTTTCATCATAATTAGCCACTGTGTTTCGGTCAGTATTTTTCATAAGGAATCTCAGGAACGATTTCAGATGAGATGTTGTCGTCCTTAAACTTGAAATTACATTACTTACGACGAAGAAATTTTATGAAATTAACAAATTTTTCCAGTTTTCCTGACAGCCGGGCACGAACCAATGTATTGAATTTCTGTATGAGAACTGCTCTCTCTGAAGCGCTCAAATCAACTGTATGGATAAGGTAACCATCCTCGACCAATTGAGCAGTAACGTCTTGTTCTGCGCGACCAATAAGCAAGTTGCTCAATATTGGGCCGCCTTGGCCGCCGCTTTCACTTAAGAAACCAATGCAGGAATTGGATATTGGTAAATAGTGAAATACAGCGCCTCCATCTGCTTCCTCTAGACAGCCTTGGCGCTCTACTATAAAGGAGAGAATTTGTTGATCATTTAGGCCTAAAAGATACTCCTTTTCGTAATACTCTGTGATGTCGTCGCCTGTTATAAAAATATCGCGCTGATGCGACACATTTATGCAATTTAGTTCAGCCATCTCTTCGTAGCCTATGTGCGCAAGAAGAGCGTCTTCTGTGTTTCTATTTAGTTCAGCCAATAAATCGACGACGGGCTTCCCACTTTCAAAAGCAGAAACTAGGGCATCAATACTTGGTGTGACTGCTTCTGTCATAAAGCCCCCAACTCAGCAAACTTTTTCGTCCTTTCCTTACGAAAATTGTTAATTCAGCCAAGAAAGATTACCTGAGATTCTGGCTACGTAACGTTATGACATTGATTGATTGGATGTCGAGACTAATAAATTGGTGATTGATTGGGTTATGAAGGATTCAATGTCTTAATCAGAAGGTATTGAAGTGAGAATTTATCCGCAGGGGCGCGAGGGCCATACCACCCCGCATGGATACTGTTCATGATCTCATTCACAGATCAGTTATTTGAATCTGTAAACCACTGTTGGAGAGGAAAATACCCGATTGGTAGATGTAGCAATAGCACCTAACGTGTGAGCCATATGGCGCACAAATTCCTCATAGACAGCGCTTGGATTGATTTGATTTGAAAGGCAGGGGTTTGAACGATAGTTGGGTATGATTTGATAACTCTACTGAGTATGCAGGCCGGAGGCCGAAATACATGAATAGTTACCTAGCTAATTTGACTCTCCGCTACCAACAACTTGCTCGTCAAATAGAACAGGTACCTGACAGCCATGGTCACATTAAGCGGAGTGCAGGTAAGCTTCTTCCCGAAGTAGCTAGATCTTTAGAACATATCGTGTTGAAGGCTTTACCGCCGCTTATTCATGGTAGTGAAGTCACTACCAGTATGTCGCTGGATAAGAACCGTTATAGCTCTACCAATCAATACAACTCAGAGAACTTCAAATACAACACTTACATAAAGCGAGCCTTTTGTAAGCTGATTGACGCAGGGTATGTCCAAGTCACCACCAAGGGTTGGTTAGATCGGAATACTGGTCATTCTGACAATACGAAGTACCGGCTCACTTCAAAATTCAAAATATGGTTTCTTGCTCAGCTTGCAGATGTTGGCTTTGACGGCAAACTAGATGATCTGGTCGTAGATCCTATCCTATTGCCCAACCCTTACCCTCTGCGTGTTCAAAAGCGCAAACAAGGCGACATATCTGCACGGGAACCTAGGACTGAGAAGATCCCTTTCGTCCCAACAGCAAAGTCTGAGCAGATTAGTCGAGATATACAAAGACTGAATAGGGTACTGGATAAAACTTGGGTCGATTTGGATTTAACCGATGACCAGTGGGCAGACTTGGATAAAGCGTTGATGAAGCATAGAAAACAGGATCGACCACGATTTATTCGTTTCAATGAAAAGCAGGTCTATCGTGTATTCCATGACACTGAATTCAATACCGGTGGGCGTTATTACGGAGGTTGGTGGCAGACCATCCCTAGAGAGTATCGGAAGTATCTAGTCATTGATGGCAAGGCTACGATAGAGATCGACTACAGTAGTTTGCATCCAGCAATCTTGTATGCGGATGAAGGGCTCATACTGCCTGAGGATCCTTATAGCCGCATACTTGGACCTCAACACAGGGATCTATCCAAAATACTATTTAATGCTCTGATCAATGCAAAGAAAGATCCAGAGGCACCACCAAGGGGTGTGAAGATTAAATACTTTGATCAGCTACTTAACTGGGAGCAGATTAAAGAGCGTATCTACCAAGTTCATGCACCCATCCAGCAACGCTTTTGTAAAGGTGCCGGTCTATGGTTAATGCATGAGGACAGTGTTTTAGCGACAGGTGTACTCCACCACTTTGCGAACATAGGTGTGCCTTGCCTTCCGGTGCACGATAGTTTCATCGTTCATCACGGATACGAGGAAGATCTTCGTAAAAAAATGAGTGAGCTGTTTATTGACCGGTATGGCTCTGCGCCAAGTCTCAAAGACAAGGGGGTTATTTTCTACCGAAGTGATTCCCCCATACGCGACACACTTGAAATACAAAATATCTTGGCCGCACTTGATACTCGACAAGACCATCGGTTAGATGCGTTTAGAGGATTGAGGCAACCAGATTACAAGTCGTCGTAATGATCTGTTAACTCTATATTTGATAGGAAGTCAGTGCCGATAAATCCACCGTCAAAACACTCTGAGGCAAATTTACTTTTTGCGCCTAGCATGATGCGGTAGAAGTTTTTCATTGATTATAGATCGCTTTCCAATAATCCATTTGGATAGTCTGAGCATATCGTGAATCGGTTAAGCAAATCTCTAAGCTCCGTGAATCCCCTAAATTCAGGATTGATGATTAAGAACTTTAGAAGCCTATTCCGGAAAGTTATATGGCAGTGGACCTCAAAACCGTCGCAAACAGGTACTTTTGGTTCTTTTGGCATCAATGCTAATGCTTTAATAGAAGTTTCGACTTTTCGCCAGTCGTCGTCGTTAGGCTGAAGAATCGTTGAAGCATGAACCGAAAATGGAATACAGGGAGAAGTATCTTGTAATTCCAAGCCTGTCTGAGAATTCCATTTAATCAAGTAAACACTGCCGAAATAGTGTGTCTCTTCGTAGTAGAATTTTCTAGGTTTCACTTCAAATCCAATGACTCAATAACTTCATTCTACATTTTTACTGCAGGCCCATGTACGAAGTACCCTCCGAATGAGCATTCGCCGATGTACCGTCTGTGTTCTCCTTCTATCACTTTAGTGACCCCAGAAAGTGATGAGCATGTGTATAGTTTATGTTTGATCAATACAGGAGGATCTTCTGCATTGAGATGAAGACCGACGGTCATCGTGATTGAGAAAGTTAATGCCAGTAAAAGTGTATCTCTCATGTATCTTTAGATCTGTGTAAGACCCAAAAGTTCATTAGATTCTGTAGATTGATTATCCAGTGAACGATTTGTATTGAGTGAGCAGTTGAATGTACGAACAAGCCTTTAAGAATATTGATGACACCCTTTGGAAAGATGCTGGTTGCAGTAGCGAGCTGGACTACATTGAGCAAACGAGTTGGGTTCTCTTCCTCAAATATCTTGATGACTACGAGTCTGATAAGGAGGTTGCAGCACAGCTCAATGGGGCCACTTATCAGAGGATCATTGATGGCAGTTTCCGATGGAGTGAGTGGGCTTGTCCTAAGCGATCAGATGGTGCTCTAGATCATAATGTCGCCGTGACGGGTGATGACCTGAGAGATTTTGTGAATCTTCAGCTGTTTCCCCACTTGGCAGGTTTTAAGCAATCAGCAGATAACCCGAAGACTATTGAATACAAAATCGGTGAAGTCTTCTCTGAGCTACGTAATAAGCTCCAGAGTGGATATGCATTGCGTGAGGTACTCAATAAGATTGATGAGCTCAAATTCCTCAGTAATGACGACAAGCATGAACTGAGCAGTCTCTATGAAGACAAGATCAAGAACATGGGCAACGCTGGTAAGAATGGAGGCGAGTATTACACTCCAAGACCACTCATAAAAGCCATTGTGGAGGTCGTCAATCCACGCATTGGCGAGAAGGTATATGACGGCGCCGTCGGCAGTGCAGGCTTTCTTTGTGAAGCCTACAGTTGGATGCGACAGAGCAAAGAATTGACTGCTGCTGAGTATGAACTTCTTCAGCGCGATACGTTTTTCGGCAAAGAGAAAAAGTCTCTAGCGTATGTGATAGGGATCATGAATATGATCCTGCATGGTGTAGAGACGCCCAATATTGTTCACACCAATACACTCTCAGAGAATCTTGCTGATGTTCAGCAAAAAGATAGAGTCGAAGTTGTGCTTGCCAATCCACCATTCGGGGGAAAAGAGCGAGTTGAGGTGCAACAAAATTTCCCAGTGAAGACAGGCGAGACTGCTTATCTATTCCTTCAGCATTTCATCAAGATGCTGAAAGTTGGCGGGCGAGCAGGGGTAGTCATCAAGAATACCTTTCTGAGCAACACTGACAATGCCAGCATCGCTCTGCGTAAGCAGTTATTAGAAGAGTGCAACGTTACCGCAATACTTGATATGCCCGGTGGCACATTCATTGGCGCTGGAGTGAAGACAGTCGTTCTATTTTTTGAGAAAGGTCAACCAACAGATCATGTTTGGTACTACCAACTGAACGTTGGCAGGAATATGGGAAAAACAAATCCATTGAATGAAAGTGATATGGCTGAATTCGTCCAGATGGCTAAGGCGCAATTGGAGAGCGACAACAGTTGGTTGGTGGATATAGCCGATATCAATACAGAGACGTGGGATTTGACTGTGAACAATCCTAATCGTGTTGAAGAAGTTGATAACAGAACACCGCAGGAAATCATTGCTGAGATTGAAGAACTTGATGCGCAAGCTGCTGAAGCACTAAAAGCAATTAAGGAGTTGCTGTGATGTGGCGGACAGCGAAGCTTGGTGATGTATGCCTAGTAAGACGAGGCACAACAATAACAAAGAAACAAACGGTTGAAGGTAGTGTTCCAGTTGTTGGTGGAGGAACAAAACCTACCTATTACAATAATCACGCAAACAGAGAAGCAAACTGCATAACTGTTAGTGGTTCTGGTGCAAGTGCTGGATTTGTCAATAAGTGGGAACAAGAAATCTTTGCTTCTGACTGTTCTACTGTCGAACCAAAAGATGAAAATCAATTACCTCAGTTCGTTTATTATTACCTTTTATCTCAGCAGCAGTATATCTACGACAACTTTCGTTCTGGTGCGGCACAGCCACATGTGTACGCGAAGGACATAGCTACATTACCTTTTCCAATTATCCCACTCGCAGAACAACAGCGCATCGTTGCCAAGCTTGATGAAGCTTTTGCGGAGATAGAAAAGCTGAATAATGCATCAATTGCTACACTTGAATCGTTAAAAGTATCGATTCAAAGACATAGGGACATACTGTTCTCTACAGACAATGACACGGGGGTCGAATGGAAAAAGTATGTACTGAGCGAAGTATTGAGCTCTCAGCCGAAGAATGGAAAGTCGCCTCCAAAAGAACTGCAAAGTGATGAGGGGACACCACTTCTCACTCTGTCTGCTGTTACGGGCAACGAATTTACCCCTAATGACTCTATTTTCACTCAAGCATCTGTGGATGCAGAAGCATCATACTGGATAGAGAATGGCGATTTATTGATTACTAGAGCGAATACAAGAAAATTAGTTGGGCATGTAGCCATTGTTGATGGCATCAAAAATCCGGTGATGTACCCAGATTTAATAATGAAAATGAGAGTTAACGAGCAGCTGGCATCTGTCCAATTTGTTCATCAGTATTTGATGACGACGTTAACGCGACAATTCATCGAGGAGAATGCAAAAGGGGCGAATCCATCGATGGTAAAAATCAACCAAGAGACAGTGAAGAAAATTCCTCTCAGACTACCGCCGCTTGGTCTGCAATCTGAGTTGTATAAGGAGTTTTCACGAGCTGAATCAGAGATACGCTCATTGAGAGTAATAGTTTTGCAAAAACTGAATGCACTGAGGAGGCTAAAATCAGCAATCCTCGCCCAAGAACTTCAACCGCCCCCAGAGGGGTCTAGCGAACATAAGAACAGCTTCAGGGAAGATTGGGATCTCCGTCAGGAAAGGGCTGAGGCGGCGATGGACACACCTTATTGGGACGAAGTGTGTGAGAGAATCGCTCGTAAGGCAATGGCTCGTGATGAACGAAGCTGATACTCGCGCAGAACTAATTGACCCTCAGCTTATCGCAGCTGGCTGGAAGAGTGATGCTGAAAAGCAGATAAGGGTTCGTCGTGAGTATCAAATCAATGAAGGCCAGATCCTCTGTGGAGGGCAGAGGCGAGCAAAGCTGATCGCTGACTATGTGCTGGAATACAAGGGTGTGAAGCTCGCTGTTATTGAAGCAAAGAGTGATGAGTTGGAAGTCGGAGAAGGAGTTGCTCAAGCCAAGCTCTATGCCCAGAAGCTGAGATTACAGAATAGCTTCGCCACTAATGGCAAACAGATCTATGCCATCAATCATCACGCTAATACAGAGGGTCTTGTCAGTGAATTCCCCACTCCAGATGAGCTGTGGGATCGTACCTTCGGGCAAATCAATGATTGGTTAGATAAATTCAATTCAGTTCCGTTTGAGGATATGAATGGAACTCGCCAAGCTCGCTACTATCAAGAGTTAGCTGTGCAGCGAGCTGTTGAGGCAGTTGCCAATGATAAACAGCGAGTGCTTCTAACCCTTGCTACCGGAACAGGCAAAACGTTCATTGCCTTTCAGATTGCTTGGAAGTTGTTCAAGAGCCGTTGGACGCAACAAAAAGACGGTAAACGTCAGCCTCGTGTTCTGTTCCTTGCTGATAGGAACATTCTGGCTAGTCAGGCGTATTTGGATTTCGGAGCGTTTGACCCTGCTGCACTCGTTCGTATTAATCCCAGTGATATCGCGAAGAAAGGCGAAGTCCCTAAAAATGGAAGTGTCTTCTTCACTATTTTTCAGACGTTTATGAGTGGCGAGGATGATGCTCCTTATTTTGGCCAATACGAACCTGACTTCTTTGACTTAGTAATCATTGATGAGTGTCATCGTGGTGGTGCCAATGATGAAAGTTCGTGGCGAGATATCCTCAATCATTTCTCTAGTGCTGTTCACTTAGGTCTGACGGCTACTCCCAAGCGAAAAGACAATACGGATACCTATGCGTATTTCGGTGAGCCGGTCTTTACGTACAGTTTAAAGGAAGGGATTGAGGACGGATTTCTTACGCCATTTAAGTTAAAGCGCATTCAATCCACGATGGATGAGTATGTCTATTCAGATGATGACGAAGTTATTGAAGGCGAGGTAGATGACGGACGAGTTTATACGGAAAAAGATTTCAACCGTGTCATCGTAATTGAGCAGCGGGAGCGAGAGCGAGTGAAGGAGATGCTCGCTGCGATCAATGCTGATGAGAAGACGATTGTTTTCTGTGCCAATCAAGCTCACGCGGCTTTGGTGAGAGATCTCATTAATCAAGAATCACCCGGTGTGAGAGTTGATTACTGCGTCAGAGTCACTGCCAAAGATGGGAACATTGGCGATACCTACCTGAAGCAGTTTCAGGATAATGAGAAATCCATCCCTACCATTTTGACAACGAGTCAGAAGCTCACAACCGGCGTTGATGCCCGCAACGTCCGGAATATTGTTTTGATGCGTCCAGTGAACAGCATGATTGAGTTCAAACAGATTGTTGGTCGTGGGACGCGTCTATTTGAAGGTAAGAACTTCTTCACGATCATTGATTTTGTGAACGCATACCTCTTGTTCAACGATCCTGAATGGGATGGTGAGCCGATAGCTCCAGATCCACCAGTAAACCCTGTTGTCGATCCTGATCCACCAATTGATCCCCTCGATCCTAAAGATGACCCAGAAGATCCACCTGAGCCTAATCCTAAGATCAAGATCAAGTTAGCTGATGGTAAGGTCCGTCAAGTGAAGGTGATGCGTGATACCTACTTTTATGTAGATGGCCGACCAGTGAGTGCAGAGGATTTTCTGAAGCATCTATTTAATGTTCTGAAGCTACCCGATGTTTTGGAGAGCGAAGATAATCTCAGGAAGCTTTGGTCTAACCCGATGACGCGTCGCGATCTAATGAAGAAGTTGGATGGCGCGGGCTGTCATAAAGATGATTTGGAGAAACTCCAAAGCCTGATTGAGGCAGAGGATTCTGATCTGTTTGATGTGCTTGAGTACATCGTTTATCTCCGTCCTGTGAAGACGCGTTCTGAGCGTGTTGCTGACGCACAAGACAATATTTTGAATTTGCTAAATGAAGAACAGAGAGAGTTTGTTTCGTATGTACTCAGGAACTATCAAAATCAAGGGGTCGACGAGCTCGATCTTGAGAGGTTAGATGTTGTGTTATCCGCAAAGTATGGAAGTGTTCCTGATGCACAGCAGACCTTAGGAAGCATTCAAGAGATACAAAAGACATTCGTTGATTTTCAGAAGCATCTGTACGACGAAGCATCCTAATTATCCAAGAGCTTTAACTAATCTCTTCATCTAAGTTTCGTGGAATTGGATCTCCGTAATTAGACCAACCCAAGCGAATTGTCTCCTGAAGTAACGGTCTGTCACTCAGCTTGACGTATTTGTCTATCCCGGCACAAAAGCTAGCAACCGGACTCCAGATATATGCGTTGTCAAAGAAATCTTCATGGTCATCAAAACTCCCAATCTGCTCCGGAGAACCTTGATTTGAGAAGTGTAACCAACGACCTCCAACAGACATGAAGTCGCGACAGATTTCTCTATCTGGATTTTGTCTTTGTATCTCGTCAACGAATTCAGCATCTTCCCAACCTGTTGCGAGATACATATAAATGCCGGAGCTCAATATCAGATCATCTAAATAGCTGTAGACACTTTTGAAGGTCGCAGACCGTGTCTTGGCGAAGCTTTTGGCGGTATTTGCGAAGTAGCTCTCAGTTGAGCCTGTCATATGCGATTTGAAATGGAGGATATGCTCTTCAGCCAGTTGTGTTGACCCTAGGACAACACGACCCAAGTTCGCTGTGGTTCTTCTCAGATTATGGGGAGTGGTTCTAATCTCCATGGGTCCAATCCCTCCAATCGCATCTACAAGGGGTCTGATGTCTGTTAAGCAACCAGATCCTTTTTGTGAAGGGAACAGATATTCAGCGCCAGTGTCTTCTGCCTGCTTGATCAGTCGATTCACCAGTAGGGCGAGCATTCCTATCGGATGGAATAGATTGATGCGATCACCGGATTGGTCCCGCTTGGCATTGAGTACCAGCCATTGAGGAGCATCATTTTCATACTGTATTTGGCTAATCTTGGTTTTATACGAAGCGGATCTTCGTTCCGCTGTGAGTAACATGAAGACAAAGGCATCTTTGAATAGTGGATTGACATCCGCTTCCAGCATTTTGAACCACATCTCACTGATGTGCTCAGGTTCAATCACTTGATCTCCGCGTTTTCGCTGTTTGATACGCCCAAATGCCTTTTCAAGATAGTGCGGGATATCTTTTTTAAGCTCTATTCGCGTATCAGATGAGAGATCGTTGTAGACCTTGATGATGAGCTTTTTTACTTTGTCGGCTGTTGTCCAGCTCTCAGGCGTGACCGGGTAAGCTTTGGCGAGCGCATCAGCATGGCGTTGTCCGAACTCCATAAAGCTCGTATTACCGATGACCACCTCAACCTTGCGTGTGTACAAACGATCATTGTCACCTGATTTGATTTCGTCTCGTGCAAGCCGGCGCTCCAAACGATCAATGCTCAATTCAATGATTGGCTGGGATAACACATTGATGCGTTCTAAATCAGATTCCTGTTTGATCAGCTCTTCACGGATATCTTCGCCTCGTTTGAGTTTGGCGTAGGCTTCGGTATGGAGACGTTTGATTTGAGGGAGCGTAAATTGACTGACTAAGCCATGAGTCAAACTCTTCTGCCGTGATTGGCCTGCTGGGAGTTGAATACGCTTAGAGACGGTAACTGCAGTAACAAACTTTTTGGTTCCATTGCGGGCCACTTTGACATACAGACAATCGGCGCCATCAACTGGGTTTTTGTAGTCAGTGGTCTCTGGAATTAAAATATTGATTTCTTTTATACTTTTGACTGGGACTCGTTTTGTCCGTGATGTCATGATTTGCCTCCAAATAAGCATACCGTGAGCATACGGAGACTAGCAAAAATAGCGTTAAGCATACCATAGGCATACATCTACATATTTTTAAGTTATTGATTTAATTTAATTTAATGAATGATCAAATGATGGAGAAGAGATTTTTTCAGCTTGGAAGGCTGGGGTAATAGCCTTTATACGATACCCGCAAGCTATTGTTTAATCGTAATGTTTCCGATTTAAATACCAGAATCTCTGACTTTTGAATACGCTGGCCCAACTATGGCACAACCAGCTGTTCTTTGGGGATAACGATCAAGCGGAAAGTTTAGTCGTATGCTCTTATTCGGTCAATTACAAACGGGGTACGCATGGTCCACCCCCGGCGCCAGATACATGTATATCGCCTCTGCAACACACGGGATTTTAAAAAGTGTCATCTTAACAACCTGATGTGATGCGCAAATGATGTCGACAACGGGGCCTGTAAATCCAAGCGAATGTCGTCTTCACAGGTGTCAGACACAGTAAAAGCACCACAGTGTCACCTGGTAGCGATTATACTGTAAATAGTCGCATTGTGAGCAGGGAGTGAAGTAACGAGTGCAAAACTTACTTATCGGTGCAGGGGTAGTTTTGGTAGTCGCAGGATTGCTCTACCCCCACTTGAAGCAACTACCCTTCGGCAGATTGCCCGGTGACATTGCATTCAAATCTGGTGATACATCGTTTTTCTTTCCGATTGTCACCTGCATCGTAATCAGTATTGTTGTGTCCCTCGTTCTTAATCTTTTCAGATGATGGGGTTGCTACTTATTTGTCTGGTTATTGGATTAGTCGTCCTTTACCCACCTGTCCGGCAAATCATATTCAAAGGGGTCTGGGCTACCATAGTCGGTGGAGTAATTTTATTTGGTTTAATCATTGTTATCGCCAGTATCGCGAACTGACGCTTGAGGTATTACGAGACGGATGTGTCTACACAACCTTCATCTCTTCTCCACAATCTCACCCCAATTTCTCCCATCTGTTGTTTTGCTTTTCGCGTCTAATGCAGTCATCGAAAACGGAGGAGACCCAAATGAAAAAAATTATGATTGCAACAACTTTGGCATTCGCGGTGAGCGCTGTGAATGCAGAGACGACCGAATCGAAGATGCCTGAGCATGTTGGATTTGGATCCGGGGCAGCTGTTGGCGCAGCGATTGCCGGTCCTGTGGGGGTGGTCGTTGGTGGAACACTGGGGGCTCTGATCGGCCACGATGTCGTACAAGAGCGCGCTTTGGCTCGTAAGAATCAGGAACTCGCCAATCTTAACCAAGAGATTTCAAAGGCACGTTCACAGCTTGCTTTGGTGAATGCTAAGCACGCAAAGACCCAGACCGAAATGGCCGCATTGCACGAACTGCTCTCTGACTTATCGGTTGCAGTACATTTTGATATCAACTCGGCGATGACTGCTGGGCAATACCGGCAAGCACTTAAAGCTGTCGCAAAAGCATCACATTCGATTGACGGTTTGACTGTCAGGCTGATCGGTCATGCAGATGCGAGAGGATCAGAACGGTACAACCAATATCTGAGCGAAGCTCGCGCTGCATCTGTTGGGCAGGTTTTACAAGAGGTTGGTGCATCGCCCTTGTTGATCCGAACAGAAGGGCGAGGGGAACAAGAAGCTTTAGCAGACGGTCAAAATCGGTATTACGCGCTTGACCGTCGGGTCGATATTCAACTCAGTTTTGATGGGAAACCAGTCAATGAAGGTCTTTATTCCGTACGTTGATGGAAGCGGGGGTGTGGATGCACCCCTTGTTCCTTTCAATCGTCAGACGATGCGAGTCGTTCGTCTTGAAGTCATAGGAGATCAAACTGATGCAGTCCGTGAAGTCATCATGGAAATTCAACGAGACCATACCGAATATCATATCGAGCCAAAAACGCGGTATGGTGAGGTTACGGGCACGAGAACAACTGACATTTGAGCTAATAGGAGGCGCGATGAATTCACATATCGTGGTAGTCGAGGACGATGTTGATCAGTTGGCGAATTATTCGTACGCCCTCAGTAAGAAGGGGTTTACGGTTTCAGGGTATGAGTCGGCTGAGGAAATTAAGCATGCGTTTTTTGGGCAGCCTAGTTTGGTTTTACTAGATATTCACCTCGGCCGTGATCCTGATGCGGGCTTCACAATTTGTCAGTGGTTATTGGATCGCTATCCAGGCCTGCCAGTGATTTTCCTAACTAGTCGCACTGATGAAATTGATCAAATCTTTGGCCTGCGCTTAGGCGCTTGGGATTATCTGACGAAACCAATTTCAACGGCTTTACTGGTTGAAAAGGTTGCGGCTGTTCTCAAGCGAGCGAATCGAGCGCGTAATGTAATGGAAACAGTGCTGACCGACGGAAGTCTGATTGTTGATCCAGATCGCGCTCAAGTGTCCTTCCACGGTCAGCCTGTGAGTTTAACCGTCACTGAGCTTGCAATTCTCGAGGCGCTGATGCGCGCTGAAGGGGCAGTCCTCACCTTTGATCAACTGGCTGAGCGGACACGGCAGACTGTCGTCACTAACAATACGTTGAGCACGCACATCAAACACATCCGTCGGAAGCTAAAACTGATCGATCAGGCTTTTGACGCATTAGTGAACGTTTACGGCACCGGATATCGGTGGGAGTCTCCGCCTGGATGAAACTCAGTTTACGGATCAAGCTATTTCTGTTTGTTCCTGTCTTCGTGCTGGTTCCGTGGCTCGGTTACCAAACATTTCAAAAGCTGCAGCATTTTGCCACTGAAGCACAGTCTGAAGCCTTGCGTGTCCTTGCGGAGAGCTTAAAACCTGAACTCGACATCCTGAGTCGTCCAGAGACAATCGCTGGATTACGAATTGTTCCCGAACCAATGCGTCGAGCACCTGTGATTGACGGTTTTTTCGATGAATGGCCCAACACCGCCGATGCACTAGCAGATGATCGAATCCGAGTGAAGGTTGGCCAATTTGATGATCAGATTGTTTTTGCACTTGAGGTTAAAGATTCAACTCGGTTTTATCGCGAGCCGTTATTTGGACGATCTGCAGCAGTCCCATTCGACGCAGTTCGTTTGCGATTGACCGGCAGATCATCTGTCGAGGAGGTCATTTTAGCTGCAGAAGCCTCTGGTGGATTTGACGCTTCAGTCTCTAGTGATCCGTTATTCCTGAATTCGAAACCACGAGTTCGGGCCTACTGGTGGGAAATTTATGGTGGGTATCGACTTGAGTGGGGGATGCCTGTGTCTCAGGTACTGAGCCGACAGATTGATTTCATTCAATACGATCACAATTGGATTGAGCCGATCGAGAGACGGTACCGATTTGGAATCGAGCCGTTGAATGCGAAAGTGCAGCAGTTAGCGAGACGACTAGCAGGTGAGACGCGTCAAATCATGGTGATTGATTCGGATGGTCAAGTCATTGCCAAAACCACAGCGCCGGACGAAATGCCGTCTTTATTGGTGTCAGATGCATGGACCCGCGATGTGACAATTACTGAACAAGATATTCGGTTGAATGTACCACTAAGTACAGAAACAGGACCGTACTCGATCCTGATCGCGGCACCGACCAGTGAAATTGTGGGTGCGGCACAACAAGCATTAGTGACACTCGCGTGGCAAACGCTTGGTGTATTGATTCTTCTAATTTTGGGTTTATCGATCTATTCAGGACGACTCGCCGAACGGATCACGCGACTTCGGCGAGAATTAAAATCGTATCTTGATACCCGTGGTCGGTTCTCGAGTGAACCGGCGTTGACTGATGCGCGGACCGCTGATGAAGTTGGTGACTTGAGTCGCGATGTACAGCAAGTTCTTCGAGATTTGGCGAGATACACAGCATTTCTTGAGCGGATTCCTCGAACGCTTCGACATGAATTGAGTAATCCAATGAGCACGGTTCAGACAAGCTTGGAATTGTTATCTGACGAAAAAGATCCAGGGCAACAGGCTCGCTTGCGTACGACAGCTGAGCGAGGGATCCAAAAGCTGGAATCAACACTTGCAAAGGTCACTGAGGCTGCAAGTCTTGAAGAGGCACTCCGCGATGAAGATCAGCGCGTTTTTGATGTTGCGCGAGTGACTCGAGATGCTGTTGAAAGCATGCAACGCACGGTAGTGGATCGCCAGTGGCGACTGGATGCGCCACTTGATCCAGTGATGATTTTGGGAAATGACCTGCGGTTTGAGCAAATGCTGGATAAATTACTCGACAACGCCAGAGATTTTACGCCCGTTGGTGGTTTGGTTACTGTGGGTATTCGCGACCACATCAATGCGGTTTCAGTCTGGGTTGAGAACACCGGTTCACCGCTTCAAGTACACAACCGTGTCGATGCCTTTCAAATGTTTTCCGGGACTCGGAATGATTCTACAGGGTCTCATTTAGGTCTAGGACTCTATGTGGTTCGCTTGATTGCTGAGTCGATGGGAGCCCAGGTTTCAATTGGAAACACCGAGCGGGGTGTGCGGGTTGAAGTGACCGGCTTGGATGTCCCCTAAAGAGAGTGCGCTGGTCGGCGATGTTATCCGTCTGCAACGCATCAAAGTCACTCGCTTAGAGATCGATAGGGTGTACATTCACATCTCTGTTATCCTCAGTAACTGGAGGATTCATGCGCATAAGTTGTATCCAGTATACCGCTGAGCCTGACTTGGCAATCTCTGAGGGCAGGCTGTACCCTCTGATGGATGAAGCGGTGACAGCAGAACCTGACGTCATTCTTTTACCTGAGTGCGCGTTGTGTTTGTCTTCAAATCAGGCAATTTCGAGAGCGCAGGCCCTAACGATTGACGCACCCGAGGTCCATCGCTTGAGACATTATGCGGCTCATCATGCAGTAACGCTCATTGTCGGATCATTGATTATGGCCACTGACCAAGGTGTTAAAAACCGAACCTTGGTGATCAACCCACAGGGAGTGATTCAGGCGACCTACGACAAAATTCACCTGTTCGACGTGGATTTGACTTCGGGAGAAAGTTATCGAGAAAGCGTACTTTTCGACGCGGGTTCAAGTCCCATCATGACATCTATTCAGGATTGGACAGTGGGTCTCTCCATCTGTTTCGACCTTCGCTTTCCTGCACTCTATCGTCATTATGGGTTAGCAGGTGCTGATCTTGTGGTGGTGCCTGCTGCATTTACGAAGACCACGGGTCAGGCGCATTGGTCAACCTTGTTGCGTGCTCGCGCAATCGAAAATGGTTGTTTTATGGTTGCCGCAGGGCAGTGTGGTAGGACAACCGAAGGGCGCGAAACCTACGGGCATTCTGTCGTTTACGATCCGTGGGGAGATTGCCTTGGCGAGTTATCCGATGAGCCCGGTGTACTGACGGTCGATCTTATCTTGGATCGCGTACAATCAGTTCGTTCGTCGGTTCCTGTAATGACTCAGCATCGCGACTTTAAGGCGTGATTCGAAGCAGTTGTCCACGCGTTGAATCAGTCAGTAAGTAAAGTGCGCCGTCGGGGCCCTCGCGAACATCCCGGATGCGTCCATACTCGCCGCGATACAAGCGCTCTTTTCGCTTGAGTCTACCGTTCTCAAAAGCCAGTCGCACAAGCATTTGCGCCTTGAGTGCCCCCACGAACAAATTATTTTTCCATTCGGGAAATTGTTTTCCTGAATAAAATGTCATGCCCGAGGGGGCAATGGATGGACTCCAGTAGATGAGAGGTTGTTCGAGCCCTTCTTTTTCGGCACCCTCTCCGATGGCGGTGCCGATCCCGTAGTTGCGTCCATAGGTAATCGTTGGCCAACCATAATTGAGGCCAGCTTCGATACGGTTGATTTCATCACCACCTTGGGGACCATGTTCGTGAGCATATAGATGGCCCTTGGAATCGAAAGCAAGGCCTTGAGGATTTCGGTGCCCCACAGAATAAAGTTCTGGGCGGGCATTTGGTGCTGCGAAGATTGGATTATCAGATGGGATGCTGCCATCAAGGTTGAGTCGGATAATCGAACCGGCTGGGTCTGAAATATCTTGGGCTCGTTCGCGTTCTCCACGATCCCCAATCGTTAAAAATACGTGTTGATCGGTCAGAGCGATCCTACCCCCGAAATGACGGCCAGATGTAGTTGTCAAAGACATGGTATAGAGCTGAGTGATATCCGTAAGTGCTTTGTTGTGTAACCGGGCGCGCCAGAGCTCAGTGCCTGTTGTTTGGTTATCGTTAACACCTGACAGCGCCAGATAAACCCAAAGTGTGTCCCCGAGGGTCGTGACTTGCACGTCCAGTAAACCACCCTGGCCGACTGCGGTGACAGGTGGGACGTTGCGAATAGCAGTGCGATCATTCGAAGTGAGATCTAAATGGATTAATTGTCCAGAGCGTTCAGAGATCAGGACCTGGGTCTTGTTGATCCACGTGATTGACCATGGTCGATTGAAGTCAGTTGCAACCACTTCAACCCGTGGCGAGCCGCTGACAGCGATGCTAAACACCAAAAAAACAGGTGCCAAAATGAGTAAGCAATATCGCGTGTAAGAAAACATTGGAACTCCACCAGACCGGTGGGAATATGCTGATCGAGCTATCGATTTTCAAGTGGACGCAGTAAGCTTTTGCTGCGATTGAAAGGAGGATACGACAATGAAACAGTGGCTGATAGGTGGTGCTTTGATTTTGGGTCTCGCTGGGTGTGCGTCTCAAGCGATTGATCGGATGAATAGCGGTCTCAATTTTGCGATGAGTCAAAACGTGAGTCATCTCGTCGATGCGCTTGGCCAACCAGCTGAGACAAGCGACGATGCCGACCGAACTCGATATCGCTGGTTCAAAGAAAGTCACATCGAGCCCTGTAATGTTGAAGTTTGGGCTGATATGGATGGGATTGTTCGAAAAACCAGTTGGAGTGGTTATCGAGGAGCATGTGAGTCGTTTGCCGAGGGGTTGACTCGTGTGTATCCATTGAAATAGGGGCCGGGTCTCGATCGCGTCGGTCGTTGCCATTCTGTTTGTAGGAACACCTTATGTGCGATTTATGTCGGTTCGATCATTTGCACTGGTCGTTGAATGGAATTCGAGTCAAAACTCCACTTCGCAAGTGGGCGAGCAGGCAGGCCGCACAGTTGATGACCTGCAAGATTTGATTGTTTTGAGATAAATACGGGCTCGATCGGGAATCGACTAAAATCTCGCTGGTGGTGTCCGAGCGGACTGGCTCGTGTAAGAATCTGTGGGAATTCGATCTGTGCGGCACGATCGTGACGTTCGCCACGGCTTTCGAAAATCAGTTGAGTGCATCTGTGAGCTTGGTGATTCAGCGCTAGAAATTGGCGGGTACGTGCGAGGCTAAAGCGAATGGAGAGATCATAGGGATCAAACGGATGCGCATAATGCCTCAATAATGCGACCTTCCCGATACATGCACTGACCACTGAGGTTTCGATTTGATCGATCCAGGCAAGCAGTTCGATCATCCAGCGTTGCTAGATCGACTAATCGCGCAACCGCGCAAGGACGCTAGTTTTCCGGCGCATCTCTGATTTGAGTGCTTTTAAGTTGGGTACGACGTGGTCGAGGTAATGGTCTTTTCGGATAGTACAGAACACAAGATTCAACATCGGGAATCACGGATCAATTGGATCCATACATGCATCCGTCGACTCGTCAACGAAGATGATATACTCGCCGGACGGTGAAGGAGACGACGCAGGTTTGGACTGTTGAATATCCGCGCCAGCCTTTGCGATAGCGGGTTTATTGTCAATGTGTCAAATTCGTCGCGCTCTTCCCTCGATTGTGGTTAGAACAAAACAAGCATGATGCAGTGAATCTGTCGGTGATGTCTTACAGCATTGTCAGTGCATCCAATTTTCTTTTTTGCAGGTGCGAAAAAATGGTCGAAATGTTGGTTTGAGTCTGGCGAATCAGTGCAAGTCTTCTTATAATCTGGCTCCTCAATCCACTTTGGTCTTTGCGCTATTACGTGAAAACCTTCCAAAAGGGTCACAAATTCAAGGTAGGAATGGACTCGATGATCGAGATCAAAACCGGGTTAGATTTACCCATCAAAGGATCACCAAAGCAGGAAGTCGGAGACAGTCAAGCGGTCACCCGTGTTGCCTTGATTGGGTCTGATTATCCTGGAATGAAGCCCACAATGTTGGTGAAGGAGGGCGATAGGGTAAAACTGGGTCAACCACTGTTCTCCGACAAGAAGAACGAAGGCGTCATGTTCACAGCCCCAGGATCTGGGACAGTGGTCGAGATCAATCGGGGAGAGCGTCGCGTCTTTCAATCAGTGGTGGTTGAGCTCGACGGAAAAGACACCGCTGTCAAATTTAAAGCGCATCAGGATCTCAGCGCGTTGACGCGCGAAGTAGTTGTCGATGAGTTGGTCGAAAGTGGGCTATGGACCGCAATTCGTCGTCGGCCTTATGAAAAGATTCCTGCGATTGACGCAGTTCCACATTCGATATTTGTGAACGCAATGGATACCAACCCACTAGCCGCCGATCAGGCACTTGCGATCGCTCGGCAACCTGCAGCCTTTGTTGACGGTATTTCAGTCATCTCGAATTTAACAGAAGGCACGATCTTTGTTTGCCGTGATCCGAAGGCCTCGTTTGATGCCGGGCCAGCACAAGTCGAAACATTTTCCGGTAAGCACCCTGCGGGACTGGTTGGGACTCATATCCATCATCTTGATCCAGTCGGTGAAGGTAAAGAAGTATGGCATGTTTCCGCGCAAGACGTGATTGCTATTGGCCGTCTGTTGAAAGAAGGTATTTTGGCGACAGAGCGGGTTGTGAGTTTGGCGGGACCCTCGGTGAAGTCTCCTCGCTTGGTTCTGACTCGAGTCGGTGCATCTTTAGACGAGTTGACCACTGGTGAGTTGATCGATGGGTCACATCGGATTGTTTCAGGGTCGATCTTAGGCGGTCGCACATCTGCCGGCTTCTATGGCTATCTTGGTCGTTATCACCAACAAATTTCGGTGCTCGAAGAGGGGACGCACCGCGTGCCATTCGGGTGGTTATCGCCCGGGACCAACAAGCATTCCGTAATGGGGATTTATTTGTCGAAATTAGTACCCACTAAATTAGTAGACTTTACGACTAACACCAACGGTTCGCCGCGAGCCATGGTGCCAGTTGGGACTTACGAAAAAATAATGCCGCTCGATATTTTGCCAACACAGTTGTTGCGTTCGTTAATCGTTGGCGATACGGACATGGCGGTAAAGCTTGGGGCGCTTGAGCTCGCTGAAGAAGATCTTGCGCTGTGCACTTACGTGTGTCCAGGCAAATACGAATATGGACCAATTCTTAGGGATAATTTAACGACAATCGAGTTGGAGAGTTGAAGATGTCACTACGCGCATATCTCGACCGCATCGAACCAAATTTCCACCCAGGTGGAAAATATCAGAAGTTCTATGCGCTCTACGAGGCTGTAGATACCATTTTTTATGCGCCAGGGACGACCACGAAGTCGACCGCACACGTGCGTGATGGGATTGATTTGAAACGCATCATGATCACGGTATGGTTTTGTACTTTCCCGGCGATTTTCTTTGGTGCATTTTTCTTGGGGCAGAATGCCTCAGAAGCGATCGCTGCCGGAGCAATCGCACCGGATGGACTGCGTGGCGCGTTTATCGAAGGCCTCGCCGGCGCTGAATATTGGAAGAATCCATCGACGTGGTCGAATTTGGTCTATGGTTTCGCTTTCTTCTTGCCAATTTACGCGACCGTATTCATCGTTGGTGGTTTTTGGGAAGTGTTGTTTGCCTCGGTTCGCGGACATGAGGTGAACGAAGGTTTCTTCGTGACATCGATTCTTTTCTCCTTAACGTGCCCACCAGACTTGCCGCTCTGGCAGGCTGCGCTTGGGATTACCTTTGGGGTGGTTGTCGGCAAAGAAGTTTTTGGTGGTACTGGTAAGAATTTCCTAAACCCTGCGTTGACGGGTCGTGCCTTTCTGTATTTCGCATACCCAGCGCAGATCTCGGGCGATGCGGTTTGGGTTGCAGCCGATGGCTACACGGGTGCATCAGCTCTCGGCATGATGGCGCAAGGTGGGGTGGACGCACTGGCATCAGCGAATCAAGTGATATCAAATTTCACATGGTTTGACGCGTTCGTTGGTAACGTACCCGGGTCGATTGGTGAGGTATCGACGCTCGCAATTCTCATCGGAGGTGCTGTGCTTCTGGTGATGGGTATCGCCAACTGGCGGATTGTTCTTGGCGTGTTCTTAGGAATGGTACTGACATCGCTTCTGTTTAACGTGATCGGTTCAGACACCAATCCAATGTTCAGTGTTCCTTGGTATTGGCATCTCGTGGTTGGTGGGTTTGCATTCGGTATGATGTTTATGGCGACAGATCCTGTCTCTGCATCTATGACAAATGCGGGCAAATATTGGTATGGCGGTCTCATTGGATTGATGGCGGTGCTGATCCGGGTCGTGAATCCTGCATTCCCGGAAGGAATCATGCTCGCGATTTTGTTCGGTAACCTGTTTGCGCCTCTGATCGATCACTTTGTGGTTCAGGCGAATATTAAACGAAGGGAGCTGCGTAGTGTCGTCCAGTAACGAATCGATACAGAAGACGATAACGGTTGCACTGTTGCTGTGCTTGGTGTGTTCCGTTGTGGTGAGTGCTTCGGCTGTTATTTTACGTCCAGCACAAGCAGTCAACGAACAAGCCAATATGCAAATGAATATCTTGCAGGCTGCGGGACTGTATGATCCGCAACAAACAGTCCAAGAACAATTTGAATTAGTCTCGACACGCCTTGTGAATCTGGAAACCGGTGAGTATGTTGAAGGAATGGATCCTGATGGTTACGACCAACGTAAAGCAGCCAAAGATCCATCAATGAACCGTGTATTATCGGGTGAGGAAGACATAGCTCTAATCAAGCGGCAAGCGAAGGTCGCAAAAATTTATCTCATTGAGTCTGGTGGCCAGATCGAGAAGATTATCCTTCCAATTCATGGATACGGTCTGTGGTCAACACTGTACGGATTCATGGCGCTTGAGGGCGATGCGAATACAGTGGCAGGCTTGGGTTTCTATGAGCATGCGGAGACGCCTGGCTTGGGTGGTGAGGTTGATAATCCAAACTGGAAAGCGCAGTGGACCGGAAAGCAAGTCTATGATGGTGACGCAGTGGCATTGCGCTTGGTGAAGGGTGGTGCCGATCGCTCAGATAGTTATGGAGTTGATGGATTATCAGGGGCAACGATAACCTCGCGGGGCGTTGATAATCTCGTTAAATTTTGGATGTCGGATGCGGGGTTCAAGCCGTTTTTGGATAATGTGAAACAAGGGCAGATCTAATGGCGAAATCCAAGGAGCTTTTGTTCGACCCGGTCGTCAACGATAACCCAATTGCCCTTCAGGTGCTGGGTATTTGTTCGGCACTTGCTGTAACTTCAAGTATGTCTGTCGCATTTGTTATGTCATTGGCGGTGATTGCGGTGACCGCATTCTCTGGTTTATTTGTTTCTGTGATTCGGTCACAAATTCCAAGCTCGATTCGTATTATCGTACAAATGACCATCATCGCATCCCTGGTAATCGTGGTTGATCAGATCTTGAAAGCTTTCGCTTATGAGATCTCGAAACAACTATCAGTATTTGTTGGCTTGATCATTACCAACTGCATCGTCATGGGACGCGCCGAAGCCTTCGCAATGAAAAACGGTCCAGTCGAGTCGTTTATTGATGGGATTGGAAACGGGCTGGGATACAGCGCTATTCTGATGGTCGTTGGCTTCATCCGCGAGTTGTTTGGGTCAGGCTCCTTGTTCGGTGTTGAGATTCTGACCAAGATAACTGAAGGTGGTTGGTATTACACCAACGGAATGATGTTACTCCCGCCATCTGCGTTCTTTATCATTGGCTTTATCATTTGGGGTATCCGCGCTTGGAAGACCTCACAGGTCGAAGTGGACGAATTTAAGATCGCGCCGAATAGTAAGATGAAGGAGGCCTAGGATGGAGCATTTTATCAGCCTCTTCGTTAAGGCGATTTTCATTGAGAACATGGCGCTCGCATTCTTCCTAGGAATGTGTACTTTTTTGGCGTTATCAAAGGATATTAAAACCGCTGTTGGTCTTGGTGTTGCCGTCATCGTCGTACTAGCCATCACAGTCCCGGTCAACAATTTGATCCTAACTGGTCTGCTCCAAGAAGGTGCATTGACCTGGATCTCACCTGAGTTGGCGAGCGTCGATCTGCGTTTTTTGGGCTTGCTGTCATACATTGGTGTGATTGCAGCCCTAGTTCAGATTCTTGAAATGTTTTTGGATAAATATGTTCCTGCACTCTACAACGCGCTCGGTGTGTTTCTGCCGCTGATTACCGTGAACTGTGCAATCTTGGGTGCATCCCTGTTTATGGTCGAACGTGAATATAATTTTAGCGAGTCTGTCGTCTACGGCCTAGGCGCAGGCGTTGGTTGGGCTCTCGCGATCACCGCATTGGCAGGTGTGCGCGAGAAATTGAAGTACTCGGACGTACCGGATGGCCTCAAGGGATTGGGTATTACGTTTATTACAGTTGGACTGATGTCACTCGGCTTCATGTCTTTCTCTGGCGTATCACTCTAAGGAGCATAGAAAGTGGAAAATATGACCATTGTTCTGGGGGTTATGATGTTTACCGTGGTCGTCATCGGCCTCGTTGCAATCATTCTTGCCGCCCGTTCAAAGCTCGTCTCAACTGGGGATGTTACGATCACGATTAATGACAACCCGGATCAGAGCATCAAAGTCGCCGCCGGCGGTAAACTTATGAATACACTCGCTGATGCTGGGATTTATCTACCCTCTGCGTGTGGAGGCGGCGGTTCTTGTCAGCAGTGCAGTTGTATTATTAAGTCGGGCGGAGGCGATATCCTGCCGACCGAGGCGTCTGCATTTACCAAAGGTCAGGTCAAAGAAGGCTGGCGTTTATCGTGTCAAGTTGCTGTTAAGCAAGACATGAACATCGAGGTTGAGCCTGAGCTGTTTGGTGTGAAGCGCTGGGAATGTGAAGTGGTATCCAACCCCAACGTTGCCACGTTCATCAAGGAGTTAACCTTGCAGCTCCCTGAGGGAGAAAATGTTGACTTTCGGGCGGGCGGTTACGTCCAGCTTGAGGTGCCACCGCATCATGTGAAATTCTCTGATTTCGACGTCGAGGACGAGTACCGTGGGGATTGGGAGCGCTTTGGCTTCTTTGATATCGAATCAAAGGTTAACGAAACTGTTGTTCGAGCCTACTCAATGGCGAATTATCCCGAGGAGAAAGGCGTGGTTAAGTTTAATATTCGAATTGCAACGCCTCCTCCAGGAACTGACTTCCCTCCAGGGCAAATGAGTTCGTATACCTTTAATCTGAAGCCTGGCGATAAGATCAATGTATTCGGTCCATTTGGTGAGTTTTTTGCCAGAGATACTGACAATGAAATGGTGTTCATTGGTGGTGGTGCGGGCATGGCGCCCATGCGTTCACATATTTTTGATCAGTTAAAGCGTTTGAACTCGAAGCGGAAGATCTCGTTTTGGTATGGCGCTCGCTCACTGAGAGAAGTCTTTTATGAAGATGAGTATGATCAATTAGCGAAGGAAAATGAGAACTTTGAATGGCATCTCGCCTTGTCAGATCCTCAGCCCGAAGATAACTGGACAGGTGAAACTGGCTTTATCCATAACGTGGTGCTTGCAAATTATTTGAAGGACCATCCGGCACCTGAAGATGTCGAATACTATATGTGTGGGCCCCCAATGATGAATGCTGCAGTTATCAAGATGTTGAAAGATCTTGGGGTTGAAGATGATAACATCATGTTGGATGACTTCGGTGGCTAGCCCGCTGGGTGATTTAAAAAATGCCGCCGTCATGGCGGCATTTTTCGTATGGGCCTCGGTTAGCGGATGTTCGGGAGAGCTTGAGATTCAAAAGCTCTCCGGAAAAACGATGGGAACCACGTGGTCAGTTGTGATTGCCAAGCCGATCGCTTCACACGATCAAACTGCGTTACAGGCTGAGATTGAATCGTTGCTGGTTGAGGTGAATCGACAAATGTCGACCTATGATCCGACCAGTGAGATTTCTCAATTCAATCAATCAGAGAATCTTAATACTTGGTTTCCAGTGAGTGATCTGTTTGCGATAACGACGGCTAAGGCTCTCGGATTTTCAGATATCTCAAACGGTGCTTTTGATCCAACTGTCGGCCCTATCGTGAATTTATGGGGATTCGGACCTGACGCGGGTGATGATACTTTGCCGTCTGATGCACTCATTGAAGAGGCCCAGTCGCAAATCGGCTTTTCTGCTATTTCGGTTCGAGTTCCCGAGGCGGACGGAGGTGCTGCCATCATGAAACGATCTCAACGATACCTCGATTTATCTGCGATCGCCAAAGGACTGGGTGTTGATCAGCTATACGAGCTCCTTGATCATCAGGGATATGCCAATTTTCTTATCGAAATTGGTGGTGAAATCCGGGTAAAAGGTGATAAAGATGGCTTTGGTTGGAAGATTGCTGTTGAGAAACCACTGAAAGGCGAACGAGCAGTTGAACAGCTGTTGTCGCTCAAAAACGCGGCTCTGGCAACCTCTGGCGATTATCGTAATTACCGAGAGATTGACGGCGTTGCCTTTTCGCATACCATCGATCCTTCAACTGGTCGCCCGGTGACCCATCAATTGGCATCAGTCACAGTTGCTGATTCGGAATGCGCTATGGCGGATGGTTGGGCAACAACGCTGTTGGTCTTAGGAC
>CACBSE010000004.1 GCA_902541775.1 uncultured Litorivicinus sp. | reverse complement strand
CGGAAAATCGATGGCTACAACCCACAACTGATCTGCTTTAATAAGAGCATAGGATAGAAAACCCAAAGATCACGGCCCCAAAAAAGAGTGTAAGCGCAGCCAAAGGTGACGCATCAACGAAGTTTATTTTTCCGTGATAAAAGCCGACGACCATAGGACAAAAAACAACAGAGGCGGGGCAAAGTTAATAGGCAAAAAGATCTCTCTGCCCAATCGCAGATGATTCTTTATCGACAAAGCTATATCTATTTGTCAGCATCGAGGTCTCTTATTATTGAACCCGGCCTTTGACTAATGAGGTAGCAAATCTGGCACTGGCCACAATGGAAATTGTCCTCCATATCACGGGCCCCAAGATCCTTATCAGTCTTGAAATCATCAGAGTCTATCAAGCGGCAAAGGCAGACTAAAACCCGCAACTTCCCTAAAAATATTTAGATAAAGTGTGCCACACTCTGGTCACGGTAAACGGGAGACGCGTAATGACAACTCCAATCTTCAAAAAACTCTGGCCAACACAACTGATGGAAATTACATTGCCTGGCCATGATCAGGCGAATCCCATTCTGGCTGACCATATTGATAAACTGGATATCAAGCGGTCACAAATGACGACTGACTATCGGAGCGACAACCTCTTCGATGAACAGCATCCGGTCATCCAGTGGCTCAAACAATCGGTTCAACGAGCAGTTGTTGATTACGTACAACATTTAGGGATCGACTACAACGTCGACTTTGCAATTCAAGCTTGGGCCAATGTGAACCGGATGGGTGACTATCATAACCTACATAATCACCCACATGCATGGCTCAGTGGAACCTATTACATCACGATTCCGGAGCATGACACGCTCCCATCGGGCCGAGACGACCGAACCCCAAACTGCATCAGCTTTTATGATCCAAGACCACAGGCCAATATGAATGCGATTCGAGGGGATGGGCAAATTGACCCAGAACATCGGATCAAACCAACGCCCGGGCAATTATTACTGTGGCCTGCATTCCTGCATCACTCGGTACACCCAAACCTATCCCACGAAACACGTATTTCAGTGAGCTTCAATGTCGTGCTTCGTTGGAAGGATGAGTACCTGCCAGACTGACGATTATGCAATTGCCTGAGCAATCGCTTTACCAACCTCCTGTGTATTGGCTGAGCCTTTCATATCCGGTGTACGAGGGCCTGTCTCTAACACTTCCTCAATCACAGTCATGATATCTGCGGCCGCAGTCGCCTCACCCAAGTGATCAAGCATCATCGCTCCACTCCAGATCATGCCAATTGGGTTTGCGATATTCTGACCGTAGATGTCAGGAGCCGAGCCATGAACTGGCTCAAAGAGTGATGGAAAGTTGCGCTCTGGATTGATATTAGCTGATGGAGCGATGCCAATGGTTCCAGTACATGCTGGACCCAAGTCAGAGAGGATGTCGCCAAAGAGATTTGAGGCCACAACGACATCGAAGCGATCCGGGTTCATCACAAAATGCGCTGTTAGAATATCGATATGATATTTATCTGTTGTGCACTCTGGATACCGTTTTGAAATCTCTTCAAAACGACGATCCCAATAGGGCATCGAAATCGAGATACCATTCGATTTCGTTGCCGATGTCACATGCTTTTTGTCGCGCGTTTTTGCAAGCTCAAATGCGTACTTCATGATCCGGTCAATGCCACGACGGCTAAACACCGATTCCTGTACTGCAAATTCGTGCTCGGTGCCTTCGTTCATGATTCCACCGACACTTGAGTACTCGCCTTCGCTATTCTCACGAACCACGTAAAAATCGATATCGCCAACCTGCCGATTCGCCAATGGCGATGGCACCCCTGGCATCAGCTTCACAGGACGTAGACACACGTATTGTTCGAACTGGCGCCGGAATTGAATCAGTGAGCCCCACAGTGAAATATGATCTGGAACTGTCTCCGGCCAACCAACAGCACCATAATAGATTGCATCGTAATCCATCATGATCTCTTTCCAGTTGTCCGGCATCATCTGACCATGTTCGAGATAGTAATCGCAGGAGGCAAAATCGAAATGATTGAAAATCAGATTCAGTTGATGCTTCCGAGCAGCAGCATCCAACACCCGAATGCCTTCAGGCATAACTTCCTTGCCGATACCGTCACCAGCCAAAACAGCAATTCGATAAGAACTCATAAGCCACCTTATTGGAAATTGAAATGGCATGATAAATCACACCACATGGGTTCACAGATCTTATTTCGTGACGGTGTCGGTCCAATCACCAGGGTTGGCAACTATGTTGAGAGCCACCGCCAAGGGACCAAAATTAGGAACACGATAAGAACCGCAAACTCCGACACCCAGTAAAAAAATTTACATGAAACTCGACCAACGTCCTAAAGGCTAAATCTCATCCGAAAAATCGTCGCAGTCAATTTACTTCCAAACATTGTCGAATCGTTTATTGAATCAAGCAAATGACATCAATTCCTGTAAGCGGGTCGAGGTAAACAGACGAAAGATTCAATGCGTTTTACATCAGCAAGCTTTTCCCTCGCCCATCCGTCGCAGGCATCCTGTGTCGAGAAAACTGCACCATAGTCCAGTGGATAGGTCTCTGTTTTCGTGGACGCGATGGTGTCGCTCGAAGAATAAACAAAGGCAATTAACACCCAGTGTACCAGCATGATCACAGCCCTCATCACAACTTCATTTCGGACTGTGGTGGAAAATTCGCTAAGAATCAACTAGGTTAATCCGATAAATCTCTGTGTTAAGAAAATACAGTAACTGATGAAAAGCTGCGCGAATCTCAATCCAGTGCAGCGATCGACAGGTGTCGCAATGCCTACTGAACTACTCGTACTTTATGCAACATGGATCGTTGGATACGCAATTATCGCTGCGTTCCTTATGGGCGAGTACAAAGTGCTTTACCAAAAACCCTTGCTCACATTTGATCGGTTTATTGAGGACACGGATCGAATTAAAGAAGATGCGATTAATCAGATCCAGATGTGCCAGACACTCGCTCTCTTAGAGCAAATTCGCGAAAAATTCCTTGCAGAATATGGGCTTCTTCCGAATCTCTACGATAAAATCGAGTTACTGCCTGGTGAGTTTCATCCCGAAGCAGGCGCGTACCTAAAAAAAACGCGCCGAAGCGTGCGTGATCTCTTTCGGATGAAGCGCGAGGCTCTGATTCCAATGAGTGACGAGCAAGTAGTCGATAAGATTTTGGGATCACCCTTCCCCGAGCTTGCTGCCCTAATTCCGAGATTGAAGAAAATTGAGGGGAATATTCCGATTACTCAATTACAGGAAGGGCTCTATCACAAAGTGATCTTCTCGCAAGAGATCGTTGAGGAAGACAGCGATAAAACTGCATCAAGCGATCAAAAATCGTAGTGTACCTCGCCGATTTACCACGCATCCAAGCTAGTGAGTGATTTAGCTCCGCAAGAAGACCTGTATAGGTATTCAGTGCCCCATAAATCAGGCGACTTTCGGTTCTATCTGTCGTTAGGGAGTATGGTGCTAACATCTTCAAAGATGTTTATTTCGCATCCGGATCAACACGCATGATTGGTGGCCTGATGCCATTGGGACCCATTCGTGAATGTGGTTCCATCGGGCTTACATTGAGTGGTTTTACACCCTCACAAGCAAGGCGCGCAGGTCCTGTCGAGCCGTTCCTTAGGTTAACCGAATAGGTATATTCGTGGCCCCTGATGTTGGTGTTTTTGCGACACACCCAGAGGTCAGGGACGATTGAATAGGAAGAGACGCGGCTATACGGATTTGGCGGCGAGCCATCTCTCAACGAATAAACAAACAAACCACTGACCACGATACTCGACGCTGTTAAACTGCCGATAATCCATGACGCGGTATGCGAAATAGCCAAAGAATGCTCCTGTGTAGCCGAAGGTGTCGTAGTACAACTCAAGTCAGTAAATCGGTCAACGTCCATAGGCCTTTAACTGTATGTCGGTTGCAACGAACCAAGTCATTGAGATTCGATAGAGATCTGTGTCTAAAATAATGCATCAATCATCCGATCATTATCTAGTAGTTATTGAAGGGCAGGTATGGAAAAGACATTTTGGAACTCACTTGATGTCCCAGCAGGGGTTCGGCTGAACCACCTATTATCTCGAGTATCAGAACCGGAAAAAGATATCATTGACTTCAGTATCTCCGAACCTGCACACAAGCCACCCTCGTTTGTCGTCGAGGAGTACAAGAAGTATTCCCCCACTATTGGCAAGGCGATTAATGGTGCCGGCGGATATGGTGGACTCCGAGAGCTCAGGGGAACCATGTATGCGTGGTTAAAGACCCGCCACGCCGTCAGGTCAAAGACCTTCACCGAAAATAACATCATTGGAACCAACGGTGGCGCAGAGGGAATATTTTCAGCGATTCAGATACTTGCCGAAGGCGAACGCGACGGCTACATCGTGCTACCCAACCCAGCCGATCCGATCTACGAGACGGCAGGCCGTATCGCCGGACTGCAGCCAATTTATTGCTCCACCATGACCTCACAGCAACCGACCTACCGGGACATCACCGAAGAGCAGTGGCCCAAAGTAAAAATCGTGGTGGTTAATTCGCCAGCAGACCCCTATGGAGCCGATCTACCAGTATTGACATGGGAGTTCTTACTCAATCAGTCCGAAGAACACGACTTCTATATTTTGTCTGATGAACGGCTGAATTCAATCCAACGGGGCAAGCCATCGCCTGGCCTCCTCGAGATGGCCGACTCTAACGACAACCCTGACATGAATCGATGCGTTGTCGTGAATGACCTGATCTATCGGTCAAATCTTGCCGGAATGCCTTCTGGATTTTTAGCTGGTGACCGCGATTTCATAAAAAAGGCCAACATCTATCGGGCCTACCATGGGCTCTACATCCCAGTCCCGAATCAAAAGGCAGCCAAGCTTGCCTGGGAAGACGAAGATCACGTGGTCGAGAACAACAAAAAATATAGCGGGAAATTCAAAGACGCACCCAAGCGCTGCAACCAGACGCTTCCTGCAAGTGATCCACTCTTCGGGCACTATCTGTGGATTAGGGTTCCAGGAGATGATATTGCGTTCGCAGTGACCGCCTACGGTCGAACGGGGGTTAAGGTCATGCCTGGTCAGCTGCTAGCCAAGAAGTCGGGTAACGTAAATCCAGCGGTTGGTATGATCCGCATCGCTCTGATTCATAACCCTGGCGTTTGTGCCGCCGGGCTTCTGGAGCTCTGCAAAATGGTAAACCCCAAGCATCGGAGCCAGACACAAGCCCCTAGTTAATGGACTAACCGCCACGGGGTATGATCCCGTGGTTTTCTCTCGCATTGATGTTTGTCCAGAGGGCCGCGTACCTAAGCCAAAGTGTATTGCTTTGCGTGAAATCACAAATGCCAAGATTGACGCCCGCATTGGAAACGAGTCTAACGCGCGCTCGCGACGAAGAATGGATTTAGAATCTCCGACTTACCGTAGGTAACGAGTGAGCCATCAGTTTGTTTTACTGAACCTCCCGCTCCTTCGAGGACTGCTTGGGCGGCAGCAGTATCCCATTCACAGGTAGGTGCTAATCGTGGATATATGTCAGCCAATCCCTCTGCGATGCGGAGAAATTTGAGACTGCTGCCGGCTTGTATGAGCTCGACAGGGGTTTCGATTGCATCAATAAACGCTGTTGTTTCGGGATTAAGGTGACTTTTGCTAGCAATGACTCGGGTTGTAGTGCTCTGTCGCCGACATCGAATCTGAGTTTCTTTACCCGCTTGGTTGATGCGATAGGCGCCATGGTGGTCTCCACCGTGATAGAGGAGACCAAGAACCGGGACGCTGACAAATCCATATATGGTTTGATGGGAGTTGATTAGCGCGAGGTTGCAAGTGAATTCATCATTTTTACTGATGAATTCTTTAGTACCGTCGAGTGGGTCGATTAACCAATACCGCCGGTGGATTTGCGGAACTCTTAACGAATTCGGATCTTCTTCGCTCACTGAGGGAATTTGGGGGGTCAGTTGAGATAGACCGTTGACCAATATACGATGCGCAGCATAATCAGCTTCAGTAACTTGAGACCCGTCGCCTTTGACTTCTGTATTCAGCTCACCGGAGCGGTAAACCTCGAGGATCGCGTCGCTTGCTCTCCACATTAGTCGGATAAGCTCTTCAAGCAAAGCGGTGTCGAACGGTAATTCATTCGGTTGACTCATCACAGATCCAATTCTCCAAGCAGCCGCGTAACGATGTGTTCGACCGACTCACTCTCAGTGTGAATATGGATATCGGGTGTCAACCCTCTCGATCGCAGCTAGCGAGGATTTTTGTTGGTGCCTCTGCGTAATAATGCTGCCAAGCACGCTGCATTGTTTGGGGGTTAAGGTGGCCATTATCGAGATACCATTCTACATCTGAAACCCCGTCGCCTCTGTCGGTCAAGGCATGTACGTCAAGAAAACCAAACCCAGCTTCATGGGCTATTTTTTTTAAAAATTCGTTAAAAATGATTCTTAGTCCAACAATTTCTCCAAACTCTATGCTGTCCAAATATCGAGGTGTCGATAACGGACACGGGACACCTTGGATTGAGATATCGTGGAGCAGATCATCGTTGCAGCGAGAAACATATGCACAAAAATCCCGTATCGTTGATTCTACGATCTCTACGATTCTTTTGTTTTCCTTATTTTTTTTGACCTTAAGGATTCCAGTATCTAAGCGACAGTCAATCTCTCCAACTGCAATTAATACCTCGCTTTGCGAAGGAATTTCTTTCATCAACTCTTGAAATTTTAGCTTGTATTGGTTCGCCTGGTTATTTCCTAAATGCCACTGCTTGCATCCCTTGATGAGATGCGCCTCGCCAATAAATTTCTTACCGCTCTTCTGGACCAGCAAATTATGGCTAACAAGTGAATGGCTCTCGCCTAAAATATGCAACCTGGTCGCCCCCCGCGCTGCGTCTACAGAGGGGCTCACCAACGGTTGTTCAGATAAAAGTTTCTTAAGGTAGATGTAATAATTTTTCTCAGTTGAAAAGGAAGGATGCTCTTCATTTAATATTTCACTGGCGTCCGATAAATATGTCTCGGCCGATGAAATTTGATTCCGCAAGAAGGCATCCAATGCTAAGTGGACATTTGCCTTGAGAGTTGGTCCGATGGCACCCTGAGATCGCGCCCGATGCATCAGACCTAACGAGTCCTGCTTCTTGGAAAGGTATTCAATAAGCACTGACAGATTCAACAGTGCATCCCCATAATCTGGCCTCTGCTCAATCGCTTTACGAAAGCTTTTCGTCGCCTCTTTGAGCTCGTTAAGTGATTGAAGTATTACCCCTAGCAAGTTATGTGCTTCAGGAAAAATTGGACTTATAGCGATCGCTGCCCTACAACACTGCTCGGCCTGTGGGAGCTTCCTTTGGCCATGGTAGGTAAGTGCCAGATTGTAATATGCGACCCTAAAACTTGGATTAAGGGTGATAGCTTGCCTGAAACTACTCTCACTCTCTTCGTACTGACTCTGGCTGCGCAAAATATTCCCTAACGTATTGTGAGCCTCAGCAATTGTTGGATCGATATGGATCGCTTGGCGAGCATATCGCTCAGCAGCGCTCGCATCGTCTTTGGAGAGAAGGCATATCGCCAGATTGACATTTGCCGAAACATGATTTTCGTCGATTCTCAATACTTTTCTAAAATTTTTGATCGCCTCATCCCAAACCTCCAGCTGTTGAAAGATAAACCCAAGCTTATGGAATAAAGACGGATCTCTCAGATTTAAGCCAATCGCGGTTCTGATATGACATATTGCTTCCTCGAATTGCTGTCTATCCGCAAGGGAAAACCCCAAAATTTTCGAGGCAAAAGGATGCCGAGGATATTTACCATGTATTGACCGAGCTAACTCCTCAGCTGCCACGTAACAGCCGCTCTGATAAAGCGACACAAGTCGCCTTAATATTTGGTCAGGAGGATATTTTCGTGGTGCTAGCGATCTCACTTGAGCTCTCTACTTATCTGCAATTATCGAGCGAAGACCCAGTTCTTCAAAAGATAAAATTACTCGAAGAGTAAGGTCAGTGAGGTTTTGGAAAATTAGCGCCTCGATATAGAAGTACCGAACCGTGAGATTTTCTAGCCTCAGTCGGGCTACCCGCGCTAAAAATTCTGATCCTTGCAAAATTTCATTCCTACCCACAAGCAATCGCCTCAATAGATAGTTAGCTCCAAAACTTTCAAGGTTGACTGACAGCCCAAGCCAGACCATCTTTTCAGCCCGGGCTCGGTCTCCAGATTGATGTGCCCTTATGCCTGTCTGGAAGCTATTCCCTATTGGAACCTCTATTGCGCTGGTCAATAATCTTTACCCGAATTTCTTAAACTGTTATGAGTAATCTGACGTTTGACGAGAATCTTTAATCGAATGCGTCTTTTTTGCGCTGAAAAGTTGGCCTATCCGAAGATACGAGCGAAGCATGGCATAAAAACTGCTTGAAAAGTGCGGTAAAACCTTTTTCGCGCCAAAAATTGAGAATCCCATAACATGTCGTTAAACCAATCAGAAATCAGCATGACACCTCTACAAATGCGGAAAAAAATTTCCGTTTTGGTGGAAAATAATACTGAAGCTGCAACGAAACTAGCCCTACAGCTGATTATTACTGAACCAAATGAGGCTGTTAACTACAAAAACCTTGCGATTTGTTTTGCCCGATCTGAACAAAGCGAGCGAGCAATAGCTGCATTACGTCTGGGAAAATCCAAAACTTCTGAGGACTCAGCATATTGGTTTTCCGTTGAGTGCAGTATTCTTGTATTTTGTAATTTGATGGACCAGTTGACAGACCTTTTACTCTCGGAAATCAGGGAACCTACAATCCCTCGACATGACATCATAAGCTCTTTACGCGAAAATCGAGGCCGATTAAAAGTTGATCTATTCAAGTCTCAGTTGGAACTCATTACCTCCCGTCTTGATCATGATGATCCCCTCATTGCCGAACTCGCAGTATTTTTTTACGCCCACAAAGAGTGGGCTCTCGTGAAGCGCTTACTTCAAGATTATAGGGGAGAGGGGAATCTGGATCATGAAGGGAAAAAGGAGCTTTCAATTCTCTACAACAAGGGCGAAGTGTGCTCGAAGGCAAAAGATCTTCTCCTAGACTTGATTGCTAATCCTAAATCGAAAGAAGACCAAGAATGCGATTTAATTGAGCTCACCTTTGTCTACGCGAAATTCGGCGACATCCAGGGGGCCATAAACTGTCTCGACCGTATACTCGCAGAAAACCCAAATCACGCCGAGGCGCTGAGGTGTAAAACCTTTTACCTCCATTATCATGATGTCATCGATATTGAGGCCATACGAGAGACTTCGCAACGATACGGCGAGCAATGCAGGCCACAGATATCTTCAAAAAAATTAGCCCCGGTGAGGCAAAGAAGTCTCCCCCGGATTGGATTTTTGTCGTCAAACTTTAAGACCCATCCTGTTGGTTTTATGACCTGTGGGTTCTTCGCTGAGGCTCCAACTTTTGAGCAAATCGCGGAAGTTCATGTTCTAGCTATGGCACAGAGTGATGATCAAATTGCGAACAGAATAAGATTTTCAGGCAATATTTATCATGACCTGTCCGGCTATAGCCCAACCGATTTGACTGACTTCATTCAAGATCTGGGTTTGGACATCCTCGTTGATTTGGAAGGAATGAGTGTCAACAGTCCTCTTTCGACATGTATCTCGAAACCCGCGCCAATTTTGATTAAGTGGGTGGGGGGCCTGATAGGGTCAATGTGGCTACAAGAATATGATTATTTGATTACGGACTTCAATCAAACACCTCTAGGCTTCGAAAACGATTTTTCTGAACAGTTAGTTAGGCTGCCCCATTGTTACGTTACCTACATGCCGATGGATCATAAGCATGAACAGCAAAATGCGCCTTGCGAGACAAATAAATTCGTGACCTTTGGGAGTTTCAACAATTGTCGAAAAATATCGCAGACCTGCTTAGATGTCTGGTCGAGGGTACTGGCCCAAACGCCTAACAGCAAAATCCTGCTCAAGGATAAGACATTTGCCGACGACGGTATAACAAGTGCTTTGATTCAACGATTTGATCGACTCGGTATCGACGCCGACCGAGTACAATTCGCTCCACCGAGTGACCACGAGAACCATCTTAAGTCGATGCAAAAGGTCGATATAGCGCTCGATTCTATTCCCTATACAGGGGGACTAACGACCATCGAAGCGCTTTATATGGGGGTTCCCGTCATTGGACTGGCTGGTCGGTTGCTTTGTCACAGGCACTCGACGACACATCTCTCGTCTACCGGACATCCTGAGCTTATAGCCAAAACGCACGCAGACTACGTTGAGAAGGCGGTTGCTCTAGCGACGGATCACCAAAGAATCATCAACTATCGAAGGACATTGAAAGATGATGTCCTCGAGAGTCCCCTGCTTGATCACAAGGAATTCACAGAAATTTTTCTAAAAAAAATGGCTACTTTAGTCTCCTAAAGTAGCCACGAATTACTAGCCTAAAAGCTAGCTTCAATAATTATCCTCCAAGAAGACTGAGAACTGACTGAGGTGCTGCGTTAGCCTGAGCAAGCATCGCAGACGCGGCCTGTTGAAGAATCTGTTGCTTAGCTAAACGAGCAGACTCAACCGCGAAATCAGCATCCATGATTCTGGACTTGGACGCCTCAGTGTTTACGATCGTCTCGGAGACGTTCGCGATCACATGATTCAGTCTATTCTCGACTGCACCCAGTGAAGCCTCACTGTCAGATACCTGTTGTATAGCAGCATCGATCGAAGTGATGGCTGCATTGGCGTCCGCGACCGTGCTCACACTGATACCAGAAATTTGCGATCCTGAAGTCACTTGAGTTGCATTGGAATCAAAATCCGCTGCCCCAACGTTTGTTTCAGTCAATCCATAGTCAGAAGCAATATTTTCGCCTGTGTCAATCTGGATACCCGACGATCCGGTGGTATGCAACTTCAATCCGGAGTTAACCTGTTGTGCACCTGTTCCAGTTGACAGGTCGGTGAAAAACGCGACGGTGGTCGTATCTCCCGATGCTGCGGCGTTGAACGTGAAGCTCAAGCTGACTACCTCAGTATCAGTATCAGAGAAAATCCGGATGTGACTTCCAACAGCCTCCGCTGTCAGATCACCACCCTGAGAATCGAGAGCGGTGTTTAGCGCTGTTACGTTTGCCGCCACGCTAGCCGTCGACAAGGTGGCCGTTGTACCGGTGGTCGCACCGTTCTGAGCAAGCGTTACCGTACCTGCTGCTTCGGCGAACTTTGTAAAGTCCATGAAGTATTCAAAGTTTGCAGATGCCGTAACCCCAGTCTCATCAGTTTTAGCGTTAATGGCAGCCAACTTCCCTGCAAACGTGTCCGTAGCAATTGCTTCATTGTAGATATCGACTCCGTTAATCTTGATATCGCCAGCGTTCAATGCTGTTGTGGACTCGGCAGTAGTCATCGCATCGCCAACTACCACATAGGTTGGATTAGTAGCGCCCACCAACTCTGTCTCCAAAACATTTAACTGCTGAAGTCCAAGAAGTGCTAGCTCTGTTTGCGTTCCGATAGCCCCAGACGATACCCCCAATCCTTTTTCAATCGTGATTCGGTCGCCAGTATCTGATTCCAACTTGAGGAATCCATGGAATACCCGCGCATCGTTAGAGGTAGTTGTGGAGACAGATGGGGTCCCTGAGTTACCGTCAGCTGCCAGTGTTTCATCGTGATTCACGCCGGTACCAAGTCCTGTTGCGGACGCACTAGTTGAGGTATCTTTCACCAATATCGCAGCGCCAGTATCGTTTGACAGCACCAGTTTTCCATCGGAATTTACACTCGCCGAAATTCGTCCCTCTGACTCAGTAACGATCAATCCAGCCAGTTCTTCCAAATTAGCCGAATCCTGGTTAATGAGGAAGGTCTGGGTTGTTACGTCATCAGCATTTGATGAGGAACCAACATTCTGAATACCCACCAAAATTGTGCCGGCCGTAGCTTGACCAGTACCAACGTCACGCATTACGACCTCGTTAAAGGCAGACGCCGTAACCCCTTCAATATTTGTGTTGATATTGTCCACAACATCAGTGATTTCGTCAGCTGCAGCAATCGCAGCCATCGCCTGACCATTGATCAAAATATCGCCAGCTTCAATCGCCCCGTGCGAGGGAGCCAGATTTGTTCTGCCACCAATATAGGTGGACGTCGAAACACCTGTCGACGAGCCTGTCGTGACCAAGCCCAGATCAGCTGTCTTCATCGAGTCGATAGAGAAGCCAAGGTCCTGTCCCAAAAATGCCCCGGTCTGAATGTTGGCGGCGTAACTTCCGTCAAGAATAGCCTGGTTGTTAAACCGTGTATCCACAGCAATTTGATCAATTTCAGCAACCAATTGAGCAACTTCTGCGTCCAACGAAGCTCGGTCTGTTGAATTATTTGTGGTATTGGATGACTGGACAGCTAGCTCACGCATACGCTGCAGCATCTCTCTTATCTCTTTGTGCGCACCCGACGCTGTCTGCGTCAGCGAGATGGCATCATTGGCATTCTGGACAGCTTTTGTCATCCCACGAATCTGAGAATCCATACGTGTCGCAATTGCAAGGCCTGCCGCATCGTCGCGCGCGTTGTTCACCCTTAGACCAGAAGATAAACGCTCCATGGCCTTTTCCATTTCACTGCGATTAGCTGACAGATTATTCTGAGCAACTAGAGACGCGATATTCGTATTTACTACAAGTGCCATTGTCGATCTCCTCGTCAAAATTTTTTGCACCACCCGGCAAACATTCACCGCCGTTGAGAGAAATATCGGCAATATCCTGGAAAGCTTTAGCCTATATGGCAATTCTTATGGCAACGCCTTGCCAAGCTTTGGAAATAAAAGTTCGAAAGTTCGGAAATATTTGGAAAGATCAGGAAACCTGACCGGAGCTAAATTGCCTGCAAGGAGCGCCCACTCGTTATTACAAGCGAACATGTAAGCTTGGAAATTAAAGTTCGAAAATTCGGAAATATTTGGAAAGATTAGGAAACCTGAGCGGAGCTAAATTGCCTGCAAAGAGCGCCCACTCGTTATTACAAGCGAACGTTTTGGCATCGAATGCTTAGTTTTTTCGAATTAGGACTATATAAAAGAACAGATAATTAATCGGTAGTATCCGACCATTTCAAAGTCAACCGATCATTGGTGAGGATGCACGAAATCGAGACGTAAGACTGTCCTTGAACCGCCTTGGCCAGGCCTACCAGCAAAATGAGGGATGTTCGTATCAAAAACGTGAAAGTGGCCCGCGGGGCCAATCAGTGGCTCAAAAGTTAGATTTGTATTGGTTACAACATTCTGGCCTTTCAGGGTTACTCCACATCGTCTTTTTTCGAATTGAGTTGGGCTAACGTTTTTTGCGATAAACATTGGTCCATCGTTTGTATCAACATCCGACAAATAAACCATTATCTTGGTGGTTCTTTTGACATCAAAATGTGGGAGGAAAGGCAGCTTTGAGGCATCTACGTTCTCGTATGAGCTCTCCACAACCCAGAATTTTTCGAGGGAAAGTGATTTTGGAGGTGCGACGAAGTTGATCAGATTGGATAAGGTCCTGGCGCTTCCCTCAGTGCAGAAATAGTTTAAGTCAGAAAACATGACCTCCCAAATCGAAATTGTTGTTCCTAATCTTTTGGAACCCGATTGTTTTATTTGCTCGCTCAACTGAAGCAAATTTGCTATTTCCCTTGCAGCTAATCGACCCTCTAAGATCCCAATTTCTGCGTTATACATTTTTTATCCTTCCGATATCGTTAGACTTTGTTCTGTACGCAAAATGCGGGCCAAAGTTAATTTGACATCGTTCGCAGGTGGAAGATCGCTAAGACGGTGTTACCAGGCGGCATTAGAGCGAAATATGTTTAGTCAAAACAACTTGCCATACTTTCGAAATCGGGTAGCGCGGTTGACTCCCTGCAGAATTTAACCTCCGTACCAGAGGTGCAAACTTGTAAAGCATTTATGCTCTCTATTTCATTGCTACAATAAAAGATCTTTTGATTATCTATCATCCCAGCGAACGCAGCCTCGGCGTTCGGATGTGTCAAAATTACTGGCAAACCAAAATCACATGCTTCCGTGGCAACTGTTGAGAATGCGGTAATGACGAGATCTATCTGCTCAAATTCTGAATACAGTTCGGTTTTGGATCTGACTAGGAAATTGCGTAATCCCTTTTCTCTAACAGCGTTTTCGATTTCCGATACGGCACCAATTTGGTGAGGATGAGGTCTCACCCAAACCCGCAAATCTGGATATTTCTTCAATGCTTGTATCATAAAGAGAGGAAATGAATCCGGAATAGGCTGAAGCGCAACCAATACAATCCGATTCGATCTTTTTCCAATCCTTGCGGACTTTTCATCGATTATTTTTTTTGAGCGCACAAATTGCCAAGGATTCCCAAAGACGGACGTTTTTGGAATATCGTCTGAGCCTCTCCATGTCGTTTGGATCTGGCGCACATTTTCTTCTGTCCAACACCAGAAATCTGACGGGAAAAAATTTCCCACGTCTGATTGAGCCTTTCGAAAATCCCAATTGGACATTACCGGATGATTAGTTCCAACCCTACCATGCTGCATATCGACAAAACGTATTCCTCTTTCACGAGCAGCGACGCACGCACCGGTTAGAAATGGCACATAGAAACAAGTTGTAATAACAATATCCGGCTTAGATTCCTCAAAGATCTTTGACCAAAAAGACTGTCCACTCGCACAATATCCAAACGCGTGTAGAAGAGTTTCTAGTGTTACTGAAAGATGACACTCATCGCAAATATAGGAGATATAGGATTCGATCGTATTCAGGTCTTCCCGACTAATATTGAGTGAGATTTCATTATTCGAGAGATCTAAATGCCGAGACAGATCAACTGTATGATCGAATCGGTTTTTTTTCTCGGGCGTGTATGACACAACTGCAACATCATGAAAACGACTAAATAAAATAGCGATAGACGAGATAAATTTATCGAACAATTTACCGTCAACTTTGTCATTGAGCGCGTCATCGCGAGAGATGAGCATAACTTGCTTTTTACCTGCTTTTTGCGTGGTGCCGAATTCGCCAGATAATAAAGAATCAGAATTAAATGTCAGGCCTGTATCCGCCGGTTCTGACAGGGCGGTTTGTTTACTCCTCCACGCAAAGTAAAGACACATCCTCAATAGCGGCCAAAGGGAAATACCTCCAAAATTAAGAGTCCAACAGTCACCCTTCGACTCCTCTCTTAAAAAAATATCGACCAATTCATTTTGTTGGATCATGCAAGATCTCCGAACTAGTTTTGAAAATGTGAAATGCAAACCAAAGGGTTAAAACACAAGTGGCCAGTTTTTATATATCGTGAATATGAAAACATTGTAGACCTCTATGGCAGTGTGAGCTTTTCAAATAATCTCCCATGAGATTAAAAGATCAAAAATAATTGAAACTGCCGCGATCAATACGGTTCGCAGGCTCTTCCACCAAACGTTGTTTTTCAGTCTTCCCAAGACTCAAAGCTTCATCCTTCCAGTTAAGTCCGGGAGGTTTCCAGCATCCTTCCCAAGCTATTAATCGAAAGACCGTCTCTTCGCTAGATTATCGGTTGAGAATTGTTCTTGGATCAGCTGCGAGTAATCTTAAGTAATCGAGATCCTCAGCAGTATCAACATCCAGGGCAGATAATCGGTCAACCTCGACAGGCTCTGACTGGTGATAGATAGTTTGCATGTTTTGGATGCAACCCGTGTTTATTATGTAAAATGAGCCACAAGGGTGAAGGTACTTTTTTTGGTCTTGACTTTGTGTTTGCCCTGAAACCATAGGACTTTCGTGACCCAGCAAGGGCGACCAAGAACCGTTTAGTGTTTCAAACGCGAAAGACACATGGAAATCATAGGGGGCTGCGGCAAAACTACTCTTTTTCGTCTTCGCACATTGTATGATCGATTCTCGAATAAGCGACACTTGTCGAAACGGAGACGTTGGCAACATTTGCACTAGCATGCCATGTGGCTCGCTCATAACAGGATGACGAAATCCGGATTTTATATAATCGAAAATTTTGATCTTGGAACCAGCATCTGCCCTGTCTCGCTTGTCAAGCTTAATATCGTCAGTACTCATACCGAGCTCTTCAATTTCGATAAGAGCATCAGTAAAGTATTTCTCAGAGTCTGAGCTAAGAACGATTTCATCAAAGACATCAGTAAGTTTTGCGGCCAACATTGCCCACCCAATCAGGGTTAGTCCCGAGACCTTCTCTTGGTTCTTATTTTTTAAACGCTTCGAACCCGATCGAGCAGGTATAAAGCAGACCTTAGATCCATCCATTGATTACTTCTTTGTGCCTGTCCCAAAAATTTGATAGATGTTGGTATTCTTTAGCTGTTAATTGTGGCATGGGACTCCGCTCTGTTTTATCCAGCAAATTAAAGTAAAAAAGTGAAGCTCGATTAACACGATGCCAACCAAATGATGTCACTAAGTCATCCCAAAAAGGATCATCAACCTCCCTAATAAACCGTTGCATCTCAGTTCTGCAACCCTCGTTATCGTAGTTTTCTATTAGATGAAAAAATTTAAATGCCAAACGCGGTTCAACCATTGAAATCCCGTTTAGATAGCAATTCAGACCAGCCGTCACTAGTTCGCCAAAAAAAGATTTTCTGCCCGCGAAAATAAGTGGTGCTCCTGGTTTTCTATCCAGAATGTCTGTTGCGTATTGCACTGACTTTGAGTCTTCTTTTATGCCCACAATGTTAGGAAGCTCAGATATTTCAATTAGGCACTCGGAAGGCCAGCTAACTAGCTCGCCACTGATACCCGCGATCATGGGCATCTCATGCGCTACGATTGGCATTCCAAACTCATTAAGATAACTATAATGATCAACTAGCTGCTGTGAGGAATATAGCCTTTCTCCCACCAAAGAGGACACGCAAAATTCTCCTAACTCAGACCATCTGTTCATTAGTGCGTAAGTGGCCTGTGTCGAGTAATTAATTGGTACAGCTACAATTATATTAGTCGCATGCAAGGGACCGATTAGTCGGATAAGAGCTCCGCCGAGAGATTCAATCTCACTATCGGAAAGTTGGTTGTATCGGCCATTATAGGGCATCAAATACAACCACCTAGCTCCGGCTTCTATAAGATAAGTGGCGTACCGAATTGTGCCCCGCAGGTCAACCGTAAAGTCATGATTGAATGATGGGTAAATAGTGAATACTGGTCCGTAAATTGGTTCCATTAAATTTAACTAAGCTGTTGATATCGTGACAAAAGATTTCCTTTTTTTGTTACTTAAAATGTGTTCATCTAAATAGAAGGAATCATCGGACATGTGAGTCGTTGACAGCTCTTCAATAACCGAATCTGTTTCAGCTCTAAAACTGTGAACTACCTCGGGTTTTATCGTTAAAGGTTCTCCCAAATTCAGAGTCTGCTTTTCGCCGTCTAGATCTACGACGACATTTCCAGACAATAGAATAAACGTCTCAGTTTTTTTACGGTGAAATTGTGCTGGATGACTTTGTTGTGCACGCATCACTAAAAACTTTTTGCAGTAGTCGTCGTTTACGACTGTGATCATCCCAATCCCATACTGATTCAACTTATCTGGTCCATAATGATGGCTAATTTCTACCTCAACTGGATTCGTTAAATTTATATGTGCCGCCTTGATAATACCGACATAGTCAATCGCAAAATCTTCGACAATCGCCCGAAAATCATTACGTTTGACTTGCGATTGCAGGAGTGGGGTTCCACTTTCTAACTCTTCAAGCGCGACGATTTCTGAAAATTTAGAAATCTCGCTTGCTGTTACCTGTCCCTCCGTTAAAGGGTATTGAAACTTTAAGTTGCTGGGATCGATCTTAGATCCAAGGCAAATTTTTTCTCCAACAAAAACACCCCTCCTGAATCTGTCGAGTTGAGAGCTTTCTTCCAGAAATAACTCCTCTCTGTCAGCTCGATTACCTATCATTTCTTTCGCCTCGAGCATTCGCTCTAGCCAAATTTCCAACTCCTCTGGGGAGCTACTATATCGATTCATGGGATATTTCACGTCTGGAATACTGACGTGCTTTTCGAAGGTTTTTGCTCCAATAGCTAATGCTATGGCTCCTGTGAGATCTTCAGCGCCGTCCTCATGAGTGCTAAGACCCACGGGCAACCTATACCTTTTTTTCAATGTATCAATCCAAGCTAAGTTGAATTGCGGCCTCGCTGAAGGATAAATTGCAACGCAATGCATCAATTCTAAGGACGTTGGTATTTTTCGAAGGAAAGAAACGGCCCTATCAAGTTCAGAAATGTGACAACCTCCAGTCGAGGCAATTATCGATTTTTGAAGCGCCACTGCTTTAATTTTTTCTAAGAGGGGCCAATCAGTGATACTGCAACTAGCGATCTTTAAGAATGAAAACCTTGCATCTTCGGAAATACGGGATACTGAGTCCTCATCGAATGGAGTTGCTCCTACAATAAAATTGCGCTGTAAGCAATCGTTTATGAGGAGATCAAACTCCTCTAAAGATATCTTAGTTTCTATGAACCTAGTTACTCCAGGATGATCAGAATTGAGGTGCTGGGGATGGATGAAACTATCTAGATTCCGGAACTGAAATTTAAATCCAAAACAAATATTTCCGCGAAATTGTCTCGTAACAGAATCGAACTTTTCGATGATTTCGTGGCCGTGCTGAATTGAACCGCAATGGTTATTTGCTAACTCCAAGATCACTTTGAGCATCGGCATTATCCTGTTTACGGCCTAAAAAAATGCTGGGCAATTACGTCAATTTTCTCAAAGTATTATGCATCCTAAAATACGGGCACGCCAAAAATCTCTATGCGTCTCTTCAGTCAGCCCTTAGAGTCGAAAAGAATCCCCCTGAGAGAATCTATGTTTTTCGAAATCCGGACGACTTCTTCAGATGGGTACTGCCGCAAGACCTTACCGGTGTCTTTTTCAACAACCGAAATTATTGGTTGACTTACAGCGGCGTCTACTTGGAATCTTAGTGAGTTATTGGCGTTCTTCAAAGCAGTGTTTACGGACTCGATTGCTCTTTCAACATTTTCAACCGAGAGTGCCTCTGACACCTTGGTTTGGTCAAACCGTTTCGGTTTAATGGGGTCTACGTTAACAAAAGAATTAACCTTGGCGTTAGAACCCGAGATTTCAGGACGCACGGACTTCTCGCCAGCTGGTGCGGCGACTCTCATGCTTCTACTGATCTCAAAATTTTCCACGTTCAACGGCCCAATTTCCTCTATCTCGTCATGGTAATCGGCAGTAAACGTAGAAAGTTTAATACTTTTTTTTCATTGACACTAGATATGCGTCGTTATCATCACTTATCACGGTTGTTGAAAGGCAGGGCTTCTATCTGTTGTTTCAAGTAGTCTCTCATTGAATTCATCTCATCAATCGCCTTTTCCATCGCCGTGAACTGGCGCAGGTATCGCTCGTAAATAGCCTGCATCCTCGTGTCGAGTTCACTAAGATCTTCCTTATAATCTGCGATCCGAGTTTCATTGTTAGTAATCCGCGATTCTAGGATACCAGTTGAACTGAGAAACTCATCAAGTATCACCAGCGCGTCGCCGGCCACTCCGCGGCTGGCGGTTCCAATGGTGGTCTGATTGTCCGTATCGGCGGATATCATTTGTCTTATGTCGGCATAGTTCGAAGTGAGGGCGGTCGCAAGCGCCGTCTCGTTAATCTCTAAGACGCCAGATCGGGTCATTTCGATACCCATATCACTGAGGTAGCTCAGGGATGTCCCGGGGGTAGAAGAAGCCTGAATAAACAAATCCTTAATCTTATTCTCTATCGATCGCAATGAGCTGTCTCCGCTCAGGATCCCTGCATTCTCTCCGGTCGCATCTGGATCAGATAACGTATCGAATGTTGTTATCGCAGAGTTGAAAGCCGTTACTAAAGTTCTTAGTTTTGTCTCTACTTGACTCGAATCTGTTGTGATGGAGACCGTCCCGACCGAATTTGTGGTGTTCAGCAGATTAATTGTCATCCCGGTGATGATGTCAGATATCGAATTCGTTGACCGGGTAATATCAATTCCATTAACAGTCAAGGCTGCGTCACTTGCAGACACGGACCTCGGGTTGAAGGCAATTCCGCTTCCAGTAAAAAACTGTGCACTGTTGCCTGTCCCAGAGATTGCCAGACTCGTGCCAGCCAAAGCATCTGCGCGTGTTGCCGCAAGTTTGAATGTATCAGCACTGATCCTTATCACGTGATAGGCTGTCGCATCAGTTAAACCAGCTATCGCCGTTCCACCGTTCGCCCGATACGTAACAACATCCCCAGTTACATAACCGTGGCCGGTCATGGTTATACGGTTATTAGCTGTTGACACAGAGCTGGTCGCTACCATCGGTGGCTGTGGGCCTGAAAATGTTTGCGAATCATTCCCCGTGCCAGTGAGTGTGATATTTGTTCCTGCTGCAGCGTTGGCCGCAGTCGTGGCTAACTTCACCGTGTTATCGTCGACACGTATTGCAAAATACGTTGTTCCATCTGTTAAACCAGCGAGAGCGGTACCGCTGCTCGCGTCATACGTTAATCTGTCACCGGTCACATATCCATGACCTGAGATTGTCAAGGTGCTTGCGGTCGTCGAGACGTTGGAAGTCGTCACGGTCGAAGAACTAGCTGACCTGGTACCGACAAATATCTGTGCATCGTTCCCGGTGCCGGTTAAATCGATTTGAGTGCCGCTCGACGCATTAGAACCGCTTGATGCAAGCTTTATCGTATTATCGTCCACCCTGATGACGTGGTAAGCCGTCGCGTCAGATAGGCCAGTAATAGCAGTCCCTCCAGCAGAGTCATATGTGAGAATGTCACCTGTCACAAAACCGTGCGACGCTATCGTAAGAGTATCGTTGTTGGTCGAAATATCTCCGGTACCAACGATGCTACTTGTCTCGCCCACGCCCCCAGCCGTAAATGTAAATGCATTCGCGGCACCCTCTGTCCCGGTAAAGACTATTTTGTACCGTGAGGTAGTCGCGCCCGTGTCAATGACCGACGCCGTTACACCGATATCAGCAGTATTTACCGCATCAACAATACCCTGAGGTGTAGCCGTCGAGACTGAGATTGAGTTTGTCGTTGTTCCGCCGACCGTTACGTTTAATACGAAGGGTGTTCCTCCATTAATTGAGCTAGATGTTGAATCAAAGCCGGCTGAAATAAACCGGTCTGCTGTGGCTAGAGAACTGATTGCTATATCGTGGGTGCCTGCAGAGGCTGCGTCATCAACGCTTATCGAAAATGCAGCCTCGTTAGAGGAGCTCAGTCCACCCGTCGCGCTGACAGTGAAGTTTTCGAAATCTGCCTTATCGTTAAGAGAATCAAACGCTGATTCGAGGGTCTGTAGTGATGACTTAATTAAACCGAAGGCGGAGATCTCAGCCTCCGAGTCAGCGATCTTGGTGTTCAGGCGGGATTCACGAGGCGCACGTTCGGCAGATACCAGTGCCTCAACTAAATTCTTCGAGTTGAGGCCTGAACCGGCGTCAAGTGCACCCAAGAAATCCGTCGTTACCATTATCTATCCCTGCTTCATTAATAGGTAATCGGTATTTATTGAAGAAGCTTGAGTACGCTCTGCGCCGAAGCATTCGCTTGCGCGAGCATCGCAACAGACGCCTCTTGCAGAATTTGCGCCCTCGCCAAGCGAGTTGACTCAGCTGCAAAGTCTGCATCCATTACCCGGGACATTGACTCCGATGTATTTTCTGAGATGTTCATCAGATTAGATATGGTCGCCTGCAGGCGGTTTGCGACGGCACCCAAAGCACCTCGCTGGGCAGCCAAGGTCTCAAGTGCCGCATCAACTACCGTCATTGCTAGCAACGCAGAATCTCTGGTCGAAATATCTATCTGGGAGACGTACCGGACGGTCTCGGCTGGCTCCGTTCCACCGCCGACAGCGCTTAAATTACCGGTTATGCCGACAGAAGCCAACTCAGATCCTGAAAATGCTAACGTATTTGAGGAGTCAGCCCTTCCTTCTGTCACTGAGAAGGTGAAGGTGTCACCACCACGACTGTATGCGGCAATGAGTCCTAGACCAGCAGCAGCGAACTCAGCGTTCATTTCCGTCACGACATCATTCATGGACTCAAACGTGAACCCATCCATATTGGAGGGCGTTCCAGAGGCAGACACAGCGGCACCAAGCCCTTGAGTTACTGAGGTCCCAGCTATTGAGACCGTGTAATCACCCGCAGGGACCATGGTAAGTGTCAGGGAAGAACCTGTTCCTGCCTTGGAAAACGTATAACCATCGGCTGAAAAAGCGGTATTAGCCGCCGTCGCAACTAAATCTACGTAGTCTGAAAATGAGACTGAGCCAGAAGTGCTCCCTAGAGTGAGGGTTTCATTCCGGATCGCGCCCGTCGCGTTATCGGTAACCTCAAATGTAATCGTGTTATCCGTGCTCAGATCGATCCCGTTAGAAAACGCGCCCGCCGCTACGGTTGAACGGCTCGCGGCTTCGCCGGCGGGCGTTGTCGTCAAGGCGGCAATGGTGCCAGCGGTTGTGTTCAAGGCATTAGCGTCTGTGATGAGAGACCCACTGTATTCGATCGTGTACCCACTAGGCTGCGTGAATGTTATGCCATGCGTGAAGGGGCTTGCCGAATCTTGCAGTGAGCCGACCGTTACCTGGCCGGTCAACTGTGGACTGGCATCTACCGCGGTTTGAATCGCTGCGGCGAAGTCCGCCATCGTTGTGTAAGTGCCCGGAGTGATGTCAATGGACGTCGAGGCTCCAGAGTTTATCGATAGCACCAGCGTATTGTTTGTGGCGTCGAGTGTAATCGGGGCAGACCCGAAGGTCTTCACATAGTTGGCGTCGGACGAAGTCAGATTGTCAGTCACCAACGCGGCGTTGGCCTCAGATCCGAGGGTCAGCGAACCTGTCGTTGATGATTGAGAAGCACCACCGTTTGAAACGGTTGAGAGCGTCCCGTGATCCTCGTTCGCATTCCGTCCGGTCAGGGTCTCGACCAAGCCATTTGTGCCGGCCGCGACGGTGTCGCTGTGCTCCCGGACGATAATCGTACCCGAGCCGCCAGCCACAGCGAGATTGACAAGACCCGCGTTCGTTACCGACACGGTGACTGCGTTGTCACCATTAAACGCAGCGCTGGCATTAATAGCCGCCTGCAGTGCGGTCGTAAACTCAGTACCTGTCACTGTTGCGTCCGCTCCGGCCAGCGTCAGCTGATTCGCGATATCAATATCGATGAAGCTGCTCCCGTTAACACTTATCGCGAGCTTTGATTCTTTGTCTGAGGTTATATTCGTAAAGGTCTGCGATGCGTTTCCGGTGCCGGTCAAACCGATTGCAGTCCCAGCTGTGGCATTGGCCTCTGAAGTCGCAAGCCTGTAGTCGTTAGCATTGACTTTGATGACATAATAGTACTGACCGTCGGTCAATCCCGTGATGGCTGTACCGCCATTGGCGTTATATTTGACAACGTCCCCAGTCAGCAGACCGTGGCCGGTCTCGGTGATGTGGTTATCGCCAGTGTCGACGTCTGATGTAGCAATCGTGTCCGTGTTGAGCGTCGCCGCATAGGTACGGTCTGTGAGTGCTCCCACGTCCGGAGCCGTGCGGGCTGGGTTGATGTTCAGAGCACCCGCGTCCGACAAGAACTCGGTCCCACCGAGCTCAATGCTATACCCATCCGCACTGGAGAAGGTAATCCCCTGGTCCCCGTTCGAATCCTCCGTCACACTGACGACGATTGGGAAATCGCCCGTCTGCGCGAAGGGACTGTCGTCAATCGCCGTCTGTATCGCTGTGGCCAGTTGATCTAACGAGTAATAGGTGTCATCTGCGACGTCTAGGGTGGTAGGAGACCCACCGCTGATGGCCAGCGTAAAGGTATCGTTGGAGTTCGTGAACGTCTGGGCGTTGGTGCCCGTGCCTGTGATCCCTAGGTTCGTACCCGCGACAGCGTTTGCGTAGGTGGATGCCAACTTGATCGTATCGTTATCAATTTTAATCACATAGTAGTCTGTGTCATCGGTCAGACCAGCGATCGCAGTCGAGGACCCATCATCGTAGGTCAGCTTCTGCCCCGTCACGTAACCATGATCGGTGATGGTGACTGTGTTATTCGCCGTACTCACCGCAGATGTCGCGACGGTGTTTGCGTCTGTGCCCGCGATCGTGATTGTCTCAACACCGAAAGGCTTTACCGGCCCTTGGGTTGCAGAATCACCGTTTGTCACATTATCTGTGGCACCGAGCACGACCGAACCACCTGTTCCAGACTCCGATGAAGTTCCATCAGCGGGCTTCGTGTTCTGCGTCAATGACGCGGCCATTCCGTCCCGAGCCGCCTTAGTCAGGGTCTGTGCATCGTTACCGACGTCGTCTAAATCGTAGGCTGTTCCAGCAAACGCGTTCTGTGCCGTGCTCGCGAGCTTGATCGTGTCGTCATCAACACGGATGACATAAACGGTCCCAATAGCTGATCCGCCCTGGTCAAGATCTGCACCACCGCCGTTGGCATACGTTAGGACGTCCCCCGTCACAAACCCGTGGCCAGTGATGGTGATCGTGTCCGCGGTCAACGATACGTCAGCTGTGGCGATAGTCTTGACGGTTGCAGCGCGCTGATTCGAGTGCTCCTCGAATACTATTGTTCCTGCCCCGCCTGCGACCGTCAGCTCGACCTGACCGGTGCTGTTGACTGAGACTGTGACTGCGTGATCTCCACTAAGGAGACCATTCTGGTTAATCGTAGTCTGCATCGCCGAGACGAACTGTGCCTTTGTAATTGACGCGTTCGGGGTAAACGTCTGGGCAGAGTTTCCCGTACCATCTAGAACAATAGGAACCGCCGTTGAGGCCGTTGCCTCCGCGTAGGTCTCAGCGAGCTGGATCGTATTGTCATCGATCTTGATCACAAAATAATCAGTGTCGTCAGCTAGTCCCGAGAGCGTCGTAGAGCCCGCGTTATCGTAAGTAAGGCGTTGGCCCGTTTCATAGCCGTGGGCGGTAATCGTGATTCGGTTGGTTGTTGTATTAACACTACCCGTGGCGACCGTATCTGGGGCTCCAGTCGAGGTCACCCCGAGATCTGTCAGGGCCTGCGCAATATCGAAATCCTGGCGGCCCAGACTGTTTACGTTCAAGGAAAACTGTGTGGTCTCGTCACCAGCATCGCTACCCGTCCGGACGGTAATCGGTCCAACTGAGTATATTGCGGGTCTAAATGCGCCAATCTGCTGTCCAGACGGTGCTTGAGTCTGCGCCGTCGATGTAAACTCCATCGGGACAATAGCGCTGACCGCGTCAACCGGAGTTGTTGGCGGTGGAGCAGCCAAGGTGATTGTCTCTGTGGTTCCGCTCACTGTCACGTCGAACGTCAAGTCCTGGTAATCTGTCGGCACCGAACTCGCGCCCTGAACCTCTAGTGAGGCTCGTGTTCCAACAAGAATCGTATTATCCGTGTCATCTGACGAGATCAGGAAGGAGTAGGGAGCGTCTATGATGATACTTCCACCGGCTATGGCTGCAGTCTTACCGGCCGCACCGGTCACCTCATTTACACCGTCGCCACCAAAATCAAGCGCCGTGGTCCCAGCCGTGACGAAGTTATCAATCTGTATATCGAACCCCTGATCTTGAATCATGCGCACGAATTCGTTGCCGTCATCATCTACCTGTGTGGTGGCTGAAACGTTGTGCTCGGAGTAACGAGCGTTGATCTCTGAAACCATCGTCCGGACCTTTGAGGCAGAAGTTCCGCCGACCGTTACGACGTCCTCGAGATCAGGCGCGGAGTCTGAAGATAAAGTGAAGGAAAATGTTCCCTCCCCAGAGATATAGACATCGGTAGTGTTTGTGGCCCGGGAATTAATCATGGCCCCAGACTGATTAATCTTATCTGAAATAGTTCTCGCATTATCGCCAAGATTGACCGAGACAATTCGGGGAACCTCAGAGCCAACGGCCAGGGTAAGGGTCTGTTGATTCACACCGTTTGTAAGATCAGCGACAGAGTCACCCACGTTAATATAACCGACATTAGTCAAGGTGTTCTGGGTGTACGCACCGATCCGCTCAGGCCGCATGTCTCCGATGTTTACCGAGATTTCCTCGTTATTAGTTTGGCCAATCTGGAAGTCTTTGTCGTGGAAAGTTCCGTTGAGAAGAATTTCGCCGTTGAAACGTGTTGTATTGGTTATACGTCCCAACTCCTCCTGAAGCTGCACCACTTCTTTATTCAGATTCACGCGGTCGGCATTTGACGGTGCCCCGCCGGCTGACTGGATGGAAAGCTCTCGAATCCGCTGTAGGATGTCAGTAGTCTCATGGAGCGCACCTTCTGCGGTATTTACTAGCGAAATCGCGTCACCTGCGTTACGTACCGCCTGAGCAAGGCCGGAAATCTGAGCCTCCATCCGCGCAGTGATTGCAAGACCCGCAGCGTCATCGACAGCGCTGTTGATCCGCTTACCTGAAGCCAGACGCTCCATCGCAGACGCCATCTCATCTTGAGTAGTGGCCGCGTGCCGTTGTGCATTGAGCGCCAAGACGTTGGTATTAACCGTTAGTGCCATGAGTTTTACTCCTCATTACCCGGGCACCTCACTTACATGTGCCTCGGTAAAAAATTTCCTCTTGGGTCTGTAAGCGATTTCTGTGCCAACATTTAAATCAACCGAAAAATGCACCCTGAAACGCCGTAAACTCAACCGATCTGGATCATTAGTTGGTTTGAACAATCCAGTTCAGACCCCGGATATCCAGACGGGGCCAAAAGTTGCCGCCTAGCTGTCAGCATCCCGACAGGGTTTGCCGCCCCCCTTTTTCGTGATGACTCGCAAAGCTCAAAGCGCTATCGGATGTAATCAAATACAGATAACTGAGAGATCTTCGCAAATGATGACTGAGCGGCCTCGAGCGACATCAACTTCGACTGAAGCTCCGTGATGGCGGTGGTAAAATCGAGATCCTCTTGACTGGATAACGTCGTCTCCAGCTGAAGCTTGAGGTCCTCGTTGATCGAAATTTCGGCCTCGATGGAACCCATCTCTGATCCGATATCCGCGAGCGATAGGGTTACGATATCCAGCATCTGATCGAGATGACCGAGCTTCCCTTGGATCTGATCTTGTGTGCCGTTTCGAAGCAGCTGAGAGACCTGCTGGAGGGATTGGAAAAACTCGACACGCTCGGGCAATGCACGGCGTGGTTCCTGGGTCAACGAAATAGAGATCCCCTGGTCATTGATCGAGGTCCTCTCTACGATTGTCGCGCTCACGTCTCCAATATTGTCCCGGGTCGGTGTCAAGACCACCTGAGTCTCATCGAGTGGACCGATGGAAATATCGACAGACTCGGAAAATAACCCAGACTGGCTGAGTTGTGAGACAAGATCCTGCATGACTGCGGATCTATTCGCTTGCTCAAGCGCTCTGGGGACCACGTAGCTGAATGACCGGGATCCGATCGATAGAACAACCTGGTCGCCGGGCTCAGTGGTACCCTCTAAACTTAGCCGGTAGGTGTCGTCTGGATTCGAATCCAAACTCACACTCAGATCATCGACCGCCTCACTGGTATTCCGAGTTGACCCCGAGACAGTCCTCGTCGCACCATCGAGCGTTGAGAGAATCAGATTAGATCCATCACGTTCGGCGGAAACTAATTCGATCACCCCTTGCGAGACTGACTCATTGACTTGGAGGGCGATGTTATCGAGAACCTCATCTGCCGTATCACCTGGCCGGACCTCATAATTAAACTCGCTAGAGTCAATGGATAAGGAATACATGTCACCGGGCTCCAGTGTTCCTGTCAAGCTGACCTGATGAATCCCCGGGGTGGGTTCTGTGGACTGCCCCGACAAGACAGGTCTGAACACGTCGATCCCGTTCCGGCCGATCGCGGACCGCCGGTTGGCGGTATAGTCGATATTCGGCCTGAAATTATCCCCATGGTATCGAATGACCCCATCTGCGTCCTCGATGTAAGGAGGTGTCGTCACCCGAGACCCAGCAAAGAGGTAATTCCCGTTGGCATCAGTGCCGTTAGCCAGGTTCTTGATTTCCGCGATGAGCTCATCGACCTGAAGCGCAAGCACCTCTTTATCCCTACCTGACATGGAAGCGTTGGCGCCCTGAAGGGTCAGCTGCTTCAGCTTGATCAGGACATCTTTCGCCCCGTCGAGGTAGCTCTCCTCGATCCGAAGCCGGTCGTTGACGGCATTGAGGGAACTCTTAAATGCGTCCATCTCACCGATCGACGACTTGATTCGGGCTATGTTCACCGCAAGCTCAGGCGAATCTGACGGACGGACAAGCTCCTTACCTGTCGAAACCTTCTCCTGCAACTCCGCAAGCGCCGTCTGTTGGCGACCCATTAGAGACACCGCACGATTAAATAGAAGAGTCGTAGAAATCGTCATAGCTCACCCCTACCGAACCTGCAGTACGGTATCGAATAATTTGGTAGCCACCTGCATCACCTGTGCTGATGCTTGGTAGGCTTGCTGGAAGCGAATCAGATCGGCGGCCTCCTTATCGAGATTCACCCCAGATACCCTGTCGCGGGCCTCGATTGCCTGTGTCTGGATAATCTCGAGGGCATCGCGAGCGATTGCCGACTGCGTCGCCTCGTTACCGACGTCCCCAACAAATTTCAGGTAGCTCTCCGATATAGTCAGTGCCCCGTCCACGACTGGATCTGATTCGAGGTCAACGACTCGGAGGATGTTCCCGTTGTTGCCCTGACCATCGAACGTGCCATTTGGGCCAAGATTATTGCCATCGACAACGAAGGTGTCACCAAGAGCGGCAGGCGCATCTAAGTCGATCTGGATCCCTTGATAGGTGAGGCTCAATTCACCGTTATAGAGACGCTCGGCTAACACCGTGTCTGAACGTAGGTCTCTGATTCTAAACCGGTCATCGGCCACAAACTCAAACTCAAACTGCCGGCTTCTGAGACCCTCAGAAAACGGGTCGGAAGAATCCACTGACGATGCTTGAACTGTTCCATCGCCATTTCCACCGATGAATACCAAGATATCCTCATCGATCTCACCCCTTAACTGAATCTCGGTGTTCATACCGAGGAGATTTAAGTCTGACGGTTTCCCGGCATCGCCCAGCCTAAACTCGATCGGTTGTCCATCGCCCGATTGAAGCTCAAAGGTTAGCGAGCCGATATAGGCCTTACTCGCAATGCCGAGCGAGTTTTGGCCAGCACCTGCGAGACTTCCATCGATGATGATATTGTCGCCGCCCTCATTAACGTTCTGAAGTAAAAGATCTCCGTTCTCTTTTCTGCGCGCGAACACACCTGAGCTGACAGACACGGCATTAATCGACGCGACAAGATCATCCTCATCATCAAATCGAAGCGTCGAACCAAGCGCCAAAGATTGAATTTCCACCCCATTGATCTCGAGCCCAATCCCCGTATCCAGGCGTAGCGTTTCGCTGGGAATCTCAATCAGGTTGGCCGCAGTAACACCCACCCCGGTATTTGCGCTATTAATCCATCCCATGGCATCGGTCGCCGATAAGATCCCGGAGCTATTAATCACGAGCTCTCCCAGGGTGACGCCGTTGAGGGTCAAATCTCCACGTTCAATGAGGACCCGACCGGCGCCCGACGCGTATCCGAGGTTTCCAGTGGCTAGCTTGGCTATATATTGACTGGAGTTGGTAACAACCTGACCGGCCTCAACCAATGTCGAGGTCACAAAGTCGCGACCCTGTACCAGATTGAGGCTCCGGTCTTGATCAAATAGTTCAGCTGTTAAACGCTTCTTAACGGGATTCGAGCTGCCGACTAAATCCTCACCGTTACTGAAAGTCACCAGGCTCACAACACGCGCCGCCAGCTCATCTGTCAACACACCCGCCGGAATATCGTCAGAGAACAGAATCCTCAGGGTTTGCGCATCGCCGTCATAGGTGGATTCAAGAGTACCCAACACCATCGTGGTGGTGCCATCGCCGAGATAGATGATGTCATTCACTGCCGTCACTTCGCCGAGTGTCGGATCGGCAAACGGAGAATTCTCGAGCCCCAGCCGATCATTTGGCGACACAGGCTCCAACGTAAGATCCAAACCACCGCCGGAAAAATCGGTTCCAGATGGGGCCTCGAAAAAAAGGCTACTAATCGGTTTGAGCTGGGTAACCGCAGACGCTTCCGAGCGAGCTCCGTAAAATACGTCAAGATCCTTGTAAGCGTCGGCACCGCTTTGATTGAGATAGTCGCTGTTGTAGGTGGCGTTCGGGGCAAACTGCGGCAAATTCTCGACCATCGCAATACGCTGCTCAACGTTTCCAACATGTCCGAGAATATGTCGACCATCTGTGGTAATCATCTGCACAGAGATGTTCGAGCCAGTACCTGGATCGAGCTTCAAGTTGACCGAAGATTTACCTGCGTTAACGACCGTCAAGGGCTCAACGCTCGAAGCCTCCACGCGCACGGGTCGACCGGTTGAAAGTGCCGCCAGTGATACGGAGGCCGTATCGATCGGTGAGGGGTGGCTAAAACTCACCCGCGGATCTGTGACGCCATTGTTTTTTTGACTGGTCGTTACTCGAAACAAAGAGGCGGTTGCAATCTCATCTCCGTCCTGCAACGCCAGCCTGAGGCCCCTCGCGGCTCCAGTATCAGGGGTTAAAGTAAACTGGTCGCCGACATTCGAAGTCCCGGTGACTCGGACCCGTACGCCAGAGATATCAACCAACCCAGAACTGTCTGCGAAGACCGGTGCCCCGGTCTCATCTTTCGCGTACCACAGGTCCTGCTGCCCATCGAACGCGACCGTAATTGGTCGTGATTTATATGTCTCAGAATCAGTGACCGAAACCTCGACTTGAAAATCTCCAGAAGATGCGCCCCTATCAATATCGAAGCTCGGGACAACCTCAAAAAATGCACTACCTAAGTTCCCGGACGCATTGAGTCCGGTGGTCTGGATCGTGTTGACCTCTTCGACTAAAACCTCGGCGAGCTGGTTTAGCTTTTGGGTCACCGAAACCAGGGTGTTCTCAAAAAAGTTTGCGTAACCTGATACGCTCCCACTGCGGATACCTGTCAGCGTCTCGCTCGGGAGCTCCCCCTGGAGACGATACTCGAGGCGGCTTCGGTCTGCCGTGTTCGGGCTAACCGATAGCGAAGACGATCTCGTTCCGGAGACCATCATCCCCTTAGTAGGAGACGCAGTCAAAGACACGGTCACGGAACCTTTTTGATCAAACGCGGCTGTGATCTGGACGTATTCGGAAAGGTCCCTGAGTAGCTGATCGCGTCTGTCCAGTAATTCGGGGGCCTGATCAGATTCAGTACTCTTCTTCAGCATCTGACGATTAATCTCGGCCAGCTGACCTGCGATCGCGTTTGCGGATCGAACGTTTGCCTCCAGCGCAGACAACGACTGATCACCCAGATCTTTGAGCTGCCCCGACAGACTCTGAAACCGTGATACCAGGGCGTCGGACTCGCGCAGCATCGCGCCGCGTAGGGCCGTTGAAGCTGGATCTGTCGACAGCGATTTCGCTGACGCAAAAAATTTATTCAATGCGCCTGTCAGGCCAATTTGTTCGTCACCGAGGATATCGAGAAGACGGCCGGTATATTCAACCGCCGCACCCTGTGACTCAAGATCTGCCGTTGCTTGCTGGAGTGACGACTCAAGAAAACCGTCATACTGGCGTGAAACGCGATCGAAATAGGCACCCGTTCCAATGTATCCACCACCTGCCTCTTTTGGCTGGTTCTGTCTGATCTCGGTTGTTTGGCGGCTATAACCGTCCGTGTTGAGGTTGGCAATGTTGTTCGAAACCGTCGCGAGGGCTCGCTGGTAGACGTTGATGCCGCTTGATCCAATTGCTAACAGGTCGGCCATCACTGGCCTCCTTCAAGACGCAACTGATCACGAAGTAGCAGAAAATTTTGGGTTGCCCCTTCAGGAATAGGATATTTATCCGATTCATTGACTAAGGGCAGTGCAGTCGGTGACGGCGTCTCAAGCTTCAAATTTTTTTGCTGCGGTTCAATGTCAGTGTTTCCCTGCGATCGACGAATGAACTGCTCGATCATCTGACTGAGACCAGTCGAGCCTCTCTCAGACATTGCGAGCGCAAATTGCTGATCCAGCATCTGCTCGAAGGTTTGTGTTTCCTTTGAATCAAACAAGCCACCCTGAGGGACAGCGTCTCTCATCGACTTCAGAATCATCTGAAGGAACATCGCCTCAAACTGCTTCGCTGTCTGTTTGATCGTTTCATCATTCGACCGATCCCTGACAGCTTGGGCTTTCAATGCGCCCAGGGCTGAGAAGTCGTAGGATGTTTGTGGATCAGAAACGACGCTCATCAGATCACCACAAGCTCAGCTCGCAGACTGCCAGAGGATTTCAGTGCCTCAAGGATCGCAATAAGTGAGGATGGGGTCGCTCCGGTCTCGTTGACCGCGTCGACAATTTCCCTCAGATCAACACCTGGCTGAAATAGAAACATTTTATTCGCGGGCTCTTCGATCGCCACATCGGCATTTTGGATCGCCACGGTCTGCCCTTGATCAGCGAAGGGGTTGGCCTGACTGACCTCGTTGGTGGCCGATACAGTCACTGTAATCGGCCCGTGAGTCACCGCCGCCGCAGTCACTTTAACATTTCGACTAATCACAACGGTTCCTGTACGGCTGTTGACCACGATCTTTGCAGCAGGCTCGCCAGGGATTACGTCTAGATTCTCCAAAAGCGAGAGAAATGAAACGCGGGAATTTGGGTCCTCGGGCGCCCTGACCGCGACTGAAACACCATCGATCGCTGAGGCCGTTCCCTCGCCGAAGACTTGATTGACCTTGTCAACAATCTCTTTTGAGGTTGTGAAGTCACCGTTAGAAACATTCAGGACAATATGCTGTGAGCGGTTAAACGGAGATTCGATCATCCGCTCCACCGTCGCACCATTGGGAATTCTTCCAGAGGTCGGGACGCCGATGGTAATTTCGTCGCCAGCGGCGTTGACCTCGATACCTGTTGACGTCAGAGCGCCTTGGGCAAGCGCATAAACCTCACCATCGATACCGCGCAGACGTGTCATAATAAGGGTCCCGCCACGGAGCGAAGTTGCTGCACCGATGGTCGAGATATTCACATCGATATTTTGTCCGGGCTTCGCAAATGGAGGCAGTGTTGCTGTCACCATGACCGCGGCTACATTATCGGCAGGAATACTGTTGGCCTGTGTGCCAGCAACATCAAAATCAGAGAGAACACCATCCACGTTGACGCCAAGCCGGCCGAGTATTGATCGTAAAGACTGCCCTGTGTAGGGGACAGCACCACCGTCACCGGTCGCATTCAATCCGACAACTAGGCCATACCCAATCAACTGGTTAGAGCGAACTCCTGCCACAGTCGTTAAATCTTTGATGCGATCGGCAAGCGTCAATGAAGACGCTAAGAGAGCAAAGAAAAGAATAAACAGCCTCATCATCAACTCCTAGAATGGCCAGATACTTAGCAGCAAATTTGTACCCCAAGGTATCTTCTGCGCATTGGCATTAGGACCAACTCCTTTATAGGTGATTTGCGCGGATGCTAATCGTTTCGACTGGACTGTATTATCCGGTTGAATATCCTGAGGTCTAATTATCCCCTTCACTTGTACTACCTCTGATCCAGAGGAAAAATTGACAATTTTCTCGCCGCGTATCAATAGGTTACCGTTCGGATAGACCTCGACGACCTGAGCCGTCATCGTGCCTTTGAACGTCGCACTCTGATCAATCACGCCGGAGCCAGTTGACGACACTTCGTTTTCCTCTTGGAGGTCATTCGACAGAAATCCGCCTGGGCTTCCCCACTTTGCAATCTGTAAGGGTGACAAGACATCAGTTTTTGTCTTGCGGGACGCGGTGTTCTTCGTTGTGGTGTCCGCATCCAATGACTCATCGAGGACTACCGTGACAATGTCGCCAACCCGATATGCCTTTTTCTCCCCAAACCAACTGTCTGAATAGGCTGCGTTGTAGAGCGAACCTGTTGGAATCGACGATTGATTTGTCACCACTGGAATAATCGGCGCAAACTCAGGCGAAGGCCCGGCGACCTTTTGGGGTCCCACGCAACCGGCCAGAGCTATGAACCCTAACGACAGAAACGCTTTACGTATCACATCAATTCCTTACAAGTTCTGGTTCAAGAATCGAAGCATCGAATCAACAGAAGAAATCGCCTTCGAATTAATCTCGTAGGCACGTTGTGTCTCGATCATGTTGACCATCTCTTCGACAACATTCACATTCGCCGCCTCCAGCGAACCTTGGGCAATCCGCCCAGCACCATCTTCATCTGGTACCCCGATGATTGGCGCTCCCGATGCAGATGTTTCTCGGTACAAGTTCTTACCCATGGGCTCGAGTCCCGCGTAATTCACAAAGCGAGTAAGCAACATCTGACCAATCACCTGCTCTTCAGCGTTTCCGTATGGCTGAATCGAGACCGTACCATCCTCGCCGATACTAATTGACTCAGCATTCTGGGGAATTGTAATTACGGGCTGGAGTTGCATTCCGTTGGAGGTCACGAGTTCCCGATCAACTGACAACTTAAATGAGCCATCTCGGGTGTAGGCAAATGTCCCATCAGGCTGCAGGACCTGAAACATTCCCTCACCCTGAATTGCCAAATCCAGTGCATTTTTTGTCTGAATCATCGACCCTTGAGTATGGGTTTTCTCTGTAGCGATAATCCGAACACCTGTTCCAATCATCAGGCCCGTGGGTGACTGGTTATCACCACCAGTTGAGCCACCTGCCTGCCGTATATTCTGGTACAACAGGTCTTCAAACACTGCCCGATCGCGCTTGTAGCCGACCGTGTTTACATTAGCCAGGTTGTTTGAGATCACGGTCATCCGCATCTGTTGTGCGTCAAGACCAGTTTTTGAGACGTAAAGTGAGGCTTCCATTTTCTATCTCCTACGATAACCGCATCATCGACGCGCCAGAGCTATCGTTATCTTTCATTTCACGGATCACTTTCGTTTGCATTTCAAACGAACGCATATGGTCAATAAACTTGACAAGTGTGTGGACCGGATTGACGTTTGAGCCCTCAAGAGATCCCGGCGTCAACGTGGCCGGCTCCGGTCCCGCCTCAAAATCAAATCCATCTTCTGTATTGTTCATAGGCCTAAATAGGCCATCTTCGCGGCGCGCCAGGTCAGTGGTCGACGCGTCCTTTATTCCCAACCGCGCAATCTGCTCTGCGCCTGCTTCCAAGTTACTAGGATCAATGGCTGAGATAGTCCCATCGTTTGCGATCTCATACCTCATCGAACCGAGTGGAAGCTGCAAGGGGGCCCCCGAGTCATCGACTACGAGATACCCCTCGCCCGTCTGAATAAACCCCTCAGGTCCTTGTCTCAGATCGCCTCGTCGCGTCCAGGCGAGCTCGCCATTTTCCGAAAGGACCCCAAGGACGGTCTTATTATCCATCGCGACATCAAGCGCTCGACCAGTAAGCTGCCTTACGCCAGGCGCCAGATCAATTTTCGGCGACGTCATTGCTCTTGGTAAGAACCGCGTATCAAATCCATCCCCCTCTACACGAACCGCCCTATTCGCAATCTGAAAGGCTTTTTTAAATCCGGTAGTCGAGACGTTCGCTAACTCGTGCGTCATGTTTTGACGATCGAGTCGGTATTCCGACATCGCTGTGTTAGCTGTAAAGACCAAACGATCCATGGCAAGTTCCTAAAATACTAGAAGCTCATTAGCTTCTGATGTTAATAATCGTTGACGTCAGGGTTGATGACGTTTCGATAGCCTTCGCGTTTGCCTGGAAGTTCCGCTGCGCGGTGATCAAGTCAACCAGTTCCGAGGTCAAATCGACGTTAGCCCTTTCCCGTGCACCAGCACGGATCGTGCCAAACCCAGCGCCACCCGGTTCACCAAGCGTCGGGGCCCCGGATTCGTTGGATTCCAGGAAGGTCGAATCACCGAGCTGACGCAAACCGTTAGGTGTCGAAAAAGTGGACAACACGATCTTGCCCTTCAGATCCTGGGTACCATTTGAGTACGATGCTGTCACCAGACCGTCATCAGCAATGTCGACCGCAACCAACGATCCGTTTGGCTGACCATTCTGACTCTGCGAGTTGACCGAGAAAGCGCCCGAGAACTGAGTTGAACCCACATAATCAATATCGATATTGAGCGTGTTACCTGAACCACCGATGACGACGTTATCCAGTGAAATTCCGTTCAGTGGCGAGACCAGGTTACCCGCTGTATCAAAGGTCAATTCACCCTTATCCAAAAAGAGTGGCCGGAACTCTGGGTCTTCGGTAAAGGTCCGGTTGCCAGGGAGCGGCGATAGTCCTGATGTAAAGTCGGCGGAATATTCGCGGAATACTCCGTTTTCGTCCTTCGCGACAAAGATATCCTGGCCACTCGCTGTTAGGTCTGCGACCGGCTTACGGAATGTTGATGTCTGGCCAACACTCGACTCAATATCCTCAAGCCCATACCGCGAGGATCCAGAAATCTGCAAGAACGACGAGTCGCCGGTCGTACCGGATGTAAATTGGAATATCTCGTTAACCTGATCAAAATTGACGCGAACACCAGAGATCGAATTTCCGAGGGAATCTTCCATTGCGTTAATCCGATTCTCGAGCGCGGTCTTAAAGCTATTCAAGTTATAGTTGCCGACCGGCAGTCGGAAGGTTTCCGTTACGGTGTCGACAGTGACAGTAAACTCATTGGTCAAATCATCGACAAAGAAAGCCTCGTCGGGATCGAAACTCACTGGCTTACCGAAGACACGCGCGGCGGTGGACTCAACACCGCGGACCGCAACGGTCTGATCGACCGCCACAACTTCAAGTTCATTCGCCGTGGCGCTGTCTGGATCAAAACCAAAGTATGTACGGGCAGCGGTAGACATATTCTCAATCCGTATCGCCGAGCCGTCCCCCGTTTTACCGCTCGAGATGGTGAACTGGCCCCCCGATTCGTCATCAGGAACAAATTCAACTTTGATGCCATACCGTTGTTGGTCGGTATCGGCCAAGATCTGGCTTCCATTAGGAATGACCTCTGCGGCATACCGACCGCGAGAGTCCAGCGTAAAGTTTGAAGACAGGGTATTCAGGCCAAAGAGTGTATTCGGCACGGCTGAACCGGTCAGCGATGATGACGCAGGGACGTTGGAAATGGTTAGCTGGCTAGTGTCATCCTCGGGCGAGAATACGAAACCCTTCGATGAACCACTATAGTTTACTGCCACTTGTGTTCCTGTTGCAGCCCTGAGTTGAGACTGAATCTCCTGCGCCAGTGATTTTTCGGTATAAACAGCCGACGCAGGAATGTAGATATCGACCACCTGAGCGGCGGTCAAATCATTCGGGTTAGCATCAAAGGTCATCCGAAACTGGCGATTCGCCGCCGAGCTTAGATTGAAATACCGTTGATCACCAAATTGACGGTTAATCTCCTTTGTCATCTGCTCGGCAACCTCGTCGCCGGATAGGGCGGCATTTTCCGGTGCGTTTAAAGCAGACAGATCAACTGTCAGCGAATTGGTCGCATTCGGATCGAGAGGGTCTTCATCGATTGTTAAATCAAACGCCGCCGACAGGTCAGGGGCAGTCGTCCCGTTCGAAGTTGCGTCGCTCACACCACCTTGTGCGAGCGCGGCAAGTGTTTCACTCTGCAACGCGGTCAGAAGACCGGTCGTTCCATTCGGTAGTCGATCAGCGGTCACCGAGAAATTAGTACCGTCAGCTTTGGTGATATCAATCGTGTTATTGGCAGTTGTCGAGAGCTCAATCTTAAAATCCGTTTGAGAGGCACTGCGATGCAACGCCGAGACGAGCTCCTCAATCGTCGTACTGGTGTCCAGCCGCACCCCGTCCTGGGTCAATGCCGTCGAAGTCGAGCTAATCTCGGGGCTCTCTAAGGTGACATTCTCGTGGATGGCAGACTCGCCAGACAATGAGTGCCTGGTGATATCGGACGCGATTCTGAAATTTTTCCCATCAGCACGTGTGATAACGATTCGAGAGGCAACAACCACATCGCCGTCGGCATTTGTATCGGTTGAGAAAACATACTGACCAGTCCCTTCGGCTGAATCGAACGTTGCCGTTGTATTTGCCGCCGTATTGGTAATTGAGCCGACGGTCACTGCTGTCGACGCGGTTGCGTTCGCGTAAGTGGTCGCTATCTTGAAAGTATCCGCCGACAGTTTGACGACATGATACTCAGTTCCGTCAGTGAGGCCACCGATCGCAGAGCTGCCGTGCAAGTTAAACTTAACCCGGTCGCCGGTTTCATACCCGTGTCCTACCGCTGTGATCGTGTCGGATGCAATACTCGCAAAATTTACCGCGGTCGCGGCCGATGCTCGATTTAAAGCATCAACGACATCAGCAACCGACGCGTCAGCGGATAGTGCGCTGGTCGATATGTTGACAGCCGTCCCATCAGAATCAGTCAGTTTTAGCGAAACACGGTCATTGGCTTCGACATCACCGTTTTTGACCAGATCAACTGAGGCTGACGCTGCAGTGACCGTAGAAAGAGTAGCCAGTTCCGCGTTATTAGAATCTTTCATCGTTAGTGAAACGACTTCGCGATGGATAATTGTTTGGTTGTTATTCCCGCCAGAAATATTCACAGTGACAGGGGTGTCTGCGACAGCATTTGCGTAAGTTGTCGCGAGCTTGAAGGTCGAAGCACTTTCTCTAACAACATAATACTCAGCTTGATCAATCAGTCCGGTAGCCGTTGTTCCTGATTGCGCATCGTACAGTACCCGATCACCGGTGCTTAGACCGTGACTAGCGATCGTAATTGTATTCGCTGCAATCGCTGACGTCGCAATGATATGGGACGTATCACCAATCTCTGCCAACTCGTCCTCGACGACTGAGATTGAGGTTGAGGCAACCGATGGCGCAAAGTTTACCCCTGCCTCCTCAGTGAGGTAGGGTAATCCAACCAACGTGCCAGACGCCTTTGCCGGCGCGGACAAATTTGGATCGGCAAGATCATCCAAGATGTATTTTCTGAAGACCGCATTATTTCGAACGGCTGTCGGCAACTCGTCCTCAGGCAGGATATTACCGTATTTATCAACATACAGTGGTGTTTGGTCAGTTGCGGTGGCTTGACCGAGAGCCGGAGTAATCTCCTGACCATCTAGCACGATATGGGTTTGCCATTTGTTAAACGGATCATCGGCTGATGCAACCCCTACCCGACGGTAGAAAAAGGTGAGCAGGAAGTCGTTACCGTTTTCGTCAAATATGGTGACCGCGGCTGACTTTGCGTAGGTCGTTGGATCGTTTTGATCAAATGGTTTGATGGTTTCAATATTGGACTCATTCACGGTCGTTTGAGGCAATGATTCAGCTGGGAAGTTAATCGCTAGATCAATTCGAGAGGTAGCGATTGCTTGTCCCACCGTATTTGGTGCAATTGTTAGAGGAACCAGCTCCGCTTGGAAATCAGCTTTACCGAGGGAGTCAACAGAGGCGACTCGCAAAAATTGTCCAGCGGAGTTCACCACCGTGTTCTGTTCGTCCAAAAGAAAAGAACCGTTTCGAGTGAACAGATCCTGTCCATCGGCCGAGCGCAGAGGAAAAAATCCTTCACCGGTAACCGCAAGGTCCAGAGAGTTTCCAGAGAGTTCGATGTTACCCTGAGAGAATTCTTGAGTAACCTGCTTCAACGCAGTTCCCTGACCGACGACGGTCGATGCTTTCTGAAGTGGAGAGGTCGCAAAAATATCACCGAAGTCTGATCGTGAGCGTTTAAAACCTGTCGTCCCTGCGTTCGCAATGTTGTTTGAGGTCACAGAAAGCTGTGTCGTTGCAGCGTTTAGACCCGTCAATGAGGTAAAGAATGACATCGCTTATTCTCCCGTTGATTCATTACCGGCGAGTGAAGTACCACCCTCGCCAATTCGAGTAACTCGATCCATGGGAAGAACAACTCCACCCACTAAATTCAAATTAAGGTTTGCTGTTTGGGCATCCCAGGAGACCGTCTCCACTTGCGAGTACGTTCCTGGAGTAACATCGGTGGCAGCGCCATCAATGGTTGCTAAGGCCCGAATGAAATAGACGCCCGGGGCCGCCGGTTGTCCATCCGCATAACGCCCGTCCCATGCAAACTCGGCAATACCCGAGGATTGTGGGCCGGCAACGATAGACCGTACCAAGACACCCGTTTCGAGATCGTAAATACCTATATCAACCTGCTCTGCGCCGTAGGGCAATGAAACTTCAATTTTTTCTGGCGTTTCCCCATCAGTACTTATCCGTCCAGTCTGTCCAAAAACCGACTTACCGACCAAGTTAGCACCGCTCATGATTCGATCGGATCGAATGACGTCCGCCACGTCGGTCAGTGACGTGGACATATTGGTAATTCCTTCGAGTTGTGAGAACTGGGCCAATTGAGCCACAAATGCCTCGTTTTTCATTGGATCTAATGGATTTTGGTTTTGTAACTGCGTGGTAAGGAGCTTTAAGAAAGCACTCCGATCAAGTTCATCTTCCGCCGATTTCAGAAGCTGAGACTCATCATATTCCGCTTTGGTCAAGGTCCCTGTCGATGCGAGTGAAATTTCCGTATTCATGATTTAAGCCTTAGTAATATCCAGCGTTCGCATCATCAATTGACGTGCAGTCGTCACCACTTCGACGTTGTTTTGGAATGAGCGTGATGCGGCGACCATTTCAACCATTTCCGTCACCTCGTTCACATTCGATAAAAAGATAAATCCTTCATCATTTGCCTCGGGGTTACCCGGATCATGGACCTTACGAACCGGTTCGGTGCTGTCCACAACTTCTTTGACTTTGACGCCTCCTAGCGTATTGAACCCGGCATTCAGGTCCGCTTGATCGACCAAGGCCCTGAAGACTGGACGCTTAGCTCGAAATGCTTCGGCTTCGGTCGGAGAGACGGATCCCGCGTTCGCCAGGTTAGACGCTGTCGTATTCATCCGGATGGTCTGTGCCGAGAGGGCTGTACCGGCGATCGCAAATATATTTTTCAGCATTGTTATGGCCCCTTATTCACCACGTAACGATTTGCGTATTCCAGAAATTCGATTCTCTAGAAATTGAAGTGTTGCTTGATACTGTATTGCTGCCTCACCATACTTGGCTTGCTCGACGTTGATTTCGACAGTGTTACCATCGACCGCGGTGTTGTAAGGATTACGGAAGACGATACCGTGGGGATCTTCAACCTCTCCGGTATCAAAGTGCCGAACGTTGGTTGCAGCCATCGGACTCGGATTCGCATTCGCGAGTACCTTCTTAAAATCAAGATCTTTCGCCCGAAAGTGTGGCGTGTCTGCGTTTGCAATATTTGCAGAAATCAACTCCATGCGCTTGTTCCTGACAGACAGGGCTTTCTCGTGGATGCCAAATGGGTTTTCAAGCAATTTCATATCTGACCTCTAAAGTTTTTTGAAATCCTGTCGATTACGTCAACATGGTTTTCTGGTTCTCGTTGAAGCAATCCGTATGCCAAACAGAGTTTTTTGGTCCAGACCCTTTCTAACAGCTATTCCGATCATGAGCCTGGACGGCAAAACGGCAAATGTATGCCGGCATCGTTTGCATTCTTTGGCCGGAGTCGCATACTGCACCCATGCGTGCACTGTTCTTGCTCTTTGGAATTCTTTCACTTCCTACGGTTCAAGCTGGGGAATTTCCGGGTGGCCACGAGGCACTTGTGGCCGTTACCACCGATTGGATCGCAAACGATCAGTCGCTCCATCGGGATTTAATCGAAGTCACTCCGCCGGATCGACGGATTCCCATCGCAAACTGTCAATCCAACCTCGCCATCAGGTTCCCGTTTACCAATAATCAAAAAACCGTCGAAGTCGTCTGCGAGAACCCATCGTGGAAAAGATATTTACGGGTAAAGATCGAACAGCAACGATTTGCTTGGACTTTCACGCAAAATTTGGTCGAAGGAACTGAAGTTCATCAGGATCACGTCGTTTATCAGTCAATCGATAGTGCTCGTCCGCCAGAGCCCCTTAGCCAAGAAGAAATTCTTGGGCGAGTTGTTCGCGAAAACGTGTCAGAAGGTGATGTCGTTACTCCTGATCTCTTGGGCGAAGAAATCGCTATCTACATCCCAAATCGACCCTATGAGGCCGGAGAAGTGATCCGACTTGAAGATCTTTCTATTGAAAGGCAAACGCAGGATGCCTCGAGTAAACCCGTCACACAATGGCCCAAGCAAACCGTTATCGCCAGAACACAGCTGAGGCCCGGTCATTCAATCCAGGCGAGCGATATCGAAATCGCAGAACGGGTATTGATCGCAAAAACAACCATCGTTAACGGACAGGTCATTACTGAAAAACTGGTGGAATCAAAGCTCGAGGCAATCACAAGCTATGGGCCTCAAGCCTTAACGAGGGTCGAAGAAATCATTGGACTCGAGGCAACACGGACAATACGCGCTGGGCAACGACTGAATGCGAGTGACTTCGTTGCCGCAGACCTTGTTCGTAAAAATGAGACTGTTCGCCTGGTCATCAAGCGTGGTGCACTTGAGATTACCGTCGAAACCATCGCGATGGAAAATGGTAAAATTGGCGAACAGGTTCTGCTAAAAAATCCAGATTCTGGTAAAAAAATCAGGGGAATTGTTATTGGTCGACATGAGGCGCGAGGCCTCTAGCACCAGCCCGAGACTTTTTTTCAAAAAATTGCTAAAGTTATAGGGACTTGGGTCGATCTTCAGATCGTAAGGTCGTTCCAGATTGTGAGGAGACGGAAATGACAGATCCAATTTCAGGCGTCGGTGCGAAAGCATTGTCTGCAATAAAGCCCGAACAAAAGAAAGACGACGAGTTAAGAAGTGCGGATGTTGAATCTCAAAGTGCATCAGCCGCCCGTCAGATTTCAGATGAAGTGCAACTGAGCGACGAAACAGTCGTAGAGTTGGAGCGTGCCGGTTTTGACGAAGTGAAGGTCGCTCAGATCAAACAAGCGCTTGCAGATGGAAATTATCCATTGGATCCAAAGAGAATTGCAGAGGGCTTTACGGAGATTGAGAAGTTACTGTAGCCTTCGGGAATGCAGTCGACGCAACTATTGAAAACTCTAAATTCTGCGAAACGTTTGGATTCTCTCCTCACAGAAGAATTCGAAGCACTAAAAAGTCAGAATTTAGAGTTTTTCGAAGCGCTTCAAGCTGAAAAACTCAAAATTTTAGAGGTCTTAGCTGGTTTGGATTTCATCGGCGAGAAGCTTGATCAGGCTACAACACAACAACTGCTGAATGATCCGATCTGGAACGAAATAACGACCCTGCTTGAAAGGTGCAAGCGATCGCATCAGCGTAATGAACTACTGATTTCGAAGCAGTTAGACAGCATTCGTGGGGCACTATCTGCGCTCCAAAATCAAGACCCGTCAGCGACTTTAGAGCTTTATACAAAACTGGGTACGACACGGGCAACTCGGCGTTCAATTTTATCTGGTGATGCGTAAATCCGAACCCGCTCTTCAACAAACAGACCCTGGGTTGCTCCGGGTTACAATGATCATTGCTGGCCTTTTTCTTTTAATTGCTTTCGTGAATATCAGTCAAACTTCGATGACCCAATGGCAACCTCGGCCAAATATCTCCTGCGATAACGGTGAGCCTGTGCATCGTTTTGCCTTCGTCAACGCGAATCGAGTCAACATTAGAGACCTACCAACAGTTTTTTCAAATGTCTTAAGTCAAAAAAATAAAAACGATCCAATTACAGTCGTTTGCGAATTTGGGGTTTGGTCACGCATTAGTGCAGAGGCAATTGGCCCTGATACTTGGATTTCATCTGGGCTCATCACGCTCAATCAGAGCCAGCCAGTGTCAATTCGCATGAAAGCAACGTTATTAATTTTTCTATCACTCGGACTCACTGGTCTTGCCGTCTGTCGCTGGTACCCAAAGGCTATCGAGCGATCTGTTGACTTACTATTACAAACACAGCAACTTCCACCGCACGCACAACCCTTGATCTCGGTTAAACCGCAATACCATCCGGCAAGAGATCAAAAATAGATCAACGTCTTCATTGTTCTGTTGGCGAGAGACCCTTGAGCCAGTAGGCCCAGGCAAGCATCACAGCAACAGCATGATACAACTCTTCTGGAATTTCCTCGGATAGGCCAACCTGCGACAAAGCAGCGACGAGCTGTGGATCCTCAGCAATAAAAATCCCATGTTTTTTAGCCTCTTCAATGATCTCTAAAGCCAGATCATCCTTCCCTTTAGCAATCAACGTAGGCGATTCTTGCGCACCATATTCAAGCGCAACGGCTTTCTTCTTTTGCAACTTCATGCCTGCAAATCCAAATTCGAATGCATTGGCTTACCACGATCAGGGAAGTTTGTTCGCTCAGAATTCAATATCTGAATGGTCCGGACAGTCAGACCAATTTCGGAAAAGGCTTCTTTCAAATCGATCGATGCTTCCTTTGCAAGACTTGCTGTTTTCGGTTCGATAGCCCACATGACCAAATCAACATCTTTTCTTGAAAAGGTCGACTTCATCCAAATCTCGCCCAAATGCTCGAGCGACGTATGCACATTAATCACCCATATTGAAGCGCCATCATCATCCGCCGAAGGCAAACGCTCAAAAATAAGTTCCACGGGAAGTTGATCCCTGAATAACAAAAGCGCCGACATCCCGATGTGATCTCGATTACCAGTATTTGGCATCGCATCGAGTTGGAATCGCTCAACGTCTCTAATCAGGTCAGAGAACCTCGATGCGATTTCTGACTGCGCAGGCAAGAGCCGCAAAATCTGTCGTAACCAAGGTTTCAACGTCTGAGCTGACAAAGTGACTCCATCGAGTACAGCTCTTTCAGTGTTCAACCCACCAAATTGTACAGCCCGAGCGATCGCTTGTGCGTTCAGCGTATTTGAGTCAAGACGACTGTTTTGCAGCACCCCAGCCTCGCGGTCAAGCCCTTGGCCGGAAAGAAGAGACTCCATAGCACGTGGCGAAAATACACTCTGGATCTGCGACTTACCGGCAGGTCTCGCCAAAATATTGGCGAGAGCAGCAGAAACGCCGCCAACTGCTGCAGCTTGGCTAGCAGGCACTGTCTGTGCTCCAACAAAACTCAATAGAAGACCCTGGGGACCCTGCATCACTCGCAATTGAACTTGTCCCTCCGGAAGTCGAAGGTTCGAGGGCAATGGAATTTCACCATTTTTTAATTGCAAGGCCATTTTATCCCCAGCATTTGCGACTAGCGCTTGAACAACCTGCCCAGGTTTTAGCCCAAGCTCAGCAGCGATTGGCTGAGAAATCGGTACGTTATTTGGCAACGCATCGGGACCAATGGGTCGAGGCATTGCAGGATTGATATCTGGGATTAGCATGCTCTTGTTCCCTTCGATCGTTGGCAACGATGCTACCACCGAACGAACAAGTTGATCGGAGTTTTCTAAACGATTGGGCTCAGGCGAAATCGAGACTGTTTGGTCGACCATCAAAGGCCTTAGTCGCTGGGATAAAGCGCCATTTACTTGGCGCGCATCGATCCGACTGATCACTGAAAATAATGGATGTCTTTCGTTGATTCCGTGCTGGCTTATTTGCTCAGCCGGCTGAATCTTCGTGTCACTCGTATCGAACCGATAAGTCAGGACGACTTGCGTCGGTTGGGGCGTTGGTATCACACCCCGAAAAGTCACAGCATCAGCTGGACCAGGCTCAGCTATAACCAGTCGTAGAGACCCATGTTTGATCACTAAGGACATCAAATCTTGCGATGCTGATACAGGAATGACTTGATTTGCTCGCGGCGTTAACACCTTCAAAACCACTGATTTTGTGGCTGTGTCGTAACTCAGCGTATACTGAGCGCTATCGCCACTAATTGCTAATCGGCTACCATAGCTTGCCTGTAGAACCCGCTCGAGACTCATGGGTTCGAACTTCGATCTCAGATGATTTGAGATCGGCGACACCATCTATGGAAACCTTACCCAGCCAGCTTTCTCATCACTTATATTCTTCTTCAGCCGATTGGGTGAGTTCTTAAAAATAACCTGGCGCAAATGCTCGATATCCGGAATCTGAAGCACCGCACCTGCATACAACCAGTTGGGATTACTACGCCGAAACGCATGTGGATTCGCTCGCACAAATGCCTGACGCAAGATTCGCGGTTGTATTGCCGAATTTGGTACGACTTTTCGGATCACCATGTCCAGGGTTTCACCACGTCGGACACGATGCGTACCAGTGGTCACGATCTGCCCACCAGATTTACCAGCTTGTCTCTCTTGGTTAACCTGGGCCTTTGACGGAACGGGAACCTTGAGCACTTCGACCTCTTGTTGGATATCTTTCAGAAGCCGCGATACCGCCTGATCAACCGACATATCTGCGGCATTGACAGAATATGTCACACACATCAAAAGAACACTTGCGATTCGCAACATAATCAATCCCTACTAAAACGGTAATGCCACACGACCACCAGTCTGCTGCAGGGACGCCCCAGCAACAAGTTCGATGGTGGCATGATTCTCAAACGTTTGAGTGACTTGAACAAGAGATAATTCCGCCAAAGCACCCGGCTCCATACTTCGTTGCGGAATCGTATCTCGATCAATAATCAACAACTGATCACCAACGCTAATTCCTGACGAAGTGCCACCGTCAATCTGCATTTGATTATTTGCCAGCTGTATCAACGCAAAATGGATGGGCTCGCAACGAGCATATTGAATTAGATCTGCCATCCATTTTGACAACAATTCATTCATCGTTTGATTCATGGATCGTGGAAGCACTTCATCGGTATAGGAGACTGGTCTCGCTGGAATTCTTAAGTTGGTGCGGGCTTGCCAGATCAGACCATCATCTGCGGTATCGGTAAGCGACAGGTGAACACGAACCCAAGACTCTGAAAACCAAGATGGCGATCCATTGAAAAAAGTACTAACAGGATCTGAACCCGGAATACGCTCAATCTGATGTGCTTTTGGAGGCTGGCCCTGACTAATAGTGACCCGCATGTCGTATCGAGATACCTCCGGCACGACTCCTGAAACCATCTGCAAATAACCACTAGTCACCTGCTGCTGCCGTATCGTGTGCCAGAGCGGACTGTGTTCAAAACTTTGCTGCAACTCAGAGTAAATGACTTCTCCCAACTGACGAATAAGACCCATGTGGTTCACATCAAACTGCCCAGACTTCATGGCGGGATGCACTTTCACTGTGCGGACCAAGTGATCATCAGGAGCGAAACACTCGGGCAATGCACCTGGTTTCTCGTCCAAAGTAATTTCAACGTCAGGCCGACGCATTTCCTCGAGGTAGCGGTGTACCTGCACACCTCTGACCCGAACATCTGAGCGAATCATGGTGCTTTCATGGAGTCGCCCGTCGCTGTCGAGCCAGGCCGTGCTCGTAACCTGAGTTTCAGCTGTCTGTGCCTCTGCAACCAATTGTTCTTTGATCGCTTTGAGCACCTGCTCGCTCACAACTGTATTCTGATGCCCATCGGCCCAGACGCAGAAACTCATGCAACAGCTGACCAACCCAGCGACAAAACGCATGGCTATGATCGACTCGCCATTGATGCCAAATATAGCGCTCTCAGGTCGTCAACGACATCCTGATCCAGCGATAATGTTGTCTCATAAGTGTCTTCGCCGACTGGCGCAATGCTCACAACCTTGGCCCCATAAATTACCCCCTCAACCTGAGTTCGGAAGGTATCACTAAGAACTGCCATATCAGCCACTGTTGTCGTCGCATCAAGATATTGACCATACACTTGCTCGGTAAGCCCCCGGTACGCATCAAGTTTAGATGCTCGGATCGCCAGCAATCGTTGTTGAGCGCCAACATCTGATGGTTGCACACTAATTACGGCATAACCGGTTGCGCGGATCGCACTCCGACGTTCCACAACGGGAATGGCTTTCGTTTCTACGACTGTCTCAACCTGAGGGGTTGCCATCTGAGCGGCAGCATTTTGCCCCGGTGGTGTCATCGTGATACTACATCCACCGAGTAGCACAGTTCCAATTATCACAAGAGTTTTCAGTGATGCTCGCATGTTTATTCTCCGACCGAATCTTGGCTAACCCGAATCATCTTGCAGAATTGATGCCAGACTTAAATTCGGACTCTTTGTTATGTATCGGTCGCTAACAAAAAATATTTACTAACGGAATTAAGTCATCCATAGAATCACAGAATTCAAAACTGGCACTTCTCTTGCTGTCTAAATCTAAGACGATTCGAACATTAGAATCGATACGACATAAACCATTGTTTTTTAGGAATTAAATCGTGCAACTTGCGCTGTCAGATTTTCGTCAACGGATTCCCAACGTGGATTTCAAGTCCATGGGAATCCCTGCGCTTGTTCTTCTAATTATCGCAATGCTGATCTTACCGCTACCGACGGTGCTGCTTGATATTCTTTTTACGCTGAACATCATGATTGCACTGATTGTGATTATGATCAGTATTCACACCGAAAAACCGCTCGATTTTTCTTCATTCCCAGCTGTCCTTCTTTTCGCGACGATGCTACGTCTATCCCTCAACGTCGCATCGACGCGGATTGTTCTAGTGAATGGTCACGAGGGTACCGATGCGGCAGGCAAGGTTATCGAGGCCTTCGGTAATTTTGTTATCAGTGGAAATTATTTGGTCGGATTCATCATCTTTGGAATCCTAATGATCATTAACTTTATCGTCGTAACAAAGGGTGCTGGCCGAGTCTCTGAAGTGATTGCACGATTTACGCTTGATGCAATGCCGGGAAAGCAAATGGCGATTGATGCAGATCTCAACAGCGGTGTGATTGATCAGGAAGAAGCAAAAATACGACGCGCTGAAATCGCCCAAGAATCCGATTTCTTTGGTTCGATGGATGGTGCCAGCAAATTTGTTCGCGGTGACGCGATCGCAGGGCTACTGATTCTGATTATTAACATCATCGGTGGGCTGACCATTGGAATCACCCAATACGATATGTCGTTCACCGACGCGGGAGAGATTTATGTCCTGCTCACCATCGGTGATGGATTAGTTGCACAAATCCCATCATTAATCCTGTCACTGGCGACAGCAATTATTGTGACTCGCGTCACGACCAATCAGTCGATGACAGAGCAGACAACAACGCAACTCGCTAATCCAACTGCATTGTTTGTGACAGCAGCGATTTTGCTCCTCCTCGGCGTTATCCCTGGGATGCCGTCAACCGTATTTATTTCGCTCGCCGCTGTTTCAGCTGGAATCGGAGCAATCGTATATCGACTGAGGGCTGGCAAAAATACCGCACAATCCGCCTCCGATGCGTCAACAGCCCCAACTAGCCCTATCGAGGAGCAAGATGTGCAGTGGGAAGACGTCAGTCAAGTCGATTTAATCTCCCTTGAGATCGGGTACGGTCTGATTCCACTGGTGAATACAGAAACCGGTGGTCAACTACTCAGTCGGGTCAAAGGGGTACGCAAAAAACTCTCGACAGAACTTGGCTTTTTAATCCAGCCAGTTCGGATTCGTGACAACCTTGATCTTGAACCCAATACATACCATGTGCTTGTCAATGGCGTACTTCGTGGTCGAGGCCAGAGTTACAGCGGAAAAGAATTAGCAATCAACCCTGGCCACATTACGGTCCCAATCGAAGGCATCGCGACCAAGGAGCCCGCATTTGGTTTGGATGCGGTCTGGATCGAGCCTTCGCAACGCGATCATGCACGGACACTGGGATACACCGTGGTCGATCCTCCGACAGCGATCGCAACGCATCTCAATAGTCTTCTTTATGGCACAGCTTCGGAGTTGCTCGGTCATGATGAGGTGCAACAAATTCTCGATAAAACAGCTGAGCGATCTCCAAAACTCGTGGAGAATCTCGTTCCCGCAAAGCTGAGTCTCGCGATCATCACTCGCACACTGCAAAACCTATTACGCGATGGCGTGCCCATTCGTGACATGCGAACCATCTTGGAGGTTCTGAATGAAGAGGGCGGAAAAACTCAAGATCCCGATGATCTTACGGCACTCATTAGGCCAAAACTCGGCCGGATGATCGTCCAAAACTTGGTGGATATCTCCGATGATATGCCCGTCATGACATTAGAGCCTCAGCTAGAGCAGATGCTGCACAACGCCGTTCAGCAGTCGCAGCAAAGTAAAACCCTGACAATTGATCCAGACCTTGCTGAAGCACTCTTCAAATCCATGCGTAACGAGGTCCAAAAAATTGAGGATCAAGGGCAGCCAGCCATTCTGGTTGTGTCGCCAATTATCCGTCCTTGGTTGTCTAACCTGGTGCGACCACGGATTCCGGATTTGACGGTTTTGTCCTACACAGAAATCCCCGAAGACCAATCTGTCAACGTGGTGGCCACCATTACTGCGCAGATCGAAGAATCAAGATAAGGAATTGACTGATGGAACTGAAACGCATAATCGGTAAAGACAGCAAACACGCGATGGAGCTGGTTCGCCAGGAGTTTGGTCCTGACGCTCTGGTAGTTTCTAGCCACAAAGTTAATCGGAAGTTTGAAATGATCGTCGCAGTCGATATCACACCTGATCCAAGCCTGATCGACCAGGCAGATGAATTGTTAATTGAAGTTCAAGGTGAAAGGAAACAGGCACCACGCTTTTCCGCAGTATTGCACGGCGAACAAAAAAAAGAGCCGGCTATGACGAATGATCGCGCGCAAGAAATCGTGAATCTGTTCAAAACAGAAATGCGGCTGTTGAAAAAAGAACTCGCGCAATTGAGAAGTGCGTCAGCATGGCAACAACACAATACGAAGACTGATACCCGTCTTCAGACTCAAGTGAGTCAATATGAACTGCCATCGACCTCAAAGCTACTGATTCTCGATGCGATCAACAATATAACAAATCGGAAAGAAGCTGAGAGCCGTATTCATGACCTCTTCTCATCATCTTTACTAGTGAGTGATCAGACACCCGAAAACCTCAGCGGGGTCCATGCGATCTTTGGACTAACAGGTGCCGGCAAAACAACGATGATCGGCAAACTTGCAACACAAATTGTCACGACCTCACAGAGAGACTCATTGACGGTCATTAGTTTCGCCGATCAAAAACTTGGCGCCTGGAACCAAATCCAACTGATCTGCTCTACCCTTGGAATAAGATGTTTTCGCTGTGCAGACCGCCAGATGCTTGAAACAATTATTCGAGAATTACCTAATGATCAATGCATCCTCATCGACACCCCCGGTTTAAACATCGATCAAACTTACCGAGATATTCAGTCTGTTGTTCCTGACACTTTGATGCATCTGCTTGTGAATGCCGAAATCTCTCGGTCGAGTTGTGAAAAGTTACTGAATCAAAGCCTTGGCTGGGATAGCGTCAACATTTCCGAAATGTCGCCTCAACCCGACACATGGGTGCTAATTGATGCGCTATCCCAACAACCTCAACTGCATCTTTGGATTAAAACGACCGATGGAGATTTCAGCCAACCGGTCCAGTTGATCAATGCTGATCGGCTTCTCGAAAGCGCAATTCAACGCTTGAGTTTGACGGATTCTCAAGACCTCAACGATACCGTCGAACATCCTGAAAGCGGTCGACAAATAGGTGAAGAGACGACTAAACTCGACTCCTTGGTTGGATTGCGAGCTGATCCGAATGATCGCAGTCCCAAGTCCGCACAGAACACACAGTAGCCCGAGGCAGATCAAGCCATTATGAGTGCACTAAAGATCATCGGCATTGCAAGCGGCAAAGGGGGTGTCGGAAAAACGACCGTCTCCTCCAATCTGGCTGTTGCGCTCGCACAAGCCGGAAACCGCGTCATGCTGTTCGATGGTGATCTTGGCCTCGCAAACGTGCAATTGGCTTTAGGAATTCGCCCTGAATTCAACTTTGGACATGTGATTTCGGGCGAAAAGACATTCAATGAAATCGTCGTCAGAGGACCGTCTGATATCTATGTCGTGCCAGGTGCTTCAGGCCTCGGGAAAATGGCAGATTTATCGGAGGCTGAATTACGTGGAATCATTCAACTCTTTTCAGAATTCAAAGAGCCCTTGGATTACCTTATTGTTGACGTAGCGGCTGGCATCTCTCCCACAGTATTGTCATTTCTCAAAGCCTGCCACCAAACTTTGGTTGTCGTACGTGATGAACCGAGTTCGATTGCAGATGCCTACGGAATCGTCAAAGTACTGGTTAACGAGCAGAAATACACCAACATTGGACTGATACCGAATGGCGTGCCAGATCAACGCTCAGGCCAGCTGTTGCACCATCGCCTGAATGCGGTATGCGTTAAATTTCTGAATCTCCATACAGAGTATTTATATAGCATCCAAAGTGACGACCTCATTTTCGAAGCATCCAAAAAGTATTTACCAGTGATTGTTCATTCACCGGGCGCCACAGCGTCTCAAAACTTTAAGCGGTTGGCTAAAGAAATCGACTCTCTAGAGATGAATGCGATCAACGGAGGCCTTCAATTTTTTGTTGAGCGATTGGTATCCACGGAGACGGCGGTCTGACATGGCTGATCTTGATCTTTACACACAGGTACAGAAACAAGGCCAAGATCCCATCTTAAAGCATGTCGGTTTAGTGAAACGGACTGCTCTGCATTTAAAGGCCCGCATTCCCCAGGTGATGGATGTCGATGAGCTGATCCAAGTGGGGATGGTTGGTTTAATTGAAGCCTCTCAAAACTTCGATGTATCGCGTGGTGTGGAATTTGAAATTTTCGCTAGAACACGAATTCGAGGAGCGATTCTCGATGAAGTTCGACGGATCTCAGTATTGCCAAGGTCTGCGATCTCCCACATTCGCGACACAAACGAGGCAACCCAAGAATTAGCGACCAGCCTTGGCCGAACGCCCACTCAGACAGAATTAGCCAAATTCATGGGTAAAGACGTATCGGAGTACCAGAAAGAGCGATCACACGCGCATCAGATGATGATGGTTGATTCTGAAGCGGCTGAAGATGAGATGCTCAATACGCCAGCACAACAACGTTCCGAGCCTGAGGAGGAAGTCAGTGACTCAATGATGATGTCGATGCTGACTGACAGTATCGCGAAATTGTCTGAACGTGACCAGATCATCATGGCACTGTATTACAATGAAGAAATGAATCTCAAAGAGATTGGGGCTGTTCTTGATATTAGCGAATCGCGTGTCAGTCAGTTACTCTCGGCGAATGTCCAGAAGCTTCGCAAAATGATGGCTTTGGCAACTGACTAGGGAAATATTCTAATGCCTTTATTTGGTCCCAGTGACAAAGATTTAAAACAAGATGCGCGTAAGGAATACGAAAAAGCTGTTGGGCTAAAAGGAGATACCCGCAAAGAGCATGCGTATCGCATGCGAATCGGACTACGGACTCGTTCACACATCGATAAGCTATTCGTTGATGGGGCAAAAAAAGCGGAGAAGTACAACGAAACCGTGATGTTGAATATTTCACAGGGGAAAAAGGCCCCGGCGGCACCAACAACGAATGAGTACATGAAATTGGTATCCGCAAGCGGCGAGGTCTGGTCGTATCTTCCGGAAGAATATGCACAGCTCGTTTTTAAATACGGAATGCAGTACCAAAGTGTCGCAATCACGGGGCCAAAGGCGATTGACTGCGTCCAAAAGGTTTCGAACGCGGTCGCCATCGAACTGAAGCTCGACAAGCCGCTGATCGCCCTCGAATTTCTGAGGGAGCAATTGACCGCTGAAGGCGTCGATGTGGATGGAGAAATCGCCGCCATGGCCGATGACGATGACGATGACAATGACGATAACCTCTAACGAGGGAGCCTGATATGGAGTGGGTACTAGGCGTTCTGATAATCATCCTCGCGGTGGTTGCAATCTTTGTGATCTATTTGAGCGAGCGCGTCACTGTGTTCGAGACACTGCTTGGGATCAACCCGAAAGTGACTGGCGAAAAATTGGCCGAACACGTCAATTTTGGTCCAAATCCATTTGGAGAGCTTTCCGGGAAGGATCTTTGGCAAGCAATGTGCGGAGATGAGCTAGAGAATTCAGATATAATCATCGATCCGGTAGACCTCGACAAAAAGCGTCCTCGTTATGAATTTGTTTTATCCAAACATCTTGAGTCGTTACTCGAAGAGGGTCGTTTCGACGCGAGAAATGGCGAGCGATCTGATGCAAAAGCCGTCTTACGGATACAGATGCTGCGAGGTTCTGTTGAATCCTATATTCCATTCGCCGACGCTTCCCGATTGTATGAGATTGGTCAAGAACTAGAATCCAATCCGGAGAAAAGTGAAAAGCTCAAAACTGAGACCAGTGAAATCGTTGATGAGATCTTTGCAAAAGTCGGCATGGATGTCCCGACAACACTCATCGAGTCAATGCTATCGATGACCCATTCCATTTCAGAAGACGAGTCGAACATTGATGACGATTTAGACGACGAGCTGACCAATGACGATTCGCTTCAGTTACCATCTCCGAGCTCTGAAACAGAGCCCGAAGACGCGGATAAAGTCAGTTCTTAATTTACTTGCTCCGGGAGCGGTAATGGAGCCTCAGGGTTCGGGTAACGGATAATGACTTGATCGGCTTGGGGCTCGGCTGAAGAGCCCTGTGCCTTGGTTGCATTGGCTTGAGCCTGTAGCAACTCGTAGTATCGCTCTCGCTGCAGTGTAACCAACGCCTCAACATCCTTATTCAGCTCAGATACACTCGCGATCTGCTTACGTAACGAGCTCATTTGACCTGCAAGCCCTTGCATGGATTTTGCAAGATCTCCTGTTATTTTCTGTTGCGCTTGAATCTGACTTTCAACATCTGATACGCGAGCAGTGAAGACTTCACTCTGCCGTCCAACGGATTCAGCTGTGGTCACAGGAACCTCGCTTCTGACGGCTTGGAGTGTCTCTGTCATCCCATTCACTCGCTCTGTCAATTGATATACGCTGTCACGAAACGTCTCTTGGGTCAGTCGTAATTGATCGAGCGAGTCAGTGACAGCGGTGAACTCCCCGAACGCCACATTCATTTCGACAACCCGCTTACCGACGGCCATCACCATCGATTCGAGCTCACCTGTTCGCTGTGCGAGCTGTGCAGCCATAAACCCGAACACCGCAACAGAAATAAATAGCATCGCACCACCGACAGATAGCACGATCGTGGAAATTCGCGAACTGCGATCAGCTGTTTGGGTCAAACGACCAGCAGACTTCACAAGATTAGTGGTCGATGTAGTCGCTGCTGCCGATGCACGTGTTGCCGCCTCAGTCGCATCCAATACTGAACCGATGAGCGTCTCCATCGATTCGACAGCCTGTGAGACGGACTTCTCACCCGCCTCATGAATTTTCTCAATCCGTGTTTTCACGAGCTCATCGGCCAAGCGTATCGAATCCGACAGTGTGGCATCGAGGGTTGGCTGTTGACTGGCTGTTTCTCCAACTGCGACGTCCGATGCTTCAGCCATCGAAGCGATGGCTTCAGCAGCCTCCGGATCAACCTCAAAATCACCGTCAACGTCAAAGGTCTCATCAACGTCAAACACGTCATCTAAAGAGTCATCGTCAATAGAGTCGTCATCAGCTGCGGGATTCTCAACTTTTTTGTCTTCTGGATCTTCGCCACTCATTATATTGCCTCCTAATCCTCTTCCAAGTCATCATCTGAATCGGCTAAATCAACCTCGCCACATAATACGGCTACTTGCTCCGACAGACCGTCAATCATTGTTTGCATCTTTTCAACAGCGGACTCAGCGTCTTGAATACGAATCTGAAGGTCACGGCTCAGTGATCCTGGCTTCCAGGGTTTGAGACTCCAGCTCACAGGAGTCAGCTCAGCCACAGCCTGAAGTTCGGCTTTCAAGTCTTTAGAAGTACGTTGTCTCTGACCACCGAGATGCGCGGTTCCAAGTGTTGAATCATCCGTTACACGGACAAATCGATCGTTGTACTGATCGACCCCAACACTGGGACCTCGCGTGCGCGACGATTGATGCTTTGATGATGGCCCATTGCCAACGACTGCAGTCTCGGATTGATCACCATTGTCCTGACGAAATAACTCATCACCACTCATCATTCATCCCCGATTAACGCAATTCTTTGCAAGGATCTTGCTGTTCTCACCCAGTAATCGGCTGTTTGGTCCATTCCTTGAATATAATCCCTGACTTCAGTACGCGTTTCGAATGGCCCACTCACCACAGCAAATCGCCGAGTATTATTGATCGAAACAGGAACTACGATTGCGCGATCTAGCCCATTCTGCGTGCTAAGCCATTCTTCAGCACGTGCGGCTGATGCGAGCACAATGTGCTGAACGAACTGACTGCTGGGACTCGCATTACCGACGCGCGCGATCAAAGGATTTTGAATCACGTCATTTCTCGAGGCTTCGGGTGAGTCTTGATCTTCACTCGGCGCAGCCGGAACCAAAGGATCTGTAGTCACTTGATCAGAAACTGGATCAGTCAATGCGACCTGCTCCTCCGAATTTGGCGGCTGGTCTCCATCAGCGTTCACAACTTGGGTGGATTCCTCATTCGTTGCGAGAGGTTCGGTGCTCTGAGGGATTTCTGGGAGGCTGGTCGTCGGCTCGCTGGCCGGCGCCTCTTCCTGCATATCGGCGGTTATCGCTGCCGCTGCAATTTCTGTCGCTACATTGAGCCTGTCATTGTCCTCAGGTCCTGTCGTTGCGGGCTGGTTGCTGTTAATGGAATCTTCAAGCAACGTCTGGATATTTGTTTCCACCGGTATTTTCGAAGACTCGGTGTCATAAGCGGCATCGACGACACTGCGTTCCGCTTCTTGTCGGTCAAAGAATGATTCATCCACCCCAATCAACAAAAGCAGACTGTTGAGCTGCCTGCCCACGTCTGGATTTACAGTTGCTGCGCCGACAACTCCAATGATGCACAGCACCAACACCATCAGAACGATGCGAAAACGGCCCTTTGACCGAGGCGTATCCTCGTCCTCCTCAAACAATGCTTTCATGTCCTCAGCTTCGCGCTCTCCCGCCTCAGTACCAGATTCGAGGGCACGATTCGCATCCAACTGGAGCGATGGCTGCCCATCATCATAATCAAGACTGGGTTCTAGCTGATCTGCCACTGATTGATTAATCCGGGTTAGCACACGTTCAACCTGAAACTCGAGCCCAATTTGCATTGATTCTTTACGTAACTTCATTTGCTCATCGGGCGATGGTGGCACCACATCCCACCGGACCAATCGAGAGCCAAGACGTTCAAGTATCCGCTCCATATCTTTTGGGATCTGGTCCGCCAAAAAAACCAACCGCACATTGAGGCTCGGAAAATCAGAAATGAGACGCATCAGCAGTGAGAGGTTTTCTCCGTCAATTGCACGTAAATCGTTGACCACGATGACACGACCTGGCAGCGGAACCTTGTCATCTCTAGCTTCCTCAACAGAGACGTCACCCAGCATCGAATTAAATCGCGCAATCAGAGCGTCTGTACTGACTGGCATGAACGTCTCAACAGCGAGGCCCGAACGCATCTTCAGCCGGTTCAGGAAAAGTTTTCCATAGTGATCGACAGGCCCATTGAGTTGACTCGTCATGAGGAGATGAAGGCCGTCGTTGACGACGGTCTCAAATAACCGATTCATCCGACTATTGTCGCTTTCTCGAAAGAAAATCTCTCCGGCTTCCCCGAATAATAAATTTGTCGGCATGTCCTGAGATTCTTGCATCACACCCCCTTATAAGTCGCTTAGGTTACCATCAGTATCGAAGCGATATTGTTCCGGAATCTCCGGATTCGGCACCTGACCTGTTCGACCATCACGACGCAAACTCGCGAGACTGAAGACATAGGCAATCACCTGAGCCACCGCGTAATACAGATCCTCTGGAATCGCTTGATCAAGATCGGTGGTAAAATAAAGCGCGCGGGCCAAAGGTGGAATCTCAACTTGGACAACTCCGTGCTCTTTCGCCTCATTTCGTATCCGCAGCGCAACATGATCAAGACCCTTCGCAACCACAATGGGAGCACCATCTGATTCAGGATCATAAACCAAAGCGACTGCGAAATGTTCTGGGTTTGTAATCACAACATCGGCTTCTTTAACAGCATCCATCATTCGTAATTCAGCCATCTCTCGCTGCTTCCGACGGATCTGCGCTTTCACTTCCGGCCGACCCTCAACATCTTTGAACTCGTCCTTGACCTCTTGTTTCGTCATTCGCATACGCTTGGTGAATTCGAAGCTTTGGAACGGTACATCGATCATTGCGATGAACACCAATGTAACGGTTACTAGAACTGAGGTCAGTCCCACCATATGCCCAGCCGCTTCCATTGCCGGCTCAAAATTCATCCCGGACAACACAATCAACTCATCAGAGAAGTCGTAAACCATATAGGCAAGCACGGCTGCCACTAACGAAAATTTCAAAATGGATTTGACTAATTCGACTACAGCGCGTAAGCCAAACATCCGCTTCAATCCATTCAACGGATTCAACTTGCTGGCTTTCGGGGCTGTTGCCTTCCAGGACCAATTCAGGCCACCCATCGCTGATGAAGAGAGGATCGCAACCACCAGAGTCAAGAGAAGCAACGGAATAAATAGTAAAAAACCATCTCGACCGATATCCCGAAAATGCAGTAATCCGACGTAAGGAGAGAAAATATCGCGACGCTCGATAACAAAACCAGCCGCAAACAATTGAGATAAGTGACCGATCAACCACCCGCCTGATAAATACAGAAAAACCATCGAACTAATCATGACGGCCGCAATCCCAAGTTCTTGCGATCGCGGAACCTGACCATCCTCTCGGGCTTTTTGTAACCGCCGAGCGGTGGGTTCTTCGGTTTTCTGGTCGTCGTCTGGAGTATCTTCAGCCATTAAAGTACCCCTGGTACCAAGACAAAGTTCTTCACTTGGTCAACACCTTCCATCCATAACCATTGCATTCGAGAGCCAATACCACCCAACGATAAAATCAAAACGGCGTAACCGGTCATGAAAAATACGGGAAAACCAACTGCAAAAATATTGAGGCTCGGTGCCGCACGGGTGATCACGCCAACTCCAATGTTCACGAGTAATAGCGCGACCATAATTGGCAAAGCGAGTAGAACGCCGCCAACAAATATCATTGCGCACCATTCAATCAATGTTCCGTAGGTACTTTGACTAATGAATGCCAGACCAACAGGATAAGTCTCAAAACTGCGCAGTAAGATACCGATTAGCAACATATGACCGCCCACACCTAAGAATATCAGTGTCGCCAAGATCAGCATAAACTGAGAGACCAACGGCACGTTTCCCATGCTCGGATCAACCATGGTCGCCATTGCGAGTCCCATTGAGTTGGAGATTGCTTGGCCCGCGAGAACGACAGCTGCTGTCACAATTTGGAGGAAGAATCCCATCACTAAACCGATGAGTATTTGATTGAAAATCTCACTAAGTCCCACGGCCGAAACAGGATCAATGACCGGCCAATCCACCAAGGGATAAACCAAGATCGTCAACAATAACGTGAGAAAAACTCGAATCCTGACAGTCACGGCGTCAATCGATAAAATCGGAACGGCGACTAACATTGCGCCGATCCGGAGAAACGGCCACAAAGCCGTATAGAACCGTTCAATCAAATCAGCGACAAAAAGCTCCAAATCAGGCTCCTACATGAAAAATGTAGGGATTCGCTCGAAAAGACGGCGAGTGAAATCGACCATGACAGAAATTTGCCATGACCCCAGTATCATTAAGACGATAACCAACGCTGCGAGTTTCGGGATAAAGGAAAGGGTCATTTCATTGATTGACGTTGCGGCCTGCACAATACCAATGAGTAGACCAACTGCCAAAGCAATCCCCAGCAGCGGTGAAGCAACCATCACTGCGACCAATAGAGATTCTCGACCCAAGTTAACCACCATTGCTGTATCCATATTAACCTCCTAAGGCATTGCAAAGCTTGATGCCAAAGACCCCATAATCAGAGTCCAGCCATCAACTAAAACAAACAACATCAACTTAAATGGCATCGAAATCATCATTGGCGATAACATCATCATACCCATCGACATCAATACACTCGCCACAATCAAATCAAGAATGACAAAAGGGATGTAAATCATAAAACCAATGACAAAAGCGCTTTTCAGCTCAGAAGTAATGAATGCTGGTGCGAGTATCGAAAAAGGAACCTCTTCTGGGCCCGCAATTGGACCATCACCAGCAATCTCAGTAAACATCGCAATATCTTCCTGGCGAGTTTGATTCAGCATAAAGCCGCGCATCGGAGCCTCTGCTGCTGCAATTGCCGCTTCAATAGATATCTCTTCATTCAGATATGGAAAAATAGCCGTGTCGTAGACAGCTGTTAACACAGGTTCCATCACGAAGAGTGTGAGAAATAAAGCGATCCCCAACAAAACACGGTTCGGCGGCGTCTGCATTGTGCCAAGCGCCTGTCTCAACAAGGACAAAACGATAATAATTCGGATAAATGACGTCATACCGAGGAGTAACGCTGGTAACAGAGAAAGCAGCGTCATCAACGCAAGGAGCTGGAGTGTGAGGCTATATTGTGTCGCCCCCTCTTGCTCGATGACTGTCATAATCGGCAAGGTTTCCGCCGTCACCGAACCTGAAAAAATTAAAGAGGCCGTGAGAACACAAAGACCCCGGCCGATGACTCGGAGATATCGAAACCACCAACAAAAGTTTTTGTGACGACAAATTGACATCAAATTAATTCCCTAATTTCAATTACTTAGATCCATTCTTGTTAAGAATCAAAGCACTGATACTAAGAAATGCAAATAAAATGCCAGGCAAAACTCAAACTGCCGTCATGATGAGTAATTAGAGGGATTTTATTCCGAACTCGGATCCACAGCTTTCAATGTTTCCGCAAACGAAGGGTCTGGCGGCGTTGCATCAGACGTCCATTGCCCAAGATGCGCAAAACCTTGTGGCGACAAACCGACAAGTATTCGCTGATTGTCGCAGTGGATGAGAACAATACGCTGTCGTGGCCCCATCACATGAGACTCAACAACTTGAATGGCTGCGTCACCATGCTTTTTCGGGAACTGCATTTGCCCATAACGCTTGAAACCCCACAAAGTCACGAGGATCAGTCCGATGACCAAGCCAAAACTAGCGGCAAATGATGCCCAGTCGACATATTCCACTTAATTATCCATCACAAGTTTTTGATTCGGTCCGCCGCAGAGACAACTTTGGTCAACCTGACACCGTATCGATCATTCACCAAAACCACCTCACCTTGTGCAACGACTGTATCATTCACAACAATATCAAGCGGCTCTCCTGCTAGACGATCCAATTCAACGACACTGCCCTGTGTCAGACGCATCAAATCACGGATTTTGAGAGATGCTCGGCCAACCTCGATTGCGAGCGTAATCGGAATGTTCTGGATCACCTCGCGATTCATTGACGGCTTGGCTTCAGAGCCCTCCTGACTTTTGTCCTCAGTGGCTTCAGCTTCGACTGTACCCTCTGTGTTCTCATCGGTTTCAAATTCGCTCACTGTCATTCTCCTGTCATTAGCTAATTATTCGTTTGAATCATCAGGTTTGATTGGGTTTTCAATCCGCACACCGACTTGGGTGCCGTGCGTGCCCACAGCGACCTCATAGACCGGAATTTCATTAATTAATAACCGCGCAAAATCTGGTTTCTTGAAGAACACTACTTGACCTTCTTCAAGCTCTTCGAATGCGCTCACTGGAATTTTTACCTTGGCTAACTCGACTTTGGCGCCCAATGTTGCATCACCTGCAGCTAATTCCATATTGTGAATCCAGGTGCGATCTTTCTCATCATCACTCTCACCGGTACGAAGCCGGCTCTTCAACAACTCTCGATAAGGTTTGACCGCAGCATATGGATACACGATGTCGATAAACCCATTAACGTTTTGTCCAATTTCAATTTCGCATCGGGTCAATATCACCAACTCGTTTTCATCAACAATTTGGGCAAACTGTGGGTTGATCTCCGCCCCAACAGCCTCAATCTCCATCGGCAACAATGGGGACCACGCCTCCTGTAGAGACATAAATAACTGATCTAGCATCAACTTGATAATACGGCTTTCAGTCGGAGTAAATAATCGTCCTGGTGGTAACGTCCCAATGCCACGACCAAACCCACCAAAGAAGTTATCCAAGGCCGAAAAAATAATGTTGGGTTCGATCAGTACCATCGACGAACCACGCAGCGGATTAGCCCTGATCGTTGTGACTGATAATGGCGGCTTCAAATCCGGCAAATACTCACCAAACTTTACAATCTTGGCTTTGGTCAAATTCACTCTAGGACTCGTTCGCAACACTTCAAGTAGCCCAAGGCGAAACATGCGGACGAAGCGCTCATTGACCATATCAATGGCCGAAAGATTGATACCAAGTGTTGAGTCTTCGGCGGTGAGATCGTGCTTAACCACATTAGCGTGCACGTTAAGACCAGTATCGACCTCTATTTCCCCTGAGCTAACGCCGGCATTTAACGCATCGAGCTCTTCAGACGTCAGTGTTGTATCAGCCATAGGATCATCTCCTACTGAACAATGAATTCAACGAAATACACTTTCTCGATTCCACCGAAGTCTTCAGCTTCTTCCAAAGTTGCATTCATCGCGATCCGAATATTTTCGGCAAGGTTGGTCCGAAAATCTGGACTCACTAGATCGTTTTCTGTCACCTGCCGCATGATATCAAGCACTTCATTGCGCACTGCGAACACGTGCTTCTCAATATTGGCGATCACCTGCTCATCATAATGTGTCATGATCGCAAGCTTGATTTGCATGACTTTTCGCGAATCAGACACGTTCGCGAGAAATTCCCGGTCGAGCTCGTAGTAAACAGTCTCAAACTTCTCCACTGCCGGCGCTTCCAATTGAATTTTCGCCGGTTGCTGAGCGGCTTCTTCAGCAGCTTGTGCAGCTTCTGATTCCAACGCCGAAATCTGCTCTTCAGCGGCCTCTTCAGCTCCAGGATCAAAAAATCCAGTGAAGTACAATGTCAGACCAATCGTTAGCATCACAACAAAGACGATACCAACGACAAGAAGTATGATCTTAATCAGACCACCTTTCTTCCCTTCTTCCTGCCCATCAACTTGTTCGTCTGCCATCTTTAATCCTCTTTACACTCGAATGTCCAATCGTCCGGGATCGATTCCCGTCACGTTGTTTGTCTCTACTGGCTCGCCAGACTCCTCTGTCGATGCCCTATCTTTTGTCGACTGAGCAGTTTCATTGGTCTGCTCGTCGCCTGTTGACTGATTCATTCCTGAATCTTGCGATAATCCAGAGTAAGCAACATTAATGCCACCTTCTTCAAACCACTGTTTCAAACGAGACATGGATTCCATTAATAAGTCACGGGTTAACCCCTGACTGGCTCGAAACGTAGCCTCAAGCCCACGCTCTGTCATTTCCATATCCACTTTAATACTGCCAAGCTCAGCTGGATGCAAGGTCAAGTCAATACTCCACCGACCTTGGCTCATCTGCGCTGTCACTTGCTTTGCAACAAAGACTCCCAACCGATCAGTCAATTGCTGAATCGTTTCTGCACGTCGCAAATGATCGGCAAGAAGCGAACGGAAATCCTTCAGTTCGGATTGAGTCATCGCAGTCTCGGTAGACGCGCGGGCAGATGTTGCAAAGAGTGAGCTAGAATCTCGGTGATTTTGAGAAGATGTCTCGGAATCGCCCGTCGAACGACTCAAATTTATTGATTCGAACACATCATAGACTGGCTCCATGACAGCCTCGTGTTGGCTCGTACCATTTGTCAGTTGCTGAATTGCGGCTTTACTGGCGATAATCTCTACAACATGAGATGGCTTTGTTTGGCCCAGTTGCGTCTTCAGCTGGATCTCTAAAAGCTCTTTAAGCACTAGCGCTGATGCGTTCATCTGCTCCGCTTCTAAAGCTTCAATTACCGTATCACCAACGAGACTTTCCGCCCTTACTTTTGTCTGCAGCCAATCATCCGTCATTAAGATTTGTATTTCCGTTTTTGGCGTAATGACTCGACTGATCTCAGCATTCGACAAGACCGCGAGTATCTCTGATCGCGATAATCCCTGCTCGTTCATAAACTCCAATAGAGATTCTTCGGAAACTTGGTTCTTGCCAGTGACCAGCTGAATCTTTCCCGTGATTGGAATCAAAATTGACTCTGTGACCTCTTGAAGTAAGTCACTTTGATCCCGGGTTTGCTGATTTTCGGCCGCTGCAGACCCGTCCTCCGGCAATGATTTGCCGATCCTGGTTGTCTCAGGAGAGATTTTATTGATTACACTCGTAAATCCTGACGTATCTTTTTCGGCAACCGCAAGCTCCGATTGTCCTTTGGTGTCAGAATTTTCAGCATTTACAGATGTTTGCAGACTGATATTTGTTGGAAGATTTAATCCCGCGGGCATGCGCTGTGATCCTCACCCTACCTCAAGTACTAGGAGAGAAAGCAAACTTTGAGCCAACTTTAGTTTTGCTGATTGAATCGTTGGATGGAGTATTCATCCAACACGCGTGCTTCGTCTCTTAATAACTCGGCTCGCGCCCGGTCGACTTGCTGGTCTAAAAGTAATTGGTACTTCTGACGTTCTCTTTCAATTAGCCCCAATTTTGCCCGAGCTTGACTGATCTGCATCGCCAGCTGATAAATTTGCCCGTCAATTTGCTGAAGAGCAGTTCGCATCTGCGCAATAGAAACCCGATACAATTGTGTTTCTGTCAGCGAGCATGACTGATCTTGTACCGATTCAAGTTGTTCTTCGTACTGCGTCAATATCGAGCGGGTTTTCAGCTGTAATTCAGTATATTCTGCATGACGACTGAGCAATTGACCTAACTTTTTACCTTCACGATCACGCGCCGCTTGCTCTCGCTGGACCATAACCCGCCAATTAGCCATTACACAATTCCCGAAAGTAATTGTTCAGTTTGCTGGACGGTGAAACGCTCCGTAGACCCTTGCGTCATAAATGCCTCAAGAGAAGCTCGTTTTTGAATGGCCTCGTCGATTTCTGGATTGGAGCCTTGTTCGTAAGCACCAATTTGAATGAGATCCTTATTTTGCTGATAGAGCGTCCACAAGCGTCTGAATCGATTCGCACGTTTCAGCCAGTCCGTCGAGACAATCTGGTCTGTAATCCGACTCACCGAACCTTCGAGGTCAATCGCAGGATACATCGCTGCATCAGCCAATCGACGCGACAGCATGACCTGTCCGTCTAGAGACGCTCGCGCGATATCAACGATCGGATCAGCACGGTCATCGCCTTCAGCGAGTACGGTATAAATTGCTGTAATCGAGCCATGACCATTGCGACCCACACCTGCTCGCTCAATCAGCCGCGGAATCAATGCGAACACCGAAGGCGGATATCCTTTGGATGTTGGTGGCTCACCCACAGCTAAACCAATCTCGCGTTGTGCGTGTGCAACCCGTGTGATCGAGTCGACCAATAACAACACATTTTTTCCCTGGTCCCGCCAGTATTCAGCGACCAGATGCGCTAGCAAGGTGGCACGCAATCGCAAAACCGGAGACTCATTAGCTGGGGAAGCAATAACGATCGACTTTTCCAATCCCTGTCGCCCCAAACTGTTTGAAATGAATTCTTTCACTTCGCGACCCCGCTCGCCGATCAAGCCAATCACGACGACGTCAGCTTCGGTGTATTTTGACATCATGCCTAACAGCACACTTTTTCCAACGCCAGATCCCGCCATCAAACCAATCCGTTGCCCACGCCCAAGCGTCAACAAACCATTGATCGTTTTAATCCCAACGTCTAACGCTTCAATAATCTCGCCTCTTTCCATCGGATTAATGATCAGGCCTTGGAGTCCAAGTGTGCGATCAGCCAGTGGCATTGGCTTACCATCGAGTGGGCGACCCAATCCATCAAGGACACGGCCCAGTTGAGCGTCCCCGAGCTCTGCTTTTGCAGTCATGCTAAGGAGCCTTACATGAGTTCCAGGATGAACACCAACCGGATCGGAAAATGGCATCAAATAAAGCGTTTCATTATCAAACCCGATCACTTCAGCATGAAAGTCACCATGTCCTTCGCTTGTAATACTGCACAACGAACCCACAGGAGCGATTAATCCTTTCGCTTCGAGCGTCATACCGACGACACGGACAACCGTACCGACTCGCTGTGGTGGTGCAACTTTGAGATTCGACATTAACGAATCGGCAAAGGCTTCAAAGTCCAATGACGTATTCATTGATCTGATTGATCCGTATTGTCAATTTCAGTGTCGTCTCCGCCGATTTGACCCTCACCAAGATCATCTGAAGGCAACGAGACATCCATGTTGCTAGTTTCTGCCAATGCGTCCCCCTCAAAATCCTCTTGTGTCTCAGTCGAATTGTCCAACACCTGATTTTCGAGTTTATTAGAGACCATTGGATCATCCGCGTGCGACTCGACCGCTGGAAATTCGAGCTCCTCGTGACTCGGGTTTTCGGCAAGGTCGCTCGCATCAGTCAACACTGCGTCAACATCGTCCAAAGGTATTGAATCCTCAGCAAGAGTTGAATCATTTTCCTCATCGAGTAATAGATCACCCGCAGTCGTCGAGCGCCCAAATACGTATTGAGCAATTTCCTCTAATCGGTGTGACAGTAAGTCGTCAATGACTGAGTGATCCATTTGCAGCGACACGTCGCCTCGCGCGAGTCGGTCATCCGCCACGAGAGAGACGCCCGATGGCTCACCATCAAAACCGTTTAAGAACATCTCCAAATCTGCTGGATGCATCTTCAAAATTGGCTCTTTTTTCGATATACGCTCTTCGATTGCATCAAGACATCCTTGCACGAGGCGGGTAATTGCGACCGGACTAACCGTCAATTCACCTCGAACCAGCTGCTCGGCGATATGAACTGATAGCCGAGATACAGGCTCAAAAAACTCGGATACTCGTGTCGAAGCCATTCGGATTTTCTGTGTCAGCTCACGGTACTGCTGGATCGCGTTATCAACTTTCACTTCTGCTTCAGCTTTCGTTTGCTCGCGAATTTGCTGGCATTCCGTTTCGTGATCGCTCTTTAACGATGTAATACTTGCTTCGAGCTCACTGATTTTCCGAGAATATTCTTCAATCAGTTCGGCTCGCGCATTAGCAACAGCCTCTTCAACTCGATTGACGACCTCCTCCTCTGAAACCCCCGTCACCAGACTTTCAACGTCAGCGACTTCTGCCCATTCAGACGGATCCTCATCTGTTTGAATGGACTCATCTGATGCATCACGTTCGGTCTCTAGGGTGTCGGAAACACGCTCAGTATCACTTGGATTCACGGTTTCAGTCGTATCATCTGATACTCCATCAATCCCATCGATAGGTTCAAAACCCTCAACGAACATCGGCTTAAAGTGAATATCTGAATCAATGACCTTCCATGGCGGATCTTCAAACGAACGATGACTTGGGCGATTTAAAACATCATCGCCCGCAAATCCAATCGAGGCATCTTCACCAAACGCCACATAAGCAACTTTAGACGAAGCCATCGCCACCACCGCCGGCTAGAACCAGCTCTCCTGCATCCGATAGCTTCCGTGCTGTCCGCATGATCGTTTTCTGTGCTTCCTCCACATCGGTAATTCGCATCGGGCCTTTAGCCTCCATATCGTCAATAAACATGACGCGTGCACGCGAAGACATATTATCGAAAAACTTCTCCTTGACCGGATCACTCGCACCTTTCAATGCTGTCATCAAAAGATCTTGATCGACGTTCCGCATAATGACCTGAATCGCCTTATTGTCGACATCCAACAAGTTATCGAAGGTAAACATTTGATCCTGGATTTGAAGTGCCATTTCCTCATCAAGGCCCATTAAACCGGCCATGACTTGGGTTTCCATATCAACTTTTGCGAAGTTCATGATCTTAGCTGCAGCCTGAACACCACCCACGTTTGACGAACGCGCCGAGGAATTGTTACTAAACTGTTTCTTCATAATTGCTTCGAGTTCTTGCATGGCTGCCGGCTGCACAGTTTCCAGTGCACCAACCCGCTGAACAATCTCAGGCCGCACATCCGATGGAAGATAGGATAATACGTCTGCGGCAACCGCATGTTCGAGAACAGATAAAATGATTGCGATCACTTGGGGATGCTCATTCGAGACCATATCAGCAATAGCTCGAGCATCCATCCAACGCAGAATTTCAAGGCCTTTTGAGCTTTGACCTGGAAGGATCCGCCCAAGGACTGAAGCCGCTTTGTCTTCGCCCAACGCTTTGTTTAGGACTGACTCAACATAGTCAGTCGCACCGAGGCCCAAGCTACTTTGTCCTTTTAAAGTCGATACAAACTCATCAAGAACATAGTTGATTGCCTCTTGTGATAAGTCAGCGGCGCCGACCATGGCACCTCCCAATCGCTGAACTTCGGCCGGATTCATATACTTCAGGATATTGGCGGCCTCTTCCTCTCCGAGTAGCAATAACAAGACCGCTGCGCGATCCGCTTGCGTAAGGCCTTGGATCTCTTCGCGAAGAACTTCCGGTAGATTTGATAAATCAGGTGCCTCAGCCATCTCCAGCTCCTATCGTTGCCTCACCATACCTTTGAGCACGTTAGCCACACGACCAGAATCTTCTTGCACGAGCATTCTAATCAAGGCAACTTTGTCCTCATAGGTATTTGCAGTATCCAGTAAATCTGCAGAGATTGCTGACTTCTTCGGTTTCAACTTCGCACGAATTTCCTCAAGGCTCTCACCTTCGCCAATCTCAATCTCCGCTTCTGGTACGATGATTTCCCCGTTCGCATCAACAGGCTCACCGTTTTCATTGACACCGACTGCACCGGGTGGTAGCGGCGTTCCATCAGGACCCAGCACCGGTTGTGCCGCCAACTGCTCGGCCGCGGCCGCCTTTGCCGCTGCTTCAGCAGCTTTGCGCTCATGTGGTAACGGTATACCTAGCAACTTATAAGCGACCGGACGAATCAAGATGTACGCAATCAATAAGAACACGGTCATGGCGAAGACGCCTTTGATCATATTTAATAATAGAACGTTCTCGTACCAAGGCATAAGGTCCTCCAAGGCTGCAGGTGGATCAAAGGGCGTCGCCACGACTGTCACCTGATCGCCACGCTCGGCATCAAAATTCACAACACCACGCACCAAATTATTCACGCGTGTCAATTCATTCTCTGAGATCTCTTGTAACTCGGGGCCTTCAAAATCCTCGGGCGCAATACCTTCTGGTGGTTGAGGATACTCTCCAGGGGCAAACCGATTCACAGCAACTGCGACTGACACTTTGAGAACTTGACCATTCGCGTCTTTCACGGTCCGTACAATGCGGTCTAACTCGTAATTTCTTGTCGTCCGAGAACTGACTGTTTCGCCCATATTTGAGAAGGATTCTGCCGTTGCACGTCCATCCAAAGCAAATTCAGACTCTGCTGGGGGCTGATTGGTTGTTGCCCCAGGAACACCCTCGGCATCCGCGGTGGCTGTTCGGTCTAGTGACAGGACTTCTGACCGGGTTCTTTCACCTTTTTCGTTCGGATCATAGGTCTCAAAAGTACTTTCCACTTCAGTGAAGTCCAATTCAACATCTACCTGAGCCCGGACATTGTTTTCGCCATAAATTGGACCCAACAGCTCATAGATCCGATTGCGGTAGGTCGTCTCGACACGTTGTTTATGGACTAACTGAGCGCTGGTCAAGCCTAATGGACTCTCGCGAGTTTCATCACTTAAAAGGTTACCCAATGAATCAACGACAACCACATCCGTGGGATTCAAATATGGGATACTCGCTGCCACCAGGTTAATAATTGCATTCACCTGCTCTCGATCGATATTACGACCCGCGAACCGCGTCACCACGACGGACGCCTTAGGAGGTGTCCGATCGCGAACAAAGACCGACTGCTTTGGGAGCGCCAGGTGGACTCTTGCATGCTTAATGCTTGAAATCCGAATAATGGATTTTGCGAGCTCCTGCTCAACAGCAGCTGCATAGTTAGCTTGTTCCATGAACTGCGAGGTGGTGATTGAAGCAGAGCTTGATAAGGCCTCAAACCCCGAGGCCGTTCCTTCCGATGGCAGTCCCTTCGATGCCAAGAAAATCCGTGCTTCGTGATAGGAGCCCGCGTCAACTTCCAACTGACCAGTGGATCGGTTCACCCGTGGCGAAAACCCCCCTTCTTTAAGCGTTTCCGACGCTACCTGCCGATCGGCTTCTGTCATTCCTGGGAAAATAGGACGGTAGACGGGATCCTGCATCGCCATATAGCTTGCAACGAGGAAGACCAACAGCACCGCAATCATGATCGCAGGGGTTGCCTTTTTCACTGCAGGTTGAGCGAGAATCTCGTTCAGTTTGGGTAACGACGCTCCTTTGGCTAGCCCAAGCGGACCAGCCTGCCCTGACGGCGCGGTGGTCGACAGGCTCGTCTCTGCGCTTCGCTCAGCTGCCTGCATTTCCTGCATCTCTGTAGTCGATGTTGCCATATCTCTAACCTACCCTATCTATACCGGCATATTCATAATGTCTTCATAAGCTTTCAAAACCTTATTGCGCACTTGAAGCGTGGCTTCAAACGCTAATGAAGATTTCTGCATACTTAAGACAACGTCAGTTAATGGGATATCGTCCCCACGTTCAAAAGCAGCGCGCATCTCTGCGGATTCCATTTGTGCGTCATTGACTGAATTCACAAGCGCCTGAACAGCTTCGTTGAACTGAGGCTTATTTACCTCCGTCGGGGGAATTGCAGTTTCAGGTTGATGTGTTTGTTCAACACGCGTCTGATAGGCCTTAATCTGATCCATGATCATCTGCGCACTGCCACTACTTGTTGGGTCAACCATCGGTCAATCTCCTAAGCGCAATGCGACATGCCAAGACGCGATTCACGCAGCTTAGCCATTTTGTAACGGAGTGTGCGCGGACTAATTCCCAGCTTTCGAGCAGCCTCTTCACGGGTACGTGTCGAATTGATTGCATCCATGATGACATCGTATTCGCTCTCACGAACCGCAGACTGCAGATCGCGATGGCGCAGTGGCGTCAATGCCGACGGCATTGGCTGACCTAGACGTGCCGAGTGATAGTCTTGCACCAGGGTGTGATGACCAAATTCTTGCTCTTCACGCGCAAAAGGTTCATCGAAGAACAGATGCTGCGTATCAATCCGTCCATAATTAGCGAAAACCACGGCGCGCTGAATCACATTATCAAGCTCACGAACGTTACCAGGCCAGCTGTATCGATTGAGTTCGCGCAAGGCTGACTCTGTAAACTCCGGATGATCAAGGCCATGCCGAGCCGCGAGTGTATTCGCTAAAGGTAAGATGTCACCCTTGCGCTCAGCAAGATTTGGGATCTGCAACTTAAAAGCACTGATTCGGTAATACAGATCCTCCCGAAATGTCTTCTCAGCAATCCCTTCTTTTAAATCTTTGTTGGTCGCAGCGATCAAACGGAAATCCAATGGAATGGTGTCGCGTCCACCAAGCCTGACCACTTCTTTCTCTTGCAATACGCGAAGCAATTTGGCTTGCAGTTGAATTGGCATTTCTCCAATCTCATCGAGAAACACAGTCCCCGATTTCGCCTGCTCGAAAATGCCTTGGAGCTCACGTGTCGCGCCTGTAAATGCGCCCTTTTCATGGCCAAACAACATATCCTCGACCAAATGCTCAGGCATCGCGGCACAATTTAATGCAACAAATGGCGCATTGGCGCGGTCTGACAACGCATGCAATGTTCGCGCAACAATTTCTTTTCCTGTACCCGTCTGGCCCTGCAGCAGTACAGCAGCTTTTGTTGTTGCAAGTCGCTCGACAAGGGCCAGCAGATGCTGAGACTTCGGATCAACAAATACGTACTGTGCGTCCGACGTTGGTTGTTCCTCTTTTGTCGATCCAGAAGATCGCTCGAGATGCTGTGCAAACAATTCATTCCAAGAAATCGCATCGATTGTTGAAACACAAAACACAGACACACCAGGTATCCGCTCGAGTGTTTTCACAGACTGCTGATCGCTTCTATCGGTTAAAACAACGAATTGAATTTCATCATCAAACAATTTGATCGACTCAATAATTGACTGGATCGACCCACCATTGGGCAGATGAACAACAACCATTCCAAATTCAGATGCTTGAGATTCAAGATTGCCAGGAGTCGACGTCACCACGGCCTCGTAGCCGAGTTCTATCGCTCGTTTCTCAATAAGACTCGTGGTGGGCCAACTCGGATCAGCGATGCCCAATAAACGATTCGTATTGCTTTGTGTCATTGTCAGTTACCTGCTCACATTGGAATACGCTCGTCGCAGCAAGCATCATGCCAATGGCGGCAACCATTTGTCACATAGGAGTTTCAGAGCCGGCAAACACGAGCCGACCTGGAGGTCAATCACCGGCTGCCGAAAATCCGACAGGATCGATTAGGACTGGATTTCGTACTTGTTAATTTTTTCGATTAACGTGGTCCGTTGAAGATTTAATAGCCTCGCAGACTGCGAAACATTACCGTCACACTTTGAGAGTGCATCAACAATCAATTGCTTCTCAATCTCAGCAAGATGGTTTTTTAAATTAAGTCCGTCAAGCGGCAGAGTCGCAGTCGGAGCGGGTGCACCGCCTTGCGCACGTAGAATAATTTCCTCGACGGGATTGTCGCCGCGGTCAAAGATAGTCAAATCCAATTCACTCTGCTGCGGGCAACTCCGGTCAAAGCTGATTGCACCGCCTGCACCGAACTCAGCAATCCCTCTGGGAAGCAAAGGTGCGGGGACCTGTGACAGTCTGACCGGTTGACCCGGGAAGAAGCAGCACAATCGGTGAACCAAGTTCACTAATTCGCGAATATTGCCAGGCCAGGGATACTTGCACAAAGCATCCATCAGTGCGCCATCGAAACTCGATATCTGGCCGTCCTGCGTATGTTTTTCCAGATAGAACTGAATCAATTCAGGGATGTCTTCCTGACGCTCTCTCAGCGACGGCAGAATAACGGGAATCACGTTGAGTCGATAATACAAGTCCTCACGGAAATCGCCTGCTTGGATATAAGAATCCAGGTTTCTGTGCGTTGCTGCAATAATTCGGACATTGACATCGATGGATTTGGTGGAGCCCACTGGGTCAACTTTCTGCTCCTGAAGAACTCGGAGCAATTTCACTTGCATCTCAGCGGGCATATCACCAATTTCGTCAAGAAATAAGGTGCCATCGTGCGCTAATTGAAATCGGCCTGTTCGGTCAGCAATGGCACCCGTGAAAGCCCCTCGTTTGTGACCAAATAGCTCGGACTCGAGTAGGTCGCGAGGGATTGCGCCACAGTTAACTGGCACAAAATTCGAACCGGCACGATTGGATTCGGTATGCAAAGCGCGCGCGACAAGCTCTTTGCCGGTACCGCTTTCTCCGAGAATCAGCACGCTGGCATCGCTTGAAGCCGCTTGACTGATCAGTGCTCGAAGTTCATTGATCGCACGACTACTGCCGATGATCATATCGGATGTTGTACTCAATGATTTCCTCAAGCGCTTGTTTTGTAGAGGCTTGAGTATAAAAGACTATGCAAATAGCTCAAGGTTGATCTGCGATCGCCCTATCTCTCAAGCATGGCAACCGATTGGGAGTACCAATGATATTTCCGAACGGTCCCCTGCACCAACCGCCGTTGCGGCTGGTGCAGTATGTTAAACAACTGAACATTTTCGATTGCAGTTGAAGGAACAGAATACGGCAGGACTGGATCCACAGACAGTTGGTGGGCGTTGTCAACTTCTTGCTCTGTCGACGCGTCGATCTCGATCACAACCGCCCTCAGCCGAAGTTTGCTGCTGACTGACCATCAATCAGATCAGGCACTTGAGCCCAGGCATCTCTGATTTCACCCATCAATTTCTTGACTTCGCGAACGGCCTCGAGATCGTTTTTCAGATTGGCATGGAGCAGTCGACGCGTGCAGTAATCATAAAGGTCAGCCAGATTTCCAGCGATCTCACCGCCCTTCTCGATATCCAATGATCCCTGTAATCCCAGGACGATTCGTGTCGCCCGACTAAGTGATTCGCCTTTTGCGTCAATTTCATTTCGTTCGATTTGACCTTCGGCTGCTGCCAGGGAGTCGATTAATCCATCAAATAACATTTGGATTAGTTGAACGCTGTCGGCGTAAGCCGTTCCAGATTGAACTGCAACCTCACCGTAACTCGCCAAACCCTTTTTTCGAAATGCCATCAGCTCATCCTCGATTGTTGTCATGTGCGATACATTAATTATCGGGCGAACTCAAAAACTCTTTAGGGTTTAAAAAGGACAATCTGTAAAATTACTGGAATAACACGCATTGGCTTTTAACGCTTGCTCTGCCTGCTCATCGTCGTCTAGTAATAACGTTGTAAGATAATGGAGATCAGGAGCGATTTCGAGATTGTAGTAATCACTCGCGATTTTCGACCAAACATATGCCAGATCAGCACGCACTTCCCCTAGATCGCCAGATTGATAGAGAAATGCAAGCATGTACTGTGACTCTGGATATCCGAGTACCGCAGCGTCCTTGAAATGCTGAAGTGCTTTCTGAAGATCAGACGGAACACCGATTCCGTCATAGAGCTGAAGGCCCAACATATGGTGAGCCTCAGGAAGTTTGTCACGCGCGGCGATCGAAAACAGGCGAAATGCTTTCTGATGATCCTGCGTGACACCGAGCCCATCAAAATACAATAAGCCAAGGTTCACATTCGCTTCAGCTAGATTTTGTGCGGCAGCCTTTTCAAACCATGACAGTGCTTTTTGAAAATTTTGTGCGACGCCAAGTCCTCGCTGATACATGACGCCAAGATTGTTTTGCGCCAGCGCGTTTCCCTCGCGCGCTAAAGGAATCCAATAACGTAATGCGACTGAGTGCTTATTCTGCTCATACGCATCAACACCTCGATCGACTTCGGCAAACGAACATGGGCTGATTAAACTGAGCAAGACGACGATTAAAGCCTTAGCCACCATTCACGATAATCTCTATTCGACGATTCTTCGCGCGCCCCGCAGCGGTTTCGTTCGACTCGAGTGGTTTGGTATCTGCATAGCCGGTAACAGTTAATCGACCCTGCTGAATTTCAGTATTTCCGAGCAGATAATCGGCAACGGCTGCAGACCGCGCTGCTGACAAATCCCAATTGGATTGAAAGCGGTCACTGAACGCGATCGGCACATTGTCTGTATGCCCCTCGACCGTGACTGGCCCTTCTGTCGTGCTCAATGCATTACCGACTCGATTCAATAACGGCTCAAATCCCGGTTGGATATCGGCGA